>CAZGXO010000042.1:0-10055 GCA_964529875.1 uncultured Candidatus Planktophila sp. | reverse complement strand
GGTGCAGGGGATTTGAAACTCATATCTATGCTGTTGATATGCGGTATATCGGTAGGTCACTACACCGCTTTTTTTATGGGTTTTGCTGGGGGAGCCTTAGCGACATCAGTTTTGTGGCTGATTTACTTCCGTTCCTTTCGCATCAGTGTGCCCCTCGCTCCCGCCATTACAACGGGATTTTTTGCATCTCTATTCTAAATTCTTGATAGTTGCTAGAAAGTCAGCGTTATTGGCGCACCTACTTTCAGAAAATCTGCGAGAATATGCAAATGCGTTGGATGACTGCAGGTGAATCACATGGTCCGGCCCTCTCTGCAATTGTGGAAGGGCTGCCAGCTCACATTCAAGTCACTACATCCGATATTGATTTTCATCTAGCGCGGCGCCGACTCGGAGTTGGTCGAGGAGCGCGGCAAAATTTTGAAGCAGATAAAGTTTCAATACTTGGTGGGATTAGGTTAGGGATAACACAAGGTGGGCCTATTTCCATTCAGGTAGGAAATAGCGAATGGCCTAAATGGGAAAAGGTTATGTCGCCAGATCCGGTCCCTGATGAGGAGATCGCCCATCTTGCTCGTAATGCTCCACTTTCCAGACCACGTCCAGGGCATGCTGATTTGGTGGGAATGCAGAAATATGGCTTTGACGATGCTCGTGCCATCTTAGAGCGGGCAAGTGCACGTGAAACAGCTGCTCGAGTTGCACTTGGCGCTATCGCTCGCAAATTTCTTGAACAAACAATTGGAATTACGATTTTAAGTCACGTGGTTTCAATCGGGTCGGTTCGAATCCCTGAAGGGACTGCACTACCTTCAGAATTTGATATGGCTCGCATTGACGATGATCCAGTCCGCTGCGCAGATGCAAGTACAAGTGCAAAGATGGTGAAAGAGATTGAAGCCGCCCATGCCGATGGCGATACTTTAGGTGGGGTTTGTGAAATATTAGCTTTCAATCTTCCACCTGGACTTGGTTCTCATGTTCATTGGGATCGAAGACTTGATTCACGGCTCGCGGGCGCCATGATGGGAATTCAAGCTATTAAGGGCGTGGAGATAGGCGATGGTTTTACTACCGCAACGAGGCGAGGTTCTGTTGCTCATGATGAAATCGAACGCAGTGGGACAGGAGATATCCAAAGGCGCACTGATCGGGCCGGAGGAACTGAAGGTGGCATGTCCAATGGAGAAATCCTGCGAGTTTCAATTGCGATGAAACCGATTTCGACGGTACCTAAAGCATTAGACACGATTGATGTAAAAACGGGTGAAGCAGCAAAAGCAATTAATCAACGTTCTGATGTGTGTGCCGTACCGGCAGCTGGGGTTGTAGGTGAAGCCATGGCAGCGCTCGTACTTGCGGATGCGGTACTTGAAAAGTTTGGTGGCGATTCAGTCCAAGAGGTTAAACGAAACTACATGTCCTATATGCAGAATCTACCTTTCAAGTAGGAATTGCAGATATGGCCCCGCGCGTAATCTTGATTGGTCCCATGGGAAGTGGCAAGACAACAATTGGTCGTTTAATGGCGGCCCGCTTATCTGCTGAATTTCACGATACTGATTCAATCATTGAGAGCCAACAAGGCAAATCTGTTGCACAAATTTTTCTTGATGAAGGTGAAGAAGAGTTTCGCAGAATCGAAAAGAGTGTATTGCGCGATGAGCTCCTTCGAGATGGAGCCATCTTGGCGCTTGGGGGAGGCGCTCCTATTTCCCGAGATGCGCAATCAGCGCTGCGAGCAGTTGCCTCTCACATAATTTTTCTCGATGTCTCGCTAGCAACTGTCGCGCCACGGATTGGCTTTAATCGTGACCGTCCCCTTCTTCTCGAAAATCCACGTGGCACCTGGCAGAAGTTGATGGAAGAGCGACGACCTATTTATCAGGTTCTTGCAGATGTCACTATTGACGTTGATGGCAAGAGCGAAGAAGAAGTTCTGGAATTAGCGATGGCCTCTCTTGTGAAGAGCGGAACCTCATGAAAGAGATTTCCATAAAAGCAGAACGAACGTACAAAGTTCTGATCGGAGCTGAAACTATTTCGGCAGTTGTGGACTTTGCAAAAGAGCGCGAAAAAGTTGCGGTTATTTTCAGTCAATCCATGAAAGATAGAATTCCGCAATTTGTTGCTGGAGATAGCGAGTTCTTCTATTTCGAAATCCCCGATGGTGAGGCGGGCAAGAGCGCTGCCACTTTACATAAGGTGTGGGATTGGCTCGGGGCAAGTGGCTTCACGCGATCAGATGCCATAGTTGCTATCGGCGGCGGAGCGGTCACTGATTGTGCTGGATTTGCCGCGGCAAGTTGGCTGCGCGGAATTGAATGGTTGGCAATTCCCACAACAGTGGCTGGCATGGTTGATGCGGCCATAGGTGGAAAGACGGGAATCAATAGCGATTATGGCAAAAATCTTATCGGCGCATTTCATTCGCCAACAGAGGTCATCATTGATTTTGAATGGTTAGCGACTCTTTCGGATCGAGATTTTGCCGCAGGGCTCGCTGAAGTCGTCAAATGTGGATTTATACAAGATCCGTCCATATTGCAGTTAGTGAAGAAGAATTCACTGAAGGAGATTCGAGCCAATCGAGGTCTTACCGAAGAGCTCGTAGAGAGAGCAATCGCTGTGAAAGCGCAAGTTGTCTCGGGAGATTTTCGTGAAGGATTTGATCGAGAAATTTTGAATTATGGCCATACCTTCGGCCACGCAGTTGAATTACATTGCAAATATTCGATGCGCCACGGTGAGTGCGTAGCAATAGGGATGATCTTTATCGCCTATTTATCGCAGGAGCTCGGTCTTTTATCCAGTGAACACGTGGCGCTTCATGAAGAGATTTTGCAAGCCCTTAACTTGCCAACTCGATACCAAGATGGCGATTTTCCGCAGTTGCTCGCTGCGATGCGCCGGGATAAGAAATCTCGCGGTAATAACATGCGATTTGTCGTCATCACTGATCTGGGAAAGACACAAAGGTTGGAAAATCCCAGTGAAGGCGCCTTACTCAAAGCTTATGAGAAAATATGTCAGTGAGAGTTTTAATCCTCAATGGGCCGAATTTAGATCAATTGGCTCTGAGGGATTCTTCCCTATACGGTGATATGTCGTATCCGCAACTTGTTGAGTACATCAGCAAAGCAGCGTCCGAACATGGATTCACTGCCGATATTCGCCAAAGCAATGATGAGGCAGAGATTATTTCTTGGTTGCATGAAGCAGCAACAGCAGAGACTCCGGTCATCATTAATCCTGCCGCCTTTACTCATTATTCATATGCAATTCGTGACGCCGCAGAGCTCGTAAAAGCGCCTCTTATCGAAGTTCATCTATCTAACCCACTCGCCCGTGAGGAATTTCGTCACACATCAGTGATTTCGGGAATTGCGAAAGGAACTGTTGCAGGCTTTGGGCCGCATTCTTATGTCCTTGCCCTTTCCGCACTTAAAGCGCTGATTCGTTGATTATTTTTTTATAAAACACTGCGGTAAACTTGCTACTTATGCACTTGGCGAACTGGAGCAATCGTGGCAACAACGAATGATTTAAAGAATGGCATGACCCTAGATATCGAGGGCCAACTCTGGACCGTGGTGGAGTTTCAACATGTGAAGCCTGGCAAAGGTCCAGCATTTGTTCGAACCAAACTCAAGCAAGTGCTCAGCGGAAAAGTTGTGGACAAGACCTTTAATGCTGGCGTTAAGGTTGAAGTAGCAATTTTAGAGAAGCGAGAGATGAACTTCTTATATAAAGAAGGCGCCGACTTTGTTTTTATGGATAACGTCAGCTATGACCAGATGACAATTTCTGCAGATACAGTGGGAGATGCAGCTAATTACATGTTGGAAAATACCGAAGCGATTGTTGCAATTCATGAAGGCAACCCACTTTATGTGGAACTGCCAGCATCTGTCGCACTTAAGATCACCTATACCGAGCCTGGCTTGCAAGGTGATCGTTCATCAGGTGGTACCAAACCCGCTACCGTCGAAACAGGAATTCAGATTCAAGTTCCACTCTTCATCAAACAAGATGAGGTAGTACTTGTCGATACTCGAGATGGTTCATATCTAGGCCGAGCTAACTAGTGTCAGCACGAAGTAAGGCCCGTAAGCAGACTCTTGACCTGCTCTATGAAGCAGATATCAGAGGCACAGCTGCGATCGATATTCTCGCTTCTCGTTCCGATGATGATTCCGATGCAGATGCCAGACCTATTCGTGAATTTACCCGCGAATTGATTGCTGGAATCTCTGCACAAAAGCGCAAGATTGATGAGCTGATTTCAACATATGCGCAGGGTTGGGATATGGATCGCCTTCCCACGGTTGATCGAAACATCTTGCGCCTTGCTATTTATGAATTGATTTGGACGCCTGATTTACCCGAAGGGGTCGTCATCAATGAAGCGCTAGAGCTTGCAAAACAATTATCTACTGATGAATCTGCTTCGTACATTCACGGGGTGTTGGGGAAGATCTCGATGATCAGAGAAAGTATCGCGCACTAACTGCGCGCAAAGAGAATTCCTTTCCCCGTAAGTTCATCATCTAATTGCTGCGTGCTCTGTAAAGTAGCTATCGCCAGCATCTCAAAGTCGGTATTCCGTAAGGAGATCAATTCCCCGTTCCAATCATTGCGTCGTTTCTGCATTTCACCTGCAAAATGGGCTACCGCCGTTAGAGCCGCGCTCCGTTGAAAGTTTTTCTTTAACTGCCGGACATCAAGTGTTCGCTTGGCCGGATCTGATATCTCTTTCCTAGGCGCTCCCCGAAAAAGCTCATCTGCTGGAATTCCATAAAGTGCGGCTATCTCAAGAGCGCGCTTTACGCTCAATGAGCGCGCCCCTCTCTCATATGAGCCCAAGACCACCGCTTTGATTCGGCCACCGCTTAATTTTTCCACTTCAAAGAGGGTCAGATTTTGTGCGTTGCGAATGTGACGTAATTTGAGGCAGATATCGGCAATCGTGATGTCAGAATGAATGTTCATTGAGCCACGCTAATTGATGTCGCTTATCTGAAATGGGCGCAATCCACACCTTGTGCTATCCTTGCGCCGCATCCTTTAACGACCTGTCCAGAGAGGCAGGGAAGGAGAGAAAATGAGTCTTGCTCTGCCTGCGCCAGATATCGCTCGCGCGATTATGCGCATCTCCCATGAGATTTTGGAACGTAATTCTGGTTCCTCCTCAGTC
This sequence comes from uncultured Candidatus Planktophila sp., assembly GCA_964529875.1. Lineage (GTDB taxonomy): Bacteria > Actinomycetota > Actinomycetes > Nanopelagicales > Nanopelagicaceae > Planktophila. Next base: position 4,858 of record CAZGXO010000042.1, on the reverse strand, counting down.
ACACTCTTAGGAATTCCCACACGCGGCGCTTATTTGGCTGCGCGAATCGCAGCAAATATCGCTGAAATTGAGGGCGCTGCAATTCAACAGGGAACCCTCGACATTACCTTGCATCGCGATGATCTGCGGCTACGCCCGCCCCGCGCGCTCATGCCAACTGTCATTCCTTCTCTCGGTGTTGAAGATCGTAATGTGGTGCTGATTGATGACGTTCTCTTCTCTGGGAGGACCATTCGCGCAGCTCTTGATGCTCTGGGAGAAATTGGTCGCCCTCGAACTGTGCAACTCGCCGTTCTCGTCGATCGCGGCCATCGGGAGTTACCTATCCGCGCAGATTATGTCGGAAAAAATCTTCCTACTTCTCTGCACCAATCGATTCGAGTTCAATTCGCTGAAATCGACGGCGTGGATGCAGTGACAGTTGATGAGGGAGATGCGCAATGAAACATTTACTCTCAATCAACGATTTATCAGAAGCAGATGCAATCTCCATCCTCAATACTGCAGAAGAATTAGCTAAAGCGACCGAAGGTCCGATGAAGAAGTTACCTACTCTACGCGGACGTACCATCGTCAATCTCTTTGCCGAAGATTCAACCAGAACCCGCATCTCATTTGAGGCAGCAGCGAAGCGACTTTCGGCTGATGTGATCAATTTTTCTGCCAAAGGTTCTAGTTTGAGCAAAGGTGAATCGCTCAAAGATACAGCGCAAACTCTGCAAGCTATGGGCGCTGATGCAGTCATTATTCGTCACTCCGCCTGTGGAGCTGCAACGCGACTAGCAGATAATCAATGGATGACAGGTTCGGTTGTCAATGCTGGTGACGGAACACATGAACATCCAAGTCAAGCGCTGCTTGATGCGTACACAATCCGGCGCCACTTAGTACAAGGCGGCGACACACTCGCTGGTCTGCATGTAGCCATTGTTGGAGACATCCTCCATTCTCGCGTAGCGCGATCAAATGTGTTGCTACTTAATAAATTAGGCGCAAAGGTAACTCTGGTTGCGCCACCGACTCTTCTCCCTGTCGGAGTCGAACAATGGCCGGTAGATATTTCCTACGATTTAGATCACGTCATTGAAATAGTCGATGTAGTAATGATGCTGAGAATTCAATTAGAACGTATGTCTGAAATGTTCTTTCCCAATGCCCGAGAATATTCTCGATATTTTTCTCTGAATTCAGATCGATTGAAGAAGATGAAACCACATGCAATCGTGATGCACCCAGGACCTATGAATCGAGGTCTTGAAATCACTGCAGATAGCGCAGATAGCGCTCGATCTGTGATTGTTGAACAAGTTGCTAATGGAGTAAATGTTCGAATGGCAATTTTATATCTGCTCCTTGCAGGAAGTGGATCGAGTGAGGTGACAAGTTCATGAGCAGCAAATATCTTCTTCAGAATGTAGAGCTTGAGGGAAAAGTTGTAGACATTGCTATCGCTGATGGTCTCGTGAAAGAGATTGGTCCATCACTTTCACTCGAAGGTGCAACGAAAATTGATGGTAAAGGCAGTGTCGCGCTTCCAGGTTTGGTTGATCTACACACTCACCTCCGTGAGCCAGGAAAAGAGGATGCTGAAACAGTTCAATCTGGCTCACAAGCAGGTGCGCGTGGTGGATTTGTTGCTCTCAGCGCAATGGCAAACACGTCACCGGTTGCTGATACCGCTGGAGTTGTAGAACAAGTTTTCCGACTCGGACAAGAAGCTGGACTCCTTGATGTATTTCCGATTGGCGCAGTGACGCAAGGGCTGCACGGCGAACACTTGGCAGAGATCGGAGCTATGGCAGATTCAGTCGCACGGGTAAGAATTTTTAGCGATGACGGAAATTGCGTCTTTGATCCACTGATGATGCGACGCGCTCTCGAGTATGTGAAGAAGTTTGATGGAGTAATTGCCCAGCACGCTCAAGAACCTCGACTCACGCAAGATAGCCAGATGAATGAAGGATTTGTTTCATCCGAACTTGGATTAAAGGGATGGCCTGCAATCGCAGAAGAATCAATAATTGCCCGCGATGTTCTGCTTGCAGACCACGTTCAAGCTCGCCTACACATCTGTCACGTGACAACGCGTGGCGGTGTAGAAATTATTCGTTGGGCAAAATCACGCGGTATTCAAGTTACCGCTGAAGTTACACCCCATCATTTACTTCTTACTGATGAATTAGCGCGAAGCTACGATCCAATATATAAGGTGAATCCACCCCTTCGAACAGAATCAGATGTCATGGCACTTCGTGAAGCGTTAGCTGAAGGAGTCATTGATATTGTGGCAACAGATCATGCGCCACATCCAGCCGAAACTAAGGAATGCGAATGGCAAGCCGCATCGTTTGGAATGCTTGGTTTAGAGACAGCACTTTCAATAGTCAATCTCACTATGGTGCAAAGTGGATTAATGAATTGGCAGACCGTGGGCGAACGGATGAGCGCTACGCCGGCGAAGATTGGTAGATACGAAAATCACGGCCACGGGATAACTGTTGGAAAAGCGGCGCACATAACAATCATGAACCCTCATGCAACATATCGGGTGGATAGAGATCTACTCGCCTCGCGTAGTCGCAATACTCCATTTCATGGCATGGAATTACCCGGTCAAGTGCAGGCAACCTTCTTCAACGGAACATTGACCTTTATGGCGGGTGCTTAATGGGTAAAGCATTTTTTGTCCTTGATGATGGCAGAATTTTCGAAGGCAGATCTTGGGCCGCAACAGGTAAGACCTTCGGGGAAGCAGTCTTTCAAACTGGCATGACTGGATATCAAGAAACGCTTACCGATCCGTCGTATCACAAACAAGTAGTGGTCATGACTGCTCCACATATTGGAAATACTGGAGTAAACACATTTGATAATGAATCAAGGAAGTATTGGGTGGCAGGTTTTGTCGTGCGAAACCCTTCCACCCTTACGAGCAATTGGCGTAGTGAAGCAGATCTTGAAGCAACCTTGATAGAGCAGGGCATTGTCGGTATTCAAGGCGTAGATACTCGAGCGATAACCAGGCATTTACGTGATCGTGGTGCGATGCGTGTTGGAATATTTTCAGGAGTAGAACTCACGCGTGAAGAGATGGTGATTGAAGTACGTAAACAACCATTGATGGCTGGTGCATATTTGTGTGCGGATGTTTCTACTGAAAAGACATATGTCATTCCAGCTGTTGGGGAGAAGCGATTTACTGTTGCTGCGATTGATTTAGGAATTAAGGGTGCAACGCCGCGGAATATGGCAGAGCGTGGCATTGAGGTTCATGTAATGCCGTATAACGTCACTTTAGAGGATATCAAAGCTATTTCTCCTGATGGAGTTTTTCTCTCCAATGGACCAGGAGATCCGGCGACTATGGTTTCAACGATTGATCTTGTGCGAGAGATTCTCTCTGAGGAAATTCCCATATTTGGTATTTGTTTCGGACATCAAATTTTGGGAAGAGCGCTTGGATTTGAAACGTACAAATTGCAATTTGGGCATCGCGGAATTAACCAACCGGTCATTGATAAGCGCACTGGAAAAGTCGAGATCACAGCACATAACCACGGCTTCGCTCTTAAAGCTCCTATTGATGGTGGATTCACAACAGTATTTGGTCCAGGACAAGTTACTCATCTCTGTCTCAATGATTCAGTCGTCGAAGGGCTCGAACTTCTAGAACGTGGAGCATTTAGCGTTCAGTACCACCCCGAAGCTGCAGCTGGACCGCACGATGCTGCTTATCTCTTTGATCGTTTTGTAGAAGTGATGCAGCGATACCCAAGAAGTGCGCAGGTACGTTAATGGCCCGTGATACTTCAATTAAGAGCGTTCTCGTCATTGGTTCGGGGCCAATCGTGATTGGCCAGGCATGCGAATTTGATTATTCTGGAACTCAGGCGTGTCGAGTTTTGCGAGCAGAAGGAATTCGAGTCATCTTAGTGAACTCAAATCCTGCAACCATTATGACCGACCCTGAATTTGCAGATGCGACATATATCGAACCCATCACGCCAGAATTTATTGAAAAGATTATTGCTAAGGAACGTCCAGATGCGGTTTTGGCAACGCTCGGGGGGCAGACTGCCCTCAATGCTGCCATCGGACTATATAAGGCAGGGACTCTCGAAAAATACAATGTGAAATTGATTGGTGCAGATGTAGATGCAATCGAACGTGGTGAAAATCGTGAAAAATTCCGAGAGATTGTCGAAAAGATTGGCGGAGAATCTGCTCGTTCCATCATTTGCCACACTATGGATGAGGTACTCGCTGCTGCGGCGCAGTTAAATTACCCCGTAGTTATTAGGCCATCTTTTACTATGGGTGGATTAGGTTCGGGAATCGCTTTTAACGAAGAGTCACTGCGGCAAATTGCAGGTGCGGGTCTACGGCACAGCCCAACATCAGAGGTTCTGATCGAAGAATCAATCTTGGGTTGGAAAGAGTACGAATTAGAAGTCATGCGCGACAAGACTGACAATGTCGTAATCGTTTGTAGCATCGAAAATATCGATCCGATGGGCGTTCACACCGGGGATTCAATCACTGTAGCTCCGGCTCTCACATTGACTGACGTTGAGTATCAAAAGCTCCGCGATCTCTCTATCGCAATTATTCGAGAGGTAGGTGTTGCAACGGGTGGTTGCAACATTCAATTTGCTGTCAATCCAGATAATGGTCGCATCATTGTGATTGAAATGAATCCCCGAGTTTCTCGATCATCAGCTCTCGCTTCGAAGGCAACGGGATTTCCCATCGCCAAGATTGCCTCCAAATTGGCTATTGGTTATACCTTAGATGAAATCAAAAATGACATCACGCAAGTGACGCCAGCATCCTTTGAACCAACGCTTGATTACATTGT
>CAZGXO010000041.1:0-10224 GCA_964529875.1 uncultured Candidatus Planktophila sp. | reverse complement strand
ACTGCGCTGACGCGGAATGAAGTTGATCCATCTGCAGATGTCTTAGCAAACTCTGCAGAGTTAGTTGTTCCAGAAACTTCAGAGACAACTTTCCACTCACCCATATTTGCGCGAGTCTCTACAACATAACCGGTGACTTCACCTGCTGGCGCTTTCCATGTTAGAACCATGACGGCCTTGGATGAATCTTTCCAGTTACCAATAAAGCGAGTTGGCGCTTCACCTGTGGCTGCTGCAGGATCAATCTTTGATGGGGCAGTTGATTCTGCTGGCGCTGTAGATTCTTCAGGCGCTGCAGATTCAGATGCTGCCGGTGTTGGATTTACACCATCATCTGAGTCTTTACCAGAATTTGAGATCACGACTGCTGCAAGTACAACAACTGCAACAAGTACTGCGAAAAGAACTTTGCCAGAACCACCTGAACGTGGCGCTGCGCTTGGCTTTGCGGCAGAACTTGCACGTGGAGTTGCAGGTGCTGGAGTTGTTGAGACATTTACTGGTGCAGTAGGACGAGATGCAGTGACACGTGATGCAGGCGCTTTACGAGCAGCTGCTTTGCGAGTGGTTGCCTTCTTTGTCGTTGATTTCTTTGCTGCACTCTTCTTCACAGCTGACTTCTTCACCGCAGATTTTTTAGCGGTTGATTTCTTTGCTGCAGACTTCTTCGCCGGTGACTTCTTCACGGCCTTCTTAGCTGCACTCTTCTTCTTTACTGCCACGGGCTATCTCCTTGGGTTTTGGAAAACTAGGGGCTTGCGATGTGGTGGAAGTTTATCCCACGCCTTTGAGCGCTCTCATCACATGCGGCGCGATTGCGCGCAGCGCTTTTCCGCGATGACTTATCTCATCCTTCTCACCCGCGCTCAATTGAGCGCTTGATATCGAATAACCCTCTGGCTGAAAAATCGGATCGTAGCCAAATCCTTCTTCACCGACGGGGGCGCGCAAAATCGATCCATCAAATCTTCCTTCTTCGATATGGCTGCTGCCATCAGGAAGATAGAGCGCTGCAACACAGGTGAAGTGCGCACCTCTTTTCCCATCTGGAACTTCGCGCAATTGCTGTAAGACTTTTTCATTATTCGCAGCATCATCACCGTGATTTCCTGCCCATCGCGCTGAATAAATTCCTGGATCTCCATTGAGCGCATCAATACATAAGCCACTGTCATCTGCAATCGCTGCAATGCCAGTTGCAAGTGACATCTCTCGCGCTTTTTTTAGAGCATTTTCGGTAAATGTTGCGCCATCTTCAATCACATCATGCGTATCAGGAAAGGCATCAAGCCCCAGTAATTCAATCTCACCTGGAGCCAAAGCTTCTAAGATGCGGCGAAATTCCTCTATTTTTCCGCGGTTACGCGTTGCCAGCAAAAGTTGATAAGCCATCAGCGCTCTGCAACTACGAGAGTGCGGCTTTTTGTAGCGCTGTTAATTCAGCGCAACCAGCAACTGCTAGATCCAGAAGAGAATTAAGGAGTGTGCGATCGAAAGGTTTTCCTTCTGCAGTTCCTTGCACTTCAATAAATCTACCGTCCCCAGCACAGACCACATTCATATCAGTTTCTGCACGGACATCTTCTTCGTAACATAGATCGAGCATGGGAGTTCCATCAATAATTCCAACACTCACTGCCGCAACAGAATCTGTCAGCGGCTTGGCATCTGCTTTGATGTGACCTTTCGCTTTCGCCCAGTTGATTGCATCAGCGAGTGCAACATATGCGCCAGTGATTGCAGCAGTACGTGTTCCGCCATCTGCTTGCAAAACATCGCAGTCGATAACGATGGTGTTCTCTCCCAGCGCTTTGGTATCTACGATGCCGCGCAAAGATCGCCCTACAAGACGGGAAATCTCTTGCGTGCGCCCACCTAATTTTCCTTTCACGCTTTCGCGATCAGAACGGGTATGAGTTGCACGTGGCAACATCGCATATTCAGATGTCACCCAACCGTTTCCAGAATCTTTTAACCAACGTGGAACACCTGGGGTGAAAGATGCAACGCAGAGGACTCGGGTATTTCCGAATTCAATCAAGACAGACCCTTCGGCATTCTGTAACCAACCGCGCGTGATTTTAATTGCGCGAAGTTGATTGACGTTTCTTCCGTCATTGCGTGCCATATCTGCTCCTATAACTCTTGGTGTTTGACTGCTGTCACTTCAGGTCCTAAAAATCTGCGCGCTAATTTCTCAAAGGCAGCCGCATCGCCGGTAGCTAAAAATGTATGCGTTGCAGGGGTAGCCGATCCACTTCGCAAGAGCGAATTCTCAACGAGCACCCGATAGAGATCTTTGGCAGTCTCTTCAGCGCTAGAAACGAGCGATACCCCATTACCCATGACATAGGAGATAACTCCGGTAAGTAATGGATAGTGCGTGCATCCCAAAACTAAAGTATCAACGTCTTTGTGAATCATGGGTTGCAGATATTCACGAGCAATCTTTGTAATTTCAGCGCCGGATGTTTCACCGCGTTCCACATATTCCACAAAGAGCGGACAAGCAATTGATTCGATGGTGAGTTGCGGAGCAGCTGCAAATGCATCGAGATATGCCTTCGAATCAATGGTGGCACGAGTTCCGATTACTCCGACTCGACCAGAACGCGTTGCAGCAACCGCTCGTCGAACTGCTGGCTGAATGACCTCAATCACTGGAATCGAATAACGTTCTCGTGCATCGCGCAACATCGCAGCGCTTGCAGTATTGCAGGCAATCACTAGCGCCTTCACTCCTTGATCTACTAAGAAATCAAGAGTTTCGAGTGCAAAGTCCCGCACTTCGGCAAGAGATCGTGGGCCATACGGTCCGCGCGCAGTGTCACCAATATAAATTGTGGATTCATGTGGAAGTTGATCCAGAATGGCACGAGCAACAGTTAAACCACCAACGCCAGAATCAAAAATTCCAATCGGCGCATCGCTCATGCCGACATTCTAACTGGGTTTATCGAAGGCTTTTAAGCCCACAAAGTGCCATCAAGTCCATCTGTGGCGGCTGCACTATCGCTGCCATACACACCAGTTGATAAATATTTCCACCCTGCATCACAGACGATAAAGGCGATATCTGCATCTTTTCCTTCGCGGAGGGCTTCTTCACCCATTGCGATTGCCGCATGCAATATTGCACCCGTTGAAATACCGGCAAATATTCCCTCTACTTCAAGCAATTGGCGCACGCGCTTGACTGAATCTTCTGCGCCTACTGAAAATCTGCGGGTTAATACTGATGCATCATAAAGTTCTGGAACAAAACCTTCATCAATATTGCGAAGGCCATAGACAAGTTCACCGTAACGTGGCTCAGCTGCAATTACTTGAATATTAGGATTCTTTTCTCGTAAATATCGGCCAGCGCCCATCAAGGTCCCAGTTGTTCCTAAGCCAGCAACAAAGTGAGTGACGGTAGGAAGATCCTGAAAAATCTCTGGGCCGGTGCCACGGTAGTGCGCTTCGGTATTTGCCGGATTTCCATATTGGTAGAGAAAAACATAATCTGGATTTTGAGCAGCGATTTCTTTAGCAACGCGAACCGCTTCATTAGAACCACCTGCCGCAGGTGAAGAAATAATCTGTGCGCCCCACATCTCGAGAAGTTGGCGTCGCTCAGGACTTGTATTTTCTGGCATCACGCAAATCAATTGATAACCACGAACCTTTGCCGCCATTGCCAGTGAGATTCCGGTATTTCCACTGGTTGGTTCCAGAATTGTGGCGCCAGGTTTTAATAATCCATCACGCTCTGCTGCATCAATCATGGAAATAGCAGTGCGATCTTTGATAGATCCTGTTGGATTGCGATCTTCCATCTTTGCCCAGAGCCTGACATTGGGTGCAGGTGAAAGGCGAGGTAAGCCGATAAGAGGTGTGTTACCTACCGAAGATTCAAGTGAGTCGTAGCGCGCCAAATTTATCCACCAGCAACAGCAGGCAGAATCGTGATGGAATCTCCAGCTTTTACTTGCGCATCTAATCCACCTAAGAATCGAACATCTTCATCATTGATGTAAACATTGATAAAGCGTCGGAGCGCTCCATTTTCGAGAAGGCGTTCGCCAATTCCTGCATATTGTGAATCAAGGTGCGAAATCACTGCAGAAAGCGTTGCCCCTTCAGCGCTCACAGACTTCTGATCTTTTGTGTAAGGACGAAGGATGGTGGGGATGCGAACTTCAATACTCATGGCGTTATTATCGCCAAAAAACTGAGTTATCTCTAATCGAGAAAAGTCACAGGTTCTTCTGTGACTACGCCATCAATAATTCGAAATGATCGAAATTCACTAGCAGGTGCAATCTCTTTGCGGGTAGAGACCAATACATAGTGTGCGCCAGGTTCGCCGGCATATGCGATATCGGTGCGCGACGGATATGCCTCTGTCTCAGTGTGTGAGTGATAAATCACCACAATCTCTTCATCGTTCTCATCAACTTCTCGATAGAGCGCAAGCAAATCTTTCGGATCAAATTCATAAAAGGTAGGTGAATGGGCTGCATTGATCATGGGCTTTAAACGGACTGGTGAATCGCTACCTGCTGGACCCAGGATGACCCCGCAACATTCATCAGGATATTCAGCGCGTGATTGCTCAAGAATGGCATCCGCAATCACACGTGAAATAGTAAGAGCCATTTGCGCATCTTACATCTAATGACAGGTGCTTAGGTAAATTGAAAAAATTTAGGAATTTCCTAATTCAGATTCTGCATCTTCATCAGCATCATCAATAAGTGCGGTGAGTAAGGATTCTTGTAACCAACCAAGCCACGTGTAAACCGCATACACACCTCGGAGAGGATCATCAGGTGCAAGGAGCTCTAATTCTTCATGCGAATTATTCTCAACTTTCAATCGAACTCCAAGAGCTAAACGAATATCGTTAATGGCACCTAGCCACGCATTTGCATTGTCATGATCGAGATCAACGATGCCATCTTCGGCAGATTTCAGATGAATGCGCATAGAAATTGCATGCGCTTGTTTCTTCTGGCGCAGATTAGATTCGGTATAGCGGCGAAATTCGGCAGCATCAACCGAATCCGCGTATGCATTAGGGAGTAAGCGGTGCAGAACTTCATCTTCTGGCGGTGAATCATGAGAAGTAATACCCACCATGGCAGCGAGTGGATCTTCATTTCCCACATCGGTGCGCTCAGCTAATAATTCAATAATCTGTTCGCAGAGATTAAGCAGGACTTCTTTCTCACTCTCAGCGAAAGTTGCAACATAGGAATGGTCGCCGTGGCGTTTAAATCCCTCAGTTGCACTCATAGTTGATCGCCGCGCTGCAAAGTAGCCCAGAGGCCATATTCATGAAGGCGAGCAACATCATGCTCCATCTCTTCACGGCTTCCAGTTGAGACAACTGCTTTACCTTCATTATGTACTTTTAACATTAATTCTGTGGCACGCGCTTTGGAATATCCGAAGAGCTCCATGAAGACATAGACAACATATGTCTGCAGATTTACCGGGTCATCCCAGACGATGGTGACCCATGGTGTATCGCCAGAAAAGATTGCACGAATCTCTTCTTCAATTTTATCTGCGGTTTTTACCATCACCGGATAATGATATTAAATGTTGGGCTTGTAATAACTGCCCACAATTGATCTGGCGCAACACTGGCACGCAAGGTGAGTACTCCGCGGGATTGGCCGGGAATCACTGCTGTGAAATTACCTTGTGCATCTGTCACGGCAGTTTTTTCAAGTGGCTTCCACTCTTTACCGACCAATTTCTCAATGGTGACAATCGCACCTTCTGAACGTGGGCGAATACTTCCGCTTATCACCATTTCATCACCAGCCCGCAGCGAACTAGGAGCATTGAGCGTCATGGTTCGATTGATGGTCACTGCATACTCTGAACTTGCACCTTCAGTGCGCTCCCATGTTGCTTCCGTGAATATTCGAACCGTGGTTGATTTGCCAACAATCAACGCCTTTTCAATTCTGCCATTGGCATCAGTAGTTGCAGTAGCCAAAGTTCGCCAATTGGTATCCGCTGCAGATTTACCTTGGATAAGCACTGGCGCATTAATAACGGGTGACTTATCTTTAATCGCAAAATTGGCAGTAATTACCATGGGATTGCCGTAATCAAGAGTGGTTTTATCAATCGCCGCAGTTACTACAACTTGATCCGGAGCAATTTCTTTAGCAACTTTTCGAATAGTTTCAGTAGCGAGCGGTTCTTGCATTCCTAAAGTCCACGCGGTAATTCCGGCGATTCGGTACTTATTCACTAGTGCAGCACGGAGCGCCCAACCCCGTGCATCTTGATACCACGCGGTGCGCGTTGCGGTGCACGACGTTGCTAAACCTGTTGCAGTCTGTCCGGTGTAAGTTTTTTGATAGGTAAAAGTCATCTCACCATATTGTTCGTTATATGTGGGTACTACTCCATAAGTAGCCGCGAGTGCTGCAGCATCGCGCATCACAAAGGTTGCAGCTTTTGCTCCAGGTTTAATTGCGCTCGCGACATTGGCAGGACAAATTCCTTGTACCGCAGTTACCCAATCGCGCCCGTATCCAGGAACGCCAACAAAAACTTTAGAGGCCGGCATAATCGATACTGCATATTGCACAGTGCGCTCTGCCCAGAAGATGGGGCCGAGTGGTCCCACTTTTGCCACCGAATAGTCATAGGTCATGATCCTTAACTTGTCGATATACGGTGCAATATCTGCCCAAGCATAAACAAAGTAACCTTTCTGTTTATCATTGGGATTTAATACATACGGCGTAGATACTGATAAAACTTTATTCTCAGCGCGCAGAGCAACGCTTAATTCGCGAACAAATGCCACCCAAAGAGGTGCGGTGGATTTCCATGTTTCATTACCATCGATAAAAGCAAAACCCTCAAAATCTAAATCAATACCATCGTAGTTATTGGTACGTACTAAGTTCATAATCGCACTGACAATTTGTGCGCGTGATGAAGGAGATTTCAATAACCCGGCAAGCACCAACTTGGCAGTTCCATCTGTGATGGTTGGAATAATGGAGAAGCCAGCATTTCGAAGTGCAGTTAATGGTTCAGCAATAGGCACACTGGGATTAGCAGGCGCATAAAGGTCGGTGATGATGGGAGTCTTTGCCTTGCTATCAAATTTGAGCGTGTACCAAAAGGGCATCACCTCTTTAATGAGATCTGCATTGTTGAGCGCATCTGGAAGCGCAGTTTTCATAGAGTAATAAGGAATCCACCCCGTCATAATTTTGCGCGGTGGATTATCCGCCTCCGCCGGCGCCATAAAAGAGGTCAGAGCAAGCGCAGAAATCAGTGCGAAACGAATTACTTTATACATTTAATCTTGATTGTCGGGTCCATTTGGATTTGGCCCAGATGGCTTTCTTCCAAAGAATTTCCTTACCTTGTCGGTAAGCGTTCCACCATATTCACGGTCAATAGCCCACACATTGAGGATGATGGAAATTATTGAAACAACTTTTAGCGGAATACCGATAGGCGCTGAGAGAAAGAAGGTGCTGAGAGAGAGTCCAAAAAAGTTGATGATGCCCATAATAATTCTACGAATGATGAGAAGTGCTACCTGAGTAGTCCAACCTCGCACCAGACGAGATGAGAGAGCTAAAGTAATTGGCCCACTAAACATACAAATGAAAACCATGATTGCCACTGCAAGCGCAAGTGATTCCATCTGTCTCTCCTATGGGTTAAGTGGTTTCCACGTTTCCTGTGTCGCAGCAAAGAGTGCCATATCAATCTGGCGCCCATCTTCTCGTGTGACCTTGTTTCGCAAAATTCCTTCTCTTTCTAGCCCCGCGCTCATGAGAAGTTTCTGTGAAGCTACATTATCGACATCGGCAAGTGCATCAATGCGACGAAACCCCATTGTGACAAAACCGTAATCTGTAATGAGGCGCGTTGCGAGAGTGCCGATGCCTTTGCCACGCATCGATTTTTCAATCCAATATCCCAATTCTGCTGTGTGATTCTTAATGTTAATTGTGTGCAAAGAGATAACTCCAGCAAATTTCTTATCCGCGCCATTGCCATGTTCTATGACAAAACGAAACTCACGGCGCTCTCGAAAACTAAATGGATCAGAGCGCACAAATTCAACCGCTAAATCTTTGGGGTAATTTGATGGCACCGTTGTAAATCTGGAAATGATTGGATCCTGGCAGGCTTGATAAATCGCTTCGATATCGGATTCTTGGCTTGGTCGTAACGTCAACAAACCATAGGTAAGTGTGGGTACCTCAGGTGGCCACCAGATCATGGTTTAGCCAACAAGTTCAGAGTCGCGAGAACGTGCTGTGTCGTGATTGCAACTGAGATTTGATGGCAGCGCTGCACATGTGTCACAGAGCAGAATTAATTCATGGCAGGAAGCTGTGTTGCAATTTCTAAATGACTTTGTGGGTGCGCTGCATTTTTCACACTCGCCAATTAGTTTTGCTTTATCTGAAAAATCTACCGCCATGCGATCATCGAAGACATAGAGCGAACCTTCCCAAGAACCTTCATCGCCAAAGCGTTCACCATATTTCACAATGCCACCATCTATTTGGTAGACCTCGTTAAAGCCGCGATTCTTCATCACTACCGAAAGAATTTCGCAGCGGATTCCACCAGTGCAATATGTAACAACGGGCTTATCTTTTAAGTGATCGTATTTGCCGCTCTCAATTTCGCGAACGAAATCGCGAGACGTATGAACATCAGGGACAACCGCATTTTTAAATTTACCAATCTTGGCTTCGTATGCATTACGGCCGTCAAAGAAGACCACTTCTTCGCCACGCTCTTTCACCAATTCCTCAACTTGTTCAGGGCGCAGATGAATACCGCCACCGATAACGCCATTTTCATCAACGCGGATTTCAGTTGGATTTCCAAAGGCAACTAATTCATCTTTCACAACTACTCGCAGACGCGGGAATTCTGAGCCATCACCATCTGACCATTTAAATACAGTCTTTTTAAATCCTGGATACATACGGGTGCGACGTACATATTTCTTTACATCTGCCATTTCCCCGCCGACTGTTCCATTAATTCCATGAGGTGAAATCAAGATGCGCCCTTTGAGGCCAAGGTTTTCGCAGAGCTCCTTCTGCCACATGCGCATCGCTTCAGGATCAGCGATTGGCGTAAAGCAGTAATAGAGAATTACCTTATGTAATTTCGGCGCATGCTTGTTCACGGAAATATTCTAATGTGGCTTTCCAAAGTCATTTCATGCTGAATAAGCATGCGTAAATATCCGAGTTGCAGGTAGTTGAACCTTCAACTACATTATTGTCTATCGAAGATAAGGAGTTTGCGAGTGCCTGCAGTAACAGTCAGCGATATCACCGTTCTTCCGCGCATCGCGGATGCAACTCATCTGCGCGCACGTCGCATTAAGAGCATTACAACGGCGCCGCAAGGTTTTGAAGGTGAAGGATTTCCGGTTCGTCGCGCATTTGCAGGAGTTGATTTAGCAGAGCTTGATCCATTTATTCACCTCGATCAAATGGGTGAAGTCGAATATGCACCTGGTGAGCCAAAGGGAACTCCTTGGCATCCACATCGTGGTTTTGAAACTGTTACCTACATTATTGATGGAATCTTTGATCATAAAGATTCCAATGGCGGTGGCGGAACAATCTCTAACGGTGACACACAATGGATGACAGCTGGCGGTGGAATTCTTCATATCGAAACTCCCCCAGAACATCTTGTGATGTCAGGTGGTCTCTTCCATGGTTTTCAATTGTGGGTCAATCTTCCCGCAGCAAAGAAATGGTCGCCTCCTGCATATCAAGATGTGCGCGCAGGCGATGTTGCACTACTTTCAACTCCAGATGGCGGATCACTTATTCGGATTATTGCAGGAGATGTAGATGGACATGTTGGTCCTGGTTCTACGCAAACTCCAATTACCTTGATTCACGCAACAGTTGCACCGGGTGCGGAACTTCGCTTGCCTTGGCGCAAGGATTACAACGCACTTGTCTATGCCATGTCTGGTTTTGGTTTCGTTGGCGATGAACAACGTCCGGTCTCTATGGGGCAACTGACCGTCTTTGGCGAAGGCGATGCGATTGTGGTGCGCGCAGCTCAACAACAAGAGAACCGCTCTCCAAACTTAGAACTCTTTATTCTCGGCGGCCAACCCATTAAAGAACCTGTTGCCTGGATGGGTCCCTTTGTGATGAATACAAAGCGCGAAGTACTGCAAGCATTTGAAGATTT
>CAZGXO010000040.1:0-10227 GCA_964529875.1 uncultured Candidatus Planktophila sp. | reverse complement strand
TCTTGGGCGCTGGCAAAACCGCCAGCGCGTTCCAAAGTGTTCAGGACACGAGGATGTGATCTACTCACCGATATTTCCCACAATCAACCACATGGCTATAACTCCAATAACTATGGCGAGCATTGTTAATTTGGATGGATGGCGCGAATGTGCTTCGGGCAGAATATGAGATGTTGCTAAATAAATAACAAAACCGGCAAAGAGCGCTAAGTAAATGGCTAGCGCCGGATCGCTGATTGTGATGTAGGTGGCAAGGGCGGCCCCACCGATGCGCATCACTGCATCCAAACCTAAGAGCGAGATTGCTCGCTTTGTCCAATGGCCACTTTTAATCAGAAGCGAAACTGTATTAAGCCCATCAGAGAAGGCATGTGACAAGATAGCGATGAACACTGCAATACCCAGTGCGTTACTTAATTTAAATGATAAGCCGAGAGCAATACCATCGAGAAATACATGCCCGCCCATGGCGAGCGCGCCCAAAGTTCCAGCAACATTGACAGAGTGGGCGTGATCATGTCCGTAATCGGATTCTGCGGGTTCGTGCGAACCAAATATCTGTTCAGCAAAATGTAAAAGGAGAAAACCAGCAACGAAGGCGATGGCAACAACTGGCACATTGCCCAGAGTGTGAGTGTTTAAAGCGAAAACTTCTGGCAGCAAATCAAAGGCAACGAGTCCGAGTAATAAACCAGCTGACAAACCAAGAACTAAATGCAGGCGATCGCGTGAGCGAATTGCCAAGAAACCGCCGAGAAAGGT
The DNA here is from genome assembly GCA_964529875.1 of uncultured Candidatus Planktophila sp. Lineage (GTDB taxonomy): Bacteria > Actinomycetota > Actinomycetes > Nanopelagicales > Nanopelagicaceae > Planktophila. Next base: position 9,465 of record CAZGXO010000040.1, on the reverse strand, counting down.
GGCACCAGATGTCACCGCAGCAAGTAATAGCGCTGAATTCATAGAGGCACAGTAGCAGAAATGAAAATGATTTTCATTTCCAGATGGCTGGCGCTACCCTTGCTGGCATGCTGGCTATCGCTCGCTTTCGCATCCCACGTAACGATGCAGTGGATTTTCGCAACGAACTCGAGCAGGTGAAGGTTGTGCTCTCGGCAGCTGCGGGATTTATCTCGGGTTCAATCGGACAGAACTTAGATGATCCAACGTTGTGGGTGCTGACTACTGAATGGGAGAACGTTGGTTCTTATCGCAGAGCGCTCAGTTCCACGCGCGCTAAATTAGAGGCGATTCCTATATTGGCCCGCGCGATCGATGAGCCCGGAGCGTACGAGTAAAATATTCTCACTTACGTTGGCAACGACCGTTGCCTTCGCCGACAGCCAGCCGGACGGAGAAGATAGTGGCCGTTGATCGTTTAGAAAATATTGTCTCCCTTTCCAAGCGCCGTGGATTCGTTTTTCCTTCTTCTGAAATTTATGGCGGCCTGCGCGCATCATGGGATTACGGCCCACTGGGTGTTGAGTTAAAAAATAATGTGAAGCGACAGTGGTGGAAGTCGATGGTCACCGGCCGCGAAGATATTGTCGGCATCGATTCATCTGTGGTCTTAGCCCGCGAAGTGTGGGAAGCATCCGGCCACGTTGCAACCTTTAGCGATCCGCTGACTGAATGTACTTCGTGTCATAAGCGTTACCGCGCAGATCATTTAGAAGAAGCATATGAGGCAAAACATGGCAAGAAAGCAGCTTCTCTCGCTGAAGTGAACTGCCCTGCATGTGGCAATAAGGGCCAATTCACAACCCCAAAACAATTTTCTGGATTGCTAAAAACATTCCTCGGCCCAGTCGAAGATGAATCAGGGCTCGCATATTTACGCCCCGAAACTGCACAAGGAATCTTCATCAACTTTGACCAAGTTCTCACAACATCACGGAAAAAACCACCATTTGGTATCGGTCAGATTGGTAAATCGTTCCGCAATGAAATTACCCCCGGAAACTTTATCTTCCGCACTCGTGAATTTGAGCAGATGGAGATGGAATTTTTCGTAGTGCCCGGAACCGACGAAGAGTGGCATCAATATTGGATTGATACTCGCCTTGCTTGGTATAAGGATCTAGGAATTAATCCAGATCGCTTGCGTATCTACGAACATCCAAAAGAGAAGTTGTCGCATTACTCCAAGCGCACTGCTGATATCGAATATAAATTTGAATTTGCTGGCACCGAATGGGGAGAGCTGGAAGGAATTGCTAACCGCACCGACTTTGATCTCAAAGCTCACTCGGCAGCATCTGGTAAAGATCTCTCGTACTTTGATCAAGAGAAGAACGAACGTTGGACTCCATATGTCATTGAACCTGCTGCCGGCGTTGATCGCTGCACACTGACCTTCATGATGGATGCCTTTACTGAAGATGAAGCGCCTAATGCAAAGGGCGAGATGGAAAAGCGCGCTGTCATGAAACTAGATCACCGCTTGGCTCCAGTGAAGGCTGCAGTACTACCGCTCTCACGCAATGCAGATCTTTCACCCAAAGCTCGCGATTTGGCAGCGCAACTTCGCAAGAATTGGAATATTGATTTTGATGATTCAGGTGCCATCGGTCGCCGTTATCGCCGCCAAGATGAGATCGGAACTCCGTATTGCATCACTATTGATTTTGAATCACTTGAAGATCAAGCAGTAACAATTCGCGATCGCGATTCCATGGCGCAAGAGCGCATTGCTATTGATCAAGTTGAAGCATGGCTAGCGCCACGACTACTCGGCTGCTAGCGCCGCTGCAACTTCCTTTACGTTCGGGAGTTCATCATGTAGATCCGCCTGTGGTGCTGGCACCCATGGCGGGAATTACCAACGCGCCTTTTCGCATGTTATGTCGCGAACAAGGCGCAGGGCTCTTTGTCTCTGAGATGGTGACAGCGCGCGCACTGTTAGAGCGAGTTCCCGAAACGATGCGCATGATTGTTCCAGGACCTTTGGAATCACCACGTTCTGTCCAGTTATATAGCGTCGATCCGCATCACATGGGTGAAGCGGTCAAGATGATTGGCAGAGAAGATTTAGCCGATCACATTGATATGAACTTTGGTTGCCCCGTTCCCAAAGTAACTCGCAAGGGTGGAGGAGCAGCGCTTCCCTTTAAGCGCAATTTATTTCGCGAAATCGTAAAAGCAGCGGTTGAAAATGCGAAACCATTTGGAATTCCAGTAACGGTAAAGATGCGCATTGGTATTGATACTGATCACCACACTTATTTAGAGGCTGCGAAAACTGCAGCAGATTTAGGGGTTGCTTGGGTTGCACTTCATGCCCGCACTGCGCAGCAAATGTATGAAGGAAAAGCAGATTGGACTGCCATCAAGAATCTTGTAGAACATTTAAAACCTACAGGTGTTCCTGTTCTTGGAAATGGTGATATCTGGTCGGGCTCCGATGGCGTCGAGATGGTGCGAAAGACTGGATGTGCGGGCGTTGTTGTAGGGCGCGGTTGTTTAGGTAGACCGTGGCTCTTTGCAGATTTAGTTGAGGCATTTAATGGGGGAGAGCGAAAAGTATTACCTTCACTCTTTCAGGTAAGAGAAGTGATGTATCGCCACGGTGAGTTGATTGTTGAATATTTCGAATCTGAAGATCGCGGTTGTCGAGATTTACGTAAACACATGGCGTGGTATCTCAAGGGTTTTCGCGTTCCATCTGAATTGCGTCGGCGATTTGGAATGGTGGGATCACTCTCTGAATTGCGCCACCTTCTTGATCAACTCGATGATCAGCCTTACCCCATAGAGATTGGCGAGAAGCCACGCGGTCGCACCAGCAGCGGGCGTCCACCAACTCTGCCTGATGGATGGCTCAACGATCCTGATGAAATGATCCATTTAGATATTGAAGATATGTTCTCGGGTGGTTGATGTTCACCATTATTCGCCGCATCTTTACCGCATTTATTGCTCTGGTGATTGCAATTCCGGGTTACGCGCTCTTTATGACCTGGAAAAGTGCTTACCATCCACCCTTTAGAAATTCTGCTGACGTGATAGTGGTGCCAGGTGCTGCGCAATTAAATGGCGCTCCAGGTGATGTATTGCTTGCCCGCTTACAAGAAGCAAAGCGCATCAAAGATTTAGGTTATGCCCCACTGATTATTACCGTTGGATCAGGTGCACCAGGTGACCGAACAACTGAAGCGGCAGCTGGGCGTTATTGGTTACTTAAGCATGGAGTATCAAAGAAAAATATTATTGCTCTTGCTACAGGGCGCGATACATTAACGCAGACAAAAACTTACATCGCAGAAATGCGCGCTCGTAAAATTTATAATGTCATCATTGCAACTGATCCTTATCACTGTGGACGTGCCATGAAAATGGCGAATGACCTTGGTGCGGTTGCTACCTGTTCGCCAGTTCAAACTGGACCTAATACATTGGAAAAGTCGCGCACCCGTTATCTGATTCGTGAAGCCGGCGCTTATCTTGCCTACATCACTTTGGGCAGGCGAGGTATTCACGTGAGCGATCATCTGGCCAATAGTGGACTTGTAAGGTATGTGTATGGCTGAGTTAGTTGAGGGATATAGCGCAGCTGACCAAGAACGATTTCTTGATGAACCAGCGAAGCGGGCAGGTCGTACTGAATTTGTTCGTGATCGCGCCCGAGTTATTCACTCAGCTGCGCTTCGCCGGCTTGCCGCTAAAACTCAAGTTGCAGTTCCTTGGGAGAATGATTTTCAACGCACTCGACTTTCACATTCTCTGGAATGTGCGCAGATTGGTCGCGAACTCGGTGAATCACTGGGAGCCGATCCTGATCTTCTCGAAACTGCATGTCTTTCCCATGATTTAGGGCATCCACCTTTTGGCCACAATGGCGAAGAAGCGTTGGCAGAAGTTGCCGCACCTTGTGGAGGCTTTGAAGGAAATGCCCAATCATTTCGTTTATTAACCCGCATTGAAGCTAAGACTGTTAATGCGGCAGGTAAGAGCGTTGGTTTAAATCTCACTCGTGCAGCGCTTGATGCTGCTACCAAATATCCATGGTCACAGAAGACAAACTCTCGAAAGTTTGGCGTCTATGACGATGACCAAGAAATCTTTGATTGGGTTCGAGCTGGCGCTGCCGAGGGTCAAACATGTATTGAAGCGCAAATTATGGATTGGTCTGATGATTGTGCTTATTCGGTGCATGATTTAGAAGATGCAATATTTGCAGGCCAAATTACAGTGAATGATTTCGCAAGCGACTTGCCACATCTCTATAACGAAATGGTGGATCAATATAAGAGCGATGCGACTCAGGCAGAGGTAGAAGCAGCACTTACTCGCCTGCAACAACTTTCCTGTTGGCCCAAAGATTTTGATCGTTCGCATAGATCGCTGGCACGGCTGAAAGACACTACATCGCAATTAATCGGACGATTTGTTTTAGCGGCTGAATTACATACCCGCCAGATTCATGGCAACGCACCACTCACTCGTTTTAGCGCACAGTTAGAGATTCCACGAGAGCAACGCATCGAAGTAGATTTTTTGAAGGCAGTTGCCAGCCACTATTTAATTAGAGCAGCCGCTTCACAAGAGCGTTACGCGAAACAGCGAACTCTCATCATCGAACTTGTCGAAGCGCTCTATGCCGCAGCTCCCATAGAGTTAGATCCAATATTTCAGAGCGATTGGCAGAGCGCCGCAAGTGAGAGCGCCAAGTTGCGAGTTGTGATTGACCAAATTGCTAGTTTGACCGATCCCGGTGCATACGCGCTCCATGCGCGTCTGTGCAGCCGTGGTTAAGGTATGAGTATGAGCGGTCGCATCAAAGCCGAAGATATTGTCTATGTGCGCGAGCATGCGCATATCGATGATGTAGTGACTGCAGCTGGCGTTGCGCTCAAGAGCGCAGGTGGTGGGCAGAAGAAAGGGCTCTGTCCTTTCCACGATGAGAAATCACCTTCCTTTCATGTCACTCCTGCAAAGAATTACTATCACTGCTTTGGTTGTGGCGTTGGTGGTGATGTCATTGATTTCATGATGAAGACAGATCATCTAAGTTTTACCGAAACTATCGAGCGATTGGCAGCGCAGATTGGCTACACCTTGCGCTATGAAGAAGGTGGAGCCACACAACCAACATCGAAACGCTCTCGCTTATATGCAGCACATGTAGAAGCTGCCAAGTTCTACAAAGATCTCCTCAATACATCACCTGATGCAGCGCAAGCACGTGAGCTTTTAACGAAGCGGGGCTTTGATAAGGCAGCATGTGATGCTTTTGGCGTTGGGTATGCGCCACAAGGTTGGGATGGACTCACTAAACATTTGCGTGCTGCTGGATTTACCATCGAAGAGTTAGAGGAAGCCGGGCTCTCAAAGATGGGAGATCGTGGCCCCATAGATAAATTCCGTAATCGAATTATGTGGCCGATTAAAGATATTTCAGGTGATGTGGTTGGTTTTGGGGCTCGCAAGCTCGCAAGTGATGAAGAAGATCAAGGTCCTAAATATTTAAATACATCTGAGACTCCTATTTATAAGAAGTCGCAAGTCTTGTATGGCCTAGATATGGCTAAGAAAGATATTGCAAAAAATCGCCAAGTAGTTGTCGTTGAAGGTTATACCGATGTCATGGCTTGCCATCTCGCTGGAATCACAACCGCTGTTGCTACTTGCGGCACTGCATTTGGCGATGACCACATTCGGATTATTCGTCGCTTGCTGATGGATGCTGATGCTTTTAGAGGAGAAGTCATCTTTACCTTTGATGGTGATGCGGCTGGACAAAAAGCTGCGATGAAAGCATTTGGTGATGATCAAAAGTTTGTGACGCAGACATTTGTGGCAGTCGAACCAGATGGCCTAGATCCCTGCGACTTGCGCCAAGAAAAAGGCGATTTAGCGCTCCGTGATTTGATTGCAAAACGTGTGCCACTTTTTGAGTTTGCCATTCGCACAGAGCTCAAGAAACATAATTTAGATACTCCCGAAGGTCGAGTGAACGCACTTGCAACAGCTGCGCCTATGGTGGCGGCTATTCGCGATAAATCTCTGCGCCCTGAATATATAAAGTCGCTTGCTGGTTGGTTAGGTAGTGACGTTGAAGTTGTTACGGGAGCAGTAAATACCGCTCTCAAGAAGATTGTGCAGCCGCCGAGTGCTACTCAACCTGCTGCAGCAGATGATGCATGGCGTCCTAACCCCAATGAACCAACCTTGATGCTCGAGCGCGAAGTGTTAAAGGCGCGGCTGCAGATGCCAGGTTTAATTCCAGAATGGAAGACCATTGAAGAAGCTGCCTTTACCCATCCTGCTTATCGTGAATTACGACGAGTGATTGATTCTTTTGGTACCGAAATTATCGCGCTAGAAAAGATTACAGATGAACGGATGCGACAGTTATTCACCGAACTTTCAGTTGAACCAGTCCGTACAGATGGTGCTGTTTCTGAGCGCTATGTATTTAGTATTGTGGCTCGTCTTCGTGAAGTTTTGGTAAGTCGTCAGATTGCTGAATTGAAATCCCGTTTACAGCGTTTAAATCCAGTTGAGAATCAGAGCCAATATAACGAAGCATTTGCAGAGTTAGTCTCTCTAGAATCGTTAAAACGTAGCTTGCACGAATCGGCGATTGGTTCACTCTGAGAGCAAATATTTTCGCCTATTTTGGCCCACCTTTATCTCTGCGGTAGAGTTCGGCTTCTATTCCCTGATAGCTCAACGGCAGAGCAGTCGACTGTTAATCGACAGGTTCTTGGTTCGAATCCAAGTCAGGGAGCGATTATTTTTCTCCAATTACCCACTATTGGGTAAACCTCTATTAAGGTCTCTGCAATGAATCTGACAACTACCTGGAAAAGACAGACTCTGAGCCAACGAGTTCTTCGTTTCTTTTTGGGTTGTACATGGATTTATGCCGGATGGGATAAAGCAAGTGATCCCGGATTTTTAACACAAGGTCAACCCACCTTTATCGGAACACAGTTAGCTGCATACGCTCAAAGCTCACCAATTAGTTCGCTCTTGCAGCATACGATCGAACATGCAACGCAAGTCGGTCTATTTGTAATGGTTTCTGAATTTGCAATTGGTTTTGCGACTTTGCTCTATGTCGCACCTATAGGTGCAGCTCTTGGTGGCTTCGCCATGTCAATTGGCCTGTGGCTTTCCAGTTCTTTTCACACAACTCCATACTTTTTAGCAAGCGATACCGCCTATTCGGTATTGTGGCTCGCCTACATACTTACTCTGATTGGAAATAAGAAAATGCCAGCAATGAATTTCGAACGCCGTGGATTTATGAGAGCTGGAACCGTAGGCGTGCTCGCTATTGCCTCTTCATTACTTGGTCGAGTATTTCCTAAGGCAGCTGCAGAGGAGAAAACTGCAACCGCAGCGAAGGCATCTGGTAAACAGATTGTTAAATTAGCAAAGTTGCCCATTGGATCTACTTTTTCCTTCACACATTCTGCTCAAGGTGTCCCGGCTCTGCTCTTTCGCACAAAGTCAGGGGTCTTTGCCTATTCGGCAATCTGCACTCATCAAGGATGTACTGTTTCTTATAAATCTAGTTCAAAAAAATTAGTCTGCCCATGTCACGGGGCGCAATTTGATCCGGCAAAGGGCGGCATGGTTACGAGTGGTCCAACACAGCAGCCGCTTGCAAAAATCAAAGTTGCTGTGAAAGGCGCTTGGGTGGTTGAGGCTTAAACCTTCTCTCAACTTTCTGGCAGGAAATTCTCAAAGATTTTAGGCAGGATATTCACTATGAAATCTCACCTTTCAAAGACCGGTACCTACCTTGCTACCTTTCTGGCCGGTGCAGTTCTTGCTGGCTCGATTGCGGTCGCTGCGAATAATCAGCAGACAGGTTCTGTCAAAGCGTGTGCGGATAATCGAACGGGCGCTCTCTTTCTCTCCTCAACCGGAAAGTGCGCAACGAATCGAACCTTAATTGAACTTGGTGGGTCAGGGATGAACACCAAAGAGATTTCATCTCTTGTCACGCCTTCTGTTGTCTCGATTGCTGTCACGGTAGGTGCAAGCGGTGGATCGGGTTCGGGGTGGGTTTATCAATCGAATGCAAATGCAAGTTTTATTGTGACAAATAATCACGTGATTGAATCTGCGGCAAACTCTGGATCTATCAAAGTAGAGCTATCTAATGGTGATCAATACCCAGCAAAGATTGTTGGACGAGACCCTGGTTATGACATCGCAGTTCTTCAGGTGCAGCTAGGTAATCTGCCGGCCATTACATTAGGTGATTCCACCAAGGTCAGCGTTGGTGATCCAGTCATTGCGATTGGCTCTCCACTTGGATTAACAAGCACGGTCACAAGCGGAATTATTTCGGCGCTCAATCGTCCTGTATCTACTGGATCTGCTGATCAACAGTCGTATGTCAATGCAATCCAAACCGATGCCGCCATTAACCCGGGAAATTCAGGTGGAGCGCTGGTGGATGCACAAGGTCGATTGATCGGCGTTAACTCGGCGATTGCAACTCTCTCATCTGGAGGAGTAAGCGGAAACATTGGACTTGGTTTCTCAATTCCTATTAAAGAAGCAAAACGCGTGATTGATGAAATCATCTCGACAGGTAAATCCACTCGCCCTGTATTAGGCGTTTACTTTGATCCAACTTACACAGGTGTAGGTGCACGTATTGCCCGCCTCAGCGCAGGTGAAGGCGCTGAAAAAGCTGGGATTCCTATCGGCGCCATCATTCGCAGCATTGATGGTGTAAAAGTTGCAACGACCGATGCCACAATCGTTCGCATCCGTTCATATTCACCAGGTGTCACAGTCACTGTGGTGGTAGATATGCCTAACGGCGGAAGCAAAACCTTTAAAGTCACTTTGGGTTCCGCACCGTCGCTCTAACCAAGCTCAGGTATCTTTGAGACATGGCGCAATTTACGATGCAGGTAGCTCTGCCTGATCGCCCCGGATCACTCGGCATGTTGGCTTCTGCTATCGGTTCGGCAGGTGGAGATATCCGCGGGTTGCAAGTTCTCAAAAGCGAGAATGGCGTTGGCTACGATGAAATTATTGTTGCTGTTCCAGGAAATGATCCCTCTGATTTGGTGGAAGTTCTTAACTCAATCGGTGGCGTTGAAGTTATTGCCATCGAATTAAAAGTTAATTAATCAGTTAATTGCGCTCCAGCGCTCGGTAGCGATGTGAAGAACCGTGGCTTCTTATAGTGGGCTCTTTCAAAGGCTTGTAGTACCGCATTCTTGACGCTATCTATATCTGAAACTTTCACCATAGCAATTGCGCTTCCGCCGAAGCCGCCACCCACCATACGAGAACCCAAAGCGCCCGCGCCAAGTGATGCATCTACTGCGCAATCTAATTCGGGGCAGGAAACTGTGTAATCATCACGAAGCGATATATGTGATTGGTTGATAAGTGATCCAAGTTTGA
>CAZGXO010000039.1:0-10374 GCA_964529875.1 uncultured Candidatus Planktophila sp. | reverse complement strand
GCGTTATTTTGTTGCCTGATGGAGATGAGGATTTATGGAAAGAGGAGTATTTCGATCTCGTCAGCGTTGACTAAAGGAACTATTACGCGTCAATATGCTCGCGATTGATTTCTGCAGTAGCAATAAATTCCTTGCGAGGTGCAACCTCTGATCCCATTAACAGCTCAAACATCTTCTCTGCTGCTTCAGCATCAGGAACTGTGATGCGGCGAAGGGTGCGATGATCAGGATCCATAGTGGTCTCTCGCAGTTGATCTGCATCCATCTCACCTAAGCCCTTATAACGCTGAATCGGTTCCTTCCAGCGCTTGCCCTGCTTCTTTAAATCAGCAGTTACTTTCTTCATCTCATCATCGGAGTAGGTATAGATGTATTCACCTTTTTTGCCGCCACCGCCAATTGTTTCTATGCGATGGAGCGGTGGAATCGCAGCAAAGACTCGACCAGCATCCAGCATGGGGCGCATATATCGATACATCAAAGTGAGAAGGAGGCAGCGAATATGTGCACCATCGACATCAGCATCGGACATCAAAATAATTCGACCGTAACGCGCTTCATCTAACTCAAAAGATTTTCCAGAGCCAGCGCCAATCACCTGGATGATAGATCCGCACTCTTTATCATCGAGCATCTGCGAAAGCGATGCCTTCTGCACATTCAGGATTTTGCCGCGAATCGGCAAGATGGCTTGATATTCGGAGTTTCGCGCAGCTTTGGTCGTACCGAGTGCGGAATCACCTTCGACGATAAAGAGTTCGGTGCGAGTGACATCTTCTGAGCGACAATCAGATAATTTGGTAGGAAGCGATGATGACTCAAGGGCATTCTTACGCCGCTGCAGATCTTTATGAGCACGAGCGCTGATACGTGTGCGTGATGCAGCAGCAACTTTCTCCATGATCAATTTGCCGTTCGCTTTATCAATACGGCGGGATGTGCTGAAAAATTCCTTTAACTTATCCCCCACCACTGCAGAAACAATTTTGGTGGCAGCCGCAGTTCCGAGAACTTCCTTGGTCTGACCTTCAAATTGTGGTTCGGTCATCCGCACTGCAATGACAACAGTGAGACCTTCCATCACATCATCTTTGATGACATCTGCTTCATTCTTCTTCAAAATACCGGCGCTGCGCATCGCTTCGTTAAAGGCTTTGGTGATTGCTCTTTCAAATCCGAGAACATGAGAACCGCCCTTGGGGGTGGCGATAATGTTGACGAATGAGTGCAAAGTAGTGTCAAAGCCGTTGCCCCATTTCATAGCGATATCAACTTCCATATCGCGTTCTACATCGGTTGAAACCATATGGCCTTTATCATCAAGAACTGGCACAGTCTCTTGATAATGGCCGGTGCCATAGATACGGATGACATCACCTACTGGTTGATCTGGTTGTAAGAAATCGCAGTATTCAGAGATTCCGCCTTTATGGAAGAAGACTTGTGTGGTCTTCTCTTTCTTGCGATTGTCATTAACGGTGATGGAGAGTCCAGGCACTAAAAATGAAGTTTGGCGAGCACGTGCATAGATATCTTCAATATCTAACTCAGCATCTTTGAGAAAGATTTGGCGATCTGACCACCACTTCACACGCGTACCAGTAATTTTGGAGGAAATTTTTCCAATAGTGCGAAGCCCTGATTGCGGAGTGAACTCAGCTTTTGGTCCATCACCATCAAATACACCTGCTGCCCCGCGTTTAAAGGACATCCAATAAATCTTGCCATTTCGGTCAACTTCTACATCAAGTCTTTCGGCAAGAGCGTTAACGACTGATGCTCCCACGCCATGTAGCCCACCAGATGCGGCGTAGGAACCGCCACCAAATTTTCCACCAGCATGTAATTTCGTCATAACAACTTCAACACCGGTTAATCCAGTTTTTGGTTCTTTATCTACTGGAATTCCACGTCCATCATCATGCACTTCAACAGAACCATCTGCCTCTAAATTAATATCAATTTTCTTGCAAAATCCGGCCAAAGATTCATCTACTGCGTTATCAATAATTTCCCATAAACAGTGCTGAAGTCCCCGTGAGTCGGTGGAACCGATATACATTCCGGGGCGTTTACGAACGGCATCAAGCCCCTCAAGTACTGAGAGATCTTTAGCGGTGTAGCTATCTTTGGAATCAGCCGCAGGGGTGAGATTTTCTTGGTCGGCCACGGAGGCAAAGATTAGCCAGCAAATCGTTTGCAACTGGGTAAACGCGCCGTTTGCATCCTACATATTGATATAAATTCGATTTTTACCGCTCCGAGCGCCAAAAATTAAGAAAATTGGAATCTATTCGGCCTGCGGGGAATAAATAGAACTGGCATGATGTTCCAAGAAGTACACGAAACTTCCCACTGAAGCGATAAGGAGAGCGCGATGACCGAGCAAGTAATCCTCGAATCCACACCTCTTAATGCACTCGATCGATGCGATCGATGCGGCGCACAGGCTTATGTCCGTGCCACGCTGCTTACGGGTGGAGAACTTCTATTCTGTGCACATCACGGTAAGGAATATGCTGAAAAGCTCAAGACCGTAGCTGCCAGAATTCAAGATGAATCAGCAAAGCTGGTTGATGCTCAGTAAGAATTAATTTTGGGTTAAACCCTTATGCGAGCCATCGCATAAGGGTTTTTCTTTTGATGTACCACAACCGCAAAATTTTGGATTTTCCAGAGTCTCGATCAGATTCCCATCAGCATCAACGAGATCAATAGTTCCGGTGATGCGGATTGATCCGCTCTTTGGGTTGATGAAAACCTTTGGATGAGACATCTGCAGATTTAGTCGAGGTAATCGCGTAGTGATTGTGAACGTGATGGGTGGCGCAACTTCGACATCGTCTTTGACTCAATCTGACGGATACGTTCGCGGGTAACGCCGTGAACTTTGCCAATTTCATCGAGAGTCTTTGGTTGACCATCTGTTAATCCATAGCGAGCCTTGATTACATCTGCTTCGCGATTGGTGAGTCCACCGAGAACCTGCATCAACTGCTCTTGCAGGATGGTGAAGGTGACAGATTCTTCTGGCTTTACGGCCTCAGAATCTTCGATGAGATCACCGAACTCTGAATCTCCTTCTTCACCAAGTGGGGTGTGAAGTGAAATAGGTTCGCGTCCATACTTTTGAACTTCGACAACCTTTTCAGGTGTCATATCTAATTCTTTAGCGAGTTCTTCTGGTGTCGGTTCGCGACCAAGATCTTGCAACATCTGGCGCTGCACGCGAGCAAGTTTGTTGATGACTTCCACCATGTGTACTGGAATACGGATGGTGCGAGCCTGGTCTGCCATTGCTCGAGTGATTGCTTGGCGAATCCACCAGGTGGCGTAAGTAGAGAACTTATATCCCTTGGTGTAGTCGAACTTTTCAACGGCGCGAATGAGACCTAAGTTTCCTTCTTGAATCAAATCTAGAAAGAGCATGCCGCGGCCGGTGTATCGCTTGGCAAGTGATACAACCAAACGAAGGTTTGCTTCAAGAAGATGATTCTTAGCGCGCTTTCCATCTTCCACGATCCACTCAAGTTCGCGCTTGAGTTTCTTCTCAATCTTTTTGGTGTTCTTCAGCGCTTCTTCTGCAAAGAGGCCAGCTTCAACGCGTGTTGCTAGCTCTACTTCAAGTTCAGCATTGAGAAGTGCCACGCGACCAATCTGTTTGAGGTAATCCTTCACTGGGTCTGCTGTTGCACCTGCTGTGAGAACTGTCTGCTCTGGCGGTAGGCGTTTGATTTCTACCTGAATGAATCGTGCTTGCTCGTTGAAGAAATATTGGAGATCTTCTAGATTCTTCAGATAGCCCTGCGAGATTGCTTCGGCAATTAACTTCGCTGACTTTTCATTAAAGGTATTCATGGCAAATTGCTGTTGAATTTGCTTGAAAGTCAGCGCCTTTGCCTCAGCTTGATCAATATTGTGCTTAGGAGGCTGTGTAACTCCCTGAATCTTGTTGTTGATTGCTTCGAGAACCAAATTAACGTTCTTTAAATCCTTCTTATGCTTTTCGCGCTCGTTCTTATCTTCTTCCTCTTCTTCAGCATCAGAATCAAGGAGAACGAATGAGCCTTCCTCATTCTTAGCATCATCGGTGAGTGAAACAACGCGTGGTTGATCTTTGCCATCTGCCTCTGCATCGATGATTTCAGCAACTTCAGCGATCAGGGTCTCAACATCTTCTAATTCAACTTCTTCAACGACGACCTCATTGCCATCTTCATCGAGAACAACTGCTGCTTTTCCGGCTTTTCCAGATGCTGCAGCTGGCTTTGCCTCTTCTTTTGGTGCGATAAGAGCGAGTTGCGCCTTAGACAAGATGCGACTTGGTGAACCAAGTCCTGCCTTGCGCGCTTTCTCAGTTGCAGCGGGAATCTCTAGATCCAGCGCGCGAGCTTCTTGCGCGAGCGCCATAAATTCTTTCTTGACTGCTTTGCGGTAATTATCAACACCATGAGCGGCAAGCTCGGCAACAATTTCATGATGGCGGGCGATTAAGTGCTTGAGATCTACAAGTTGCTGTACCTCTTTAGCGCTGAGTTCTTTCTTGACCTCAACTTTTACCGGTTTTACTGACTTTTTTACGGGAAGAATCTTCTTCGCTGGCGCTTTCTTGGCAGTTGTTTTCTTTGAGCTTGCTTTTTTGCTCGTTACCTTCTTTGCAGGTGATTTCTTCGCTACCGCTTTCTTTGCTGGAGCCTTCTTACCCGCTTTTGCCTTGTTTTTGAGCGCACTAAATACAGCCACAATTGTCCTTTGGTTGTTTTTTGACTTACACGTTCTTCGAACTGCTCGAAGTAATGGCTATATTGTACCCGCAACGCGCAAGGCGGAGCGAATCGCATCGCCCACAGACTCCGCTTCCACTAAAAATCCATCATGTCCAAAGTCAGAGCTGATGATGATGGGCGCATCTGCCGTTGGAACAAGGTCACAAATCTCAACCTGGAGTCGAGGTGGGAAGAGGCGGTCGGTATCAATCGAGACCACCACAGTCGGAACTTGGATACCTTCGAGCGCCTTTACTACCCCGCCCCGATCACGCCCAATATCGTGCGAATTCATCGCTTCGGTCAATGCAATGTAGGTATTGGCATCAAAACGTTTCGCTAATTTGGCAGCTTGATGGTCAAGATAGGACTCCACTGCATAGCGACCAGTGTCATCGCCTTGTAATTGGCGACCAAAGCGCACATCCATTTCAGATTCAGTTCTGTAGGTCAGATGCGCGATGCGGCGCGCGATTCCCATACCTTCGACTGGCCCACGTTCTTTCTCGTAATAATCCCCACCATAAAAATGTGGATCTGTTTTGATGGCGCGAATTTGGATGGAGGCAGTTCCGATTTGATCACCAGTTGCAACTGCGGAAGATCCAATCGTGCAGATAGCGCCCACCCGTTCAGGTAATTGCACCGCCCATTCCAGCGAGCGCATTCCACCGAGTGATGGGCCTACCGACAATAAATATCGATCAATGCCGAGAGCATCGCTAAAGGCAACTTCTGCCTTGACCATGTCGCGAATAGTGATGACGGGAAAACGCGAGCCATAACGCTTGCCATCGGGTGCGATAGATGATGGACCGGTACTTCCTTGGCATCCACCAATGACATTGGGACAGACGATGAAATATTTATCGGTATCAAAGGGAAGTCCGGGCCCCACCATTTGTGGCCACCAAGCAGTGACATCTGACCAACCGGTGAGGGCATGGTTGATTAATATGGCATTGGATTTATCTTTATTGAGGGTGCCCCAACTCTGATACGCGATGGTGATATCTGGAAGAGTTTCACCATTTTCTAAGAGCAGATATCCGATCTTGATAAATTTTCGCTCACCAGGATCATCGCCATCTAGCCACGCGCCAGTGACGTTGTAGTTAGGTGTTCTGCTCATCTTAAAAAATCCTTCACGCACTTGCAGCGAATGAACTCTGCCTGGTCGTCACCCGGAGCACCCCACCGCGGTGGAGGGTTGCCGTCTCATCAGCCGGGGCTATCGATGAGAACTCGTGACCGCTGCATATATTACCCGAAAATTCCTGCCACAACTTTGGGGTGTAATTCAGCGCGCATTGCAGTAAATGAATGTGGTGGCCACCCTGCGGTGAAGACGCGACGTAATAAGAGGGCGAGTGAATAATTCTCATCATCTACCAGTGCGCGATCGAGCGCTTTATGCGCCAGCGCACCTTCGCCTCGTTCGTAGGCCAGCGCGGCAAAGATCGAAGCAACGGGTGCAACAAAACCGCACGGTGCAATCAGCAGTAGCTCGCGCCACATTGCCCAATAAAAATCAGTGGTGTCATCGTTATGGCTACCGAGTGCAAAGTCGCGTACTTGGATATCGCTAAGCCTGCCTAACACACGCGCTGCTAGCTCGCGATCTTCTGCGCATCTGCCAGCTTGATATTCACCCGCTAAATCAATGACCGCAGTTGCGCCATCTCGTTGTAATTGGTTGAGATCAACCGATTCTGGCGCAACGCAAAATTGCGCAACTTCATTGATCCATTCGGTATCGCGGGATGATGGCAGGGCTGCAATGGATTGCACTAATCCGGCAACATTGGCAAAGGGCATGGGATGCCCTGCAATCACATGCTCTGCAGCGATTCGTGATGAATCAATATCCGGGATTGGATTTCCGGCAGGTGGGCAACACTCTGAATCAGTACACATCAATGAGCGATAGCGACCGGCGCTGACAATCAGTGTCTCGCGCACTGCGATGCCAGCGCGCATGAGGGCTGCAGATGTATTGATGAGTGCAGGTTCACCATCACTCCCTTCTGGAACATAGGCGATGATGAAGGCGCCATCTGCAGATTCACGAATGAAATGTGATGCCAGCAAGTCATAACTTTCTGCAGCAATTTCGTGCGGCAGATCGACCCGCATCGCCATGCCAATTGCATCATCAGAGAGCGCAATTAACACCAATGAATTTTCTGGGTGATAGCCAATCAGAAATGGAACAGCTGCAAGTAAATCGTGTGGGGAGGTAAGAGTTGTCATAAAAACCTTTCAGGAGTGGGAGTACGAGACAGGAGGTGTGAAGCGGCTTGGAGCAGCAACGACTGTGATGGGCGCTATCGCTACCGTTTTAATTTCGCCAGGAATTCGGGCAGTGAGGCCTTGCACAGTGAATGTGCCATCCCAACTTGTGATGAGTTCCACCAGGTAGCGGCCTTGATTGGAATACGTATGTTGAATCTCGCCATCAGGATATGGGCCACCCGCTTTGCGCGTGACAAAGACAACGCCATCTCCGTAATGCCAGATAAAAGTTGGCTTGAGTTGTACTTCCACAATCTCACCCACAATTTCAATCTTCTTAGTGATGGCAGTGGGCACATTTGTCCAGAAGAAGACCGGCACTTTGATGAGCGGATCAAAACTTGGTGAATACCAAATATCTCCGGTTGGTAGCATTTCAAAGAGTTTGTCGCTTAAAGATGTTGCTGGCGATTGTGTTGTGCGACGCGGTTTAGGTGGCGCTTTTGGTTTTACCACCACTGGTCGCTTGGACGTGACGCCCTTAGGTGTAGGTGGCACGCTCTTTTTGGCGACAGGTTTTTTAGTAGGCGTTTTCGCTTTCTGCGGAACCACTACCTTGCGCTGTGATGGTCCACTTCCCTTGCGCCCTTCGATAACAATCTTGCCGTCTTGGGTATACACATCAATACATGCCTTATCGATGCAATCAGCTGCCATCGCCGGCGTTGTAAGAAAACTGACAGTAAATACTGCAATCATCAACTTTTTCATGCGCGGGAGATTAGGTGTGAAGTGAGATTGGAATGGCCCTTGAAATGCGCATCTGTGGATAGTTATGCCACGCTAAGGCCATGGCGGCGCGCGATGGAGATGGCTGGATTGAATGTGCCTGCGGCTTTAAACATTGGGGAAAATTTGGCGCTGCCGGATTATTAATTATTCGCGATGGCGCAATTTTGTTGCAGCACCGTGCACCTTGGGTGCATAACGGAGATACGTGGGGAATTCCAGGTGGAGCGCGCGATTCGCACGAGACCATCATTGAAGGTGCAATTCGCGAAGCGGTAGAAGAGACCGGAATTAATCCCGCAGATTTACAACCAGTTCATACCTTTACCGATGATCATCAATCATGGAGTTACTCCACTGTCATTGCAATTGCCAACGCACAATTAGAAGGTCATGAACTCAATGATGAATCGCATGAAGTTCGTTGGGTAAAGATTGAGGAAGTCACTCGCTTGCCACTGCATCCAAGTTTTGCCAAGACGTGGCCACAGGTGCGCACAATTTTGGATGAGTTAGAGGCCATCGCGTAATCGGCGTAGCGAATCACGCACTGTTGCAGCATCACTGGTGCGCCACAGAGGCGGCATGGAGTTGAGCAAGACGCTTCCATAGCGTTTGGTAACAATCCGCGAATCTAAAATTGCAACGACTCCGCGATCATCCACGCTTCTAATTAATCGGCCAGTTCCTTGTGCTAGCAAGAGCGCAGCACGTGGAACTGATACCTGCATAAATCCACTGCCACCTGCTTCATCTGCAAGGGATGAACGAGCTGACATCACGGGTTCATCGGGACGTGGAAATGGAATGCGATCGATAGCAACCAAGATGCAGGAATTACCTGGCACATCAACGCCCTGCCACAGTGACATGGTGCCAAGCAATATGGAAGTTTCATCCTTTGCAAAACGCTCTACTAATGGTCCAACAGCATCGCCACGTTTTTGGGTAATGATGGTGATGGGTAGATCCACCAAAACTTTACGTAAGTGCGCATCTGCAGCTTCTACTCCGCGCCACGAACTAAAGAGCGCCAATGTGCGACCACCAGCGGCATCAATCAATTCACCTAGTTCATCTAACACAGCTTGACTTGGCCCTTCGCGTCCTGGTTCGGGCAGGTGTTTAGGAAGATAGAGAACTCCTTGATTGGCAAAATCGAAAGGTGAGCCCACATCGAGCATCTGCACATTGGCTGGATCAATCTCATCATCTGCAATTTCTTCATCAGCATCGCTGCCCACAACAAAACCAATGCTGCGCGCCATGGCATCAAAGTTATTTCCCACTGTCAAAGTAGCTGAGGTAGCGATCACGGGGCTCTGCGTCAATAAGTTGCTGCGCAACACATGTGAGACGGAAAGTGGCGCTAGATGCAACGTGGAGAACGTTGGTTCATACCAGAGCACATGCTCATCCCCCATACGCAGTAATTTTCCAGCGGTTGTTGCAATTTCATTGACCGCTCCCCGCACTCTCGCGCGCTCTGCATTTTCATCAGGATCGATGATGTCATCATCGGCGCCAATCAACTGCGAGAGAGCGCTGGCTGCCTCTTTTAACTTTCGAATGGGCGCTTCGAGAGAAGAAGGAATTTCTTCCAGACGTCCTTGTGTTACTTGATTAGCTTTTACATCTTCACCGTATTCGGACATCGCATCCTCAAAACCATCGGCCGCTTTCGTCAGCGCATCTGCTGCTTTACCAGGTAGATATTTACGAGCCATGGCGGCAGCACGTTGCGCTCTTCCTGCTGTTAACTCTTCTGTGACAGCTTGCGTTGTGCGATCCATAAATTCATGGGCTTCATCAAGAATGACTGCATCGCGTTCTGGCAAGATCGGATGCGAATCAACAATTTCAATTGCCAGCAACGTGTGATTTGTAACCACCACGTCAGCGCTCTGCGCCTTTGCTTTGGCATTTGCTGCAAAACATTGTGCGCCCCATGCACATGAGTCAGCTCCCACACATTCACGCCCGGAAAGCGAATTAGCTGCCCACACTCTGCGATCAACTTCTGGTGCATCATCGCGATCGCCCGAAACTCCGGGAGTCTTCGCCCAAGCAATCAGCCGTTTTGCATCTTGCTCTAGGTATGACGCTTCCAATACCAATTCGCCATCTGGATCAGGTTCTTCTGCATTCATCTTCTGGAGACAGATGTAATTGCCAACGCCTTTATATATTCCGTAACTAATTTCTCGCCCTAAAACTTTCTCTAAAGCAGGCACCACCGCAGGTAAATCACGTTCTACCAACTGCCGCTGCAGCGCCAAAGTTGCAGTAGCAACTAATACTTTGCGCCCATGCACGAGCGCCGGAACCAGATAAGCCAGTGATTTTCCAGTGCCAGTACCGGCCTGCACCATTAAGTGGTGGCGGTCGGTGAGGGCATTTGCTACCGCTTCGGCCATTTCGATCTGACCTGCACGTGGTTTTCCGCCAATTGCGGCAATTGCTGCATCGAGTGCAGTTCGCACTTGTGCAGAAAGGTCGCTCATGAGCGCACAGTACTAGTTTTCGAATTAGTTGAAATTTCAACTACTTTGATATAGGCTCTGCTTATGACCGCAATGCCAGC
>CAZGXO010000038.1:0-10573 GCA_964529875.1 uncultured Candidatus Planktophila sp. | reverse complement strand
CCGACCTCTTCCTTATCAGGGAAGCGCTCTAACCAGGCTGAGCTATAGGCCCGCATACGTGGTGCGTGTGCAGACGCGCAAGGTTACTTGAAAAATATCAAGTCACCAAAACGCCCCTATAACGTCAGGCGTGCACCCTACTACTTTTGCGGAGAAATCTCATCTTCGCTATTTCGGGTCACAGATAAAAGAGTGGTGCCTTCATCAAGGTTTACAAGTCGCACACCCATTGAATCGCGCCCAGTTTGGCGGACTTCATTCGCAGGTGTGCGCATCACAGTTCCGGCAGATGTAATTGCCAAAATTTCATCGCTATCAAAGAGAACAAGTGCTGAAACAAGTGATCCACGCGAATTCTCATCAATCTTGGCAGCTTTAATTCCAATGCCACCGCGTCCTTGTAAGCGATATTCATCGATAGGAGTTTTCTTTCCGTAACCACCATCGGTTGCAGTGAATACAAATGCACCTTGAGATGATTGCGCATTGACTCGTGACATTGTGAGTAATTGATCACCGCTTCGGAATTTCATACCGATAACACCAGATGTGGAACGACCCATAGAGCGAAGTGATTCATCACCCACTGCAAAACGAAGTGACATTCCTTTTTTAGAGACGAGCAGTAATTCATCACCATCATCTACAAGTGAAGCGGAAACAACTTCATCGCCAGGTTTGAGTGAGATTGCAATCAAACCGCCAGTGCGGGGTGAGTCATATTCAGTAAGTGGTGTCTTCTTCACCAACCCACCTTTAGTGGCAAGTACTAAATATGGAGCAGCGTTGTAATCCTTAAATGAAAGAATCTCTGCAATTTGCTCATCTGGTTTAAAGGCCATCAAGTTTGCAACATGTTGTCCGCGCGCATCGCGACCAGCATCGGGTAGCTCGTGCACCTTTGCGCGATACACACGTCCTTGGTTGGTGAAAAAGAGCAACCAATCGTGGGTAGATGCCACAAAGAAATGGTCGACAACATCATCTTGTTTGAGCGCTGCACCTTTGACGCCACGACCACCGCGACGCTGTGATTTGTAGAGATCGGCGCTGGTGCGCTTGGAATAGCCGCTTCGCGTAATGGTGACAACCACATCTTGGTCTGGGATCAAATCTTCGGCAGAGAAATCACCTTCGCTTGCTACCAATTGTGTGCGGCGATCATCGCCATATTTAGCAACTAAATCAGTGAGCTCGCTCTTAATAATGGTGCGCTGCTTAGCTTCGGAAGCCAAGATAGCGTTGAGTTCGACAATGTCGGCCATGAGTTCTTCATGCTCATCATTAATCTTCTGCCGTTCCAGCGCTGCAATACGGCGCAGTTGCATATCCAGAATTGCATTTGCTTGTAGTTCATCTACATCGAGTAATTTCATCAAACCCGTACGCGCTTCTTCGGGGGTTTTTGAAGCGCGAATTAAAGCGATTACTGCATCGAGCGCATCGAGCGCTTTGAGATAGCCCTTAAGAATATGAGCCCGCTTCTCTTTTTCAACCAAGCGGAATTTGGTGCGGCGAACAATGACTTCAATCTGGTGTTCGATGTAATACTTGATAAATTCATCAAGGCGCAAGGTGCGTGGAACGCCATCAACTAAGGCCAACATATTTGCGCCGAAAGTATCTTGTAATTGAGTCTGCTTATAAAGGTTATTAAGAACTACCTTTGGAATCGCACTGCTTTGTAGAACAATCACTAAGCGCTGTCCAAGACGCTCGTTACCTTCATCGCGCACATCGGCGATACCTTTAATCTTGCCATCTTTGACAAGTTCAGCAATTTTCAGTGCCAAGTTATCGGGGTTCACTTGATAAGGAAGTTCGGTGATGACTAAACAGGTGCGCTTATTGATCTCTTCGATATTGACAACTGCGCGCATGGTGATGGAACCGCGCCCTGTGCGATATGCATCTTCGATGCCGCCGCGACCCACAATCAGCGCTCTGGTTGGGAAATCTGGCCCCTTCACAATTGTTAATAAATGCGTGAGCAGATCAGCAGGTGCCATATCGGGATGTTCGAGTGAGTAAATAACTGCTTCACCAATTTCGCGAAGATTATGTGGCGGAATATTGGTGGCCATTCCTACTGCAATGCCTGCAGAACCATTCACTAATAGATTAGGAAAACGCGATGGCAATACATCTGGCTCTTGCGAACGGCCATCGTAGTTTGGAGAAAAATTAACGGTATCTTCATCAATATCGCGCATCATCTCCATTGCAATGGGAGCAAGGCGCGCTTCGGTATAACGCATGGCAGCTGCTGGATCGTTACCGGGAGAACCAAAGTTTCCATTGCCATCAACGAGTGGATAGCGCAGCGACCATGGCTGCGCTAAACGCACAACAGTGTCATAGATCGCGGTGTCACCGTGTGGGTGGTAATTACCCATGACATCACCCACGATGCGTGAGGATTTGTAATAACCCTTATCTGGTCTGTAGCCAGCATCAAACATCGCATAGAGAACGCGGCGGTGAACTGGTTTTAAACCATCGCGCACATCAGGAAGTGCACGTCCCACAATGACCGACATCGCATAATCAAGATAGCTGCGCGCCATCTCAACTTGTAGATCAACTTTTTCTACGCGATCAAAATCGGGAGTCATATCTTCGGTAGTCATTAGATATCTAAGAACCTGACATCTTTAGCGTTACGTTGAATAAAGGCGCGTCGTTGTTCGACATCTTCACCCATCAATACAGAGAACAAATCATCGGCAGCGGCAGCATCTTCTAAGGTGACTTGAATGAGGACACGGTGTTCGGGATCCATAGTGGTATCCCATAATTCTTTTGCCGGCATCTCGCCTAAGCCTTTAAAGCGCTGGATTCCATCTTCTTTCGGTAAGCGCTTTCCGGCATCAAGTCCCATCTTGATCATGCCATCGCGCTCTTTATCGCTAAATGCATACTCGACTTCATCTTTACCGGACCACTTCAATTTATAAAGTGGTGGTTGCGCTAAATACACATAACCATTTTCAATCAGCGGACGCATAAATCTAAAGAGCAAAGTCAAAAGAAGTGTGCGGATATGTTGGCCATCAACATCAGCATCTGCCATCAAAATAATTTTGTGATAACGCAACTTAGCAATATCAAAATCATCATGCACACCGGTGCCAAGTGCAGTAATGAGCGCTTGCACTTCGTTGTTCTGTAAGACGCGATCAATGCGCGCCTTTTCAACGTTGAGAATCTTGCCGCGAATCGGAAGAACCGCTTGATTACGTGAATCTCGTCCACCTTTTGTGGAACCGCCAGCTGAATCACCTTCGACAATATAAAGCTCGCACTTTTCAGGATCGGTCCATTGGCAATCAGCTAACTTGCCGGGCATGCCACGGCCTTCGAGTAAACCTTTGCGATTTCGCGATAGATCGCGAGCTTTGCGCGCTGCAACGCGCGCTGCCGCAGCATCAATTGATTTGCGGACAATATCTTTTCCTTCTTGCGGGTTCTGCTCAAACCATTGCGTGAGGTATTCATTCACAATCTTTTGGGTAAAGGATTTGGCTTCGGTATTACCTAATTTGGTCTTGGTCTGCCCTTCAAATTGTGGCTCTGCCAATTTAATGGACACGATTGCAGTGAGGCCTTCGCGAACATCATCACCAGTAAGGCGATCTTCTTTCTTGCGGATAAAGCCTTGTTCTTCACCGAATTTATTGACTACAGATGTGAGCGCAGTACGGAAACCTTCTTCGTGGGTGCCGCCTTCGTGGGTATGGATGGTATTTGCAAAGGTATAGACGGATTCAGAGAAACCGGCATTCCATTGCATGGCAATTTCCAGTGACAACTTTGCTTTCTTATCTTCGGCATACATCGAAATAATTGATTTATGGGTTTCACCGCGAGTTGCATTGAGGTGCTTAACGAAATCAGAGATTCCGCCTTGATATTGATAGCGCACAGTCAGCGGCTCGCCTTTTTCATCAACGTGTCCTGGCCGTAAATCAGTAAGGGTGAGAATCAAACCGCGGTTAAGAAATGCCATCTCTCTAAATCGTGTTGAAAGAACTTCAAATGAGAAATCTGTTGTTTCAAAAATTTCTGCAGATGGCCAAAAGCGCACGGTGGTTCCGGTCGCATCTGTTGCTGCACCTTTCTTAACAGGGGCAGTGGGCACACCCAATTTATATTCTTGCGACCAATGAAATCCATCGCGCTTTACAACGACAGATAAATCGGTAGAGAGCGCATTCACAACTGAAATACCAACTCCATGAAGCCCACCAGAAACTGAATAGCCACCGTCGCCAAACTTTCCGCCAGCATGTAATACGGTGAGCACAACTTCTAGCGCGGGTTTCTTTTCCACTGGATGAAGATCCACTGGAATTCCACGACCGTTATCGACTACTTCTAGTGAACCATCAGGCTGAAGCGTCACATTAATTTCGGTACAAAAACCTGCGAGCGCCTCATCGACAGAGTTATCAACGACTTCATAGACAAGGTGATGAAGTCCGCGTTCTCCGGTAGAACCGATATACATTCCGGGGCGCTTTCGAACGGCTGCGAGCCCTTCGAGAACGGTGATGGAAGAGGCGTCATACCCAGACTTCTTCGCTGAGCTCTTATCCTTGTCAGACAAAAGTGGGGACTCCTTAAACTGGCTGATTTGGGCTGCTAAGCGGTTTTCTGCTCAGGCAAGCCGAAATCCTATCGTGAAATAGGAATTGAATTACCGCCTCAAAAGCCCTAGGAGTGCGAAATCCCGAGCGTAGAACTATGGGGTGAGGGTTCCTATTAAAAGCAGTGCTTTTCGCGCCTTATTTCCGCCGCTTTCGCCACTTATCCACAAGCGCCATCCACATTGTGGGTGGAGTTACAACGTTGTAATTCGCCGGTACTAATTACCGCTTAAAGATTCCATTGCACGTAACGTTGCAATGCGTTCTTGAATGGGTGGATGTGTACTAAACATCTTTGACACTGTTTGTCCATCAAGTGGCGATTCAATCCAAATATGCGCAACTGCATTAGATCGTTGTCGCACCACTGTTGAATCTGCGGCTAGTACTTCTAGCGCTTTACGAAGTCCTGCTGGATTTCGAGTAAACGACACTGCAGTTGCATCGGCAAGTGATTCACGTTTTCTAGAAATTGCAGCTTTTAATAACATCGCAGCGATGGGCGCCATGATTAAAACTACAAGTGAGAGCGCTAGCGCAAGTGGATTGGAACTGCGCTCGCGATCTCGGCTTCCGCCAAACCACATCAAGCGCATCAGAAAATCACTCAAGATGGCAATTGCTCCAGCGGTAGTTGCGGCAACTGCCGAAACCAATGTGTCGCGATTAGCAACATGCGAAAGTTCATGTGCGATGACACCTTGTAACTCTTCGCGATCCATGACCTCCAAAATTCGCGTAGTAAATGCAATCAGTGCATGTTCTGGATTACGACCTGTTGCAAAAGCATTTGGCGCAGAGTCTTCAACGATGGCAACTTTGGGCATAGGAAGCCCACTTGCAATCACTACCTCTTCAATCACGTTAAATAGCTCGGGGGCATCTTCGCGAGTAATTAATTTTGCGCCAGTCATCGTCAAAACCAACTTATCGGAGCCGTAATAAGAGCCCCAGACGCCAATAAGTGCGAAAGCAACTGCCATCGGCACCATGGTCGATGCGGTGCCGACTCCGAAGTAGGTCATTACTGCATAGGCAACCAGCCAGGTAAGGCCGCCCATTGCTGCTAAAAGAAAATAAGTTTTTCCTTTATTCGCAGATTGCAGCGCGCGAAAATTATTCTCTGCCATACCTAAAAGTTAGAACTTAACGTTGGGAACGTTGCGATCTGCTGCATTTTCCACTTCGTAAAATTCGCGAGCGCCTACTTTGGCTAGCCCCGCAAAGAAGCTTGAGGGAATAGTTGCAACCGCAGTGTTGAGCGAGCGCACATTGTCGTTATAGAACTGACGAGCAAAGGAAACTTTATTTTCGGTAGTTGAGAGCTCTTCTTGTAAGGCTAAGAAATTGCTAGAAGCTTTCAGATCTGGATACGCCTCAGCAACTGCGAGCAGACCACGCAGTGCATTAGTGAGCGCACCATCTGCTGCCGCTACATCTGCAACGGTGGATGCGCTGGTTGATTTAGCGCGCGCTGCAACAACTGCATCAAAGGTGCTCTGCTCGTGTTTGGCATAACCTTTAACGGTTTCTACTAAATTAGGAATTAAATCGGCACGGCGCTTGAGTTGCACTTCAATCTGCGCAAATGCTTCATCAACAGTGATATTCAATCGCTTTAAGCGGTTGTATTGAGCGATGGCAAAGATAACGAGTAATGCGATGACGCCGATAATGATGAGTTCCATGTTTATTTCAACCCCAATTGGAGAGTAGGTATTCCCAGTAGGTAAAGATTAGTGAGAGTTATTTGATTGTGCTCTTGTGAAAATTCATAAAGGAGCGGCTGGGGGTTGGCCCACGCTGACCTTGGTAGCGAGATGAGTAAATAGCAGAGCCATATGGATGTTCTGCAGGAGATGAGAGTTTGATGAGGCAGAGTTGGCCAATCTTCATCCCTGGAAAAAGTTTCACTGGAAGGTTGGCAACATTGGAGAGTTCGAGAGTGATGTGGCCAGAGAATCCAGGATCGATAAACCCGGCTGTGCTGTGCGTCAACAAACCAAGTCGACCAAGTGATGACTTTCCTTCGAGGCGACCTGCAATGTCATCGGGCAAGGTGATTACTTCGTAGGTGCTGGCAAGAACAAATTCACCTGGATGCAAAATAAATGCCTCATCGCCTTCGGCGATTACTTCGCGGGTGAGCTCTGGTTGTTCTGCTGATGGATCAATCACTGAGTACTTATGATTTTCAAAGACCCGGAAAAATTTATCGAGACGAACATCAACAGATGATGGCTGGATCATCGCCTCATCGAAGGGTTCGACGACGACCCGGCCGGCCTTAATTTCGGTACGAATATCGCGATCGCTCAGAAGCACGGCGTGAGCCTACAACCTTGGGCTGGGAAGAATCGGCGCGCCTGCGCTTGCGTAAGTTACTGGTGGGTAGCACCATTGCCCCATGAGCCATTACAACGCCAATCTGCGCGATATCGAATTCTGCCTCTTTGACCTTTTAGGGCGCGAAAAAATTCTCGGTAATTCCATTTACTCAGAACTTGATCGCGACACTGCAATGGGCATGTTGGATGAGATGAAGCGACTTACTGAAAATGATCTCGCTGCATCTTTTGTTGATGGCGATCGACTTGGTACAGATTTTAATAAAGCAACAGGTGAAGTGAAGTTGCCTGAAAGTTTTAAGAAATCTTATAAAGCATATATCGATGGTGAATGGTGGCGCCTTGATGCACCTGTTGAGTTAGGTGGAATGCGAGTACCAGCATCTATTCGTTGGGCAATTGCCGAAATGGTTCTGGGTTCAAATCCAGCAATTCATATCTATGCATCTGGTTATGCATTTGCCCACGTTGCATATGTATTAGGTACTGATATTCAAAAGAAGATGGCCAAGCACATGGTGGATCGCCACTGGGGTGCAACAATGCAATTAACTGAACCTGATGCAGGTTCAGATGTTGGCGCAGGTCGCAGCAAAGCTGTGCAACAACCTGATGGCACTTGGCATATCACCGGAACCAAACGCTTTATTACTTCAGGTGATGCTGATCTTTACGAAAACATTATGCACTTCACTTTGGCTCGTCGTGAAGGTGGTGGACCTGGAACAAAGGGACTCTCCCTCTTCTTAATTCCAAAATATATGTTTGATCTGGAAACAGGCGAACTTGGAAAACGCAATGGCGTATATGTCACCAACGTCGAACATAAGATGGGGCTTAATGTTTCGGCGACCTGCGAAATGAATCTTGGTGAAAAAGAACCAGCAGTTGGTTATCTCCTCGGTGATGTGCACGAAGGAATTGCGCAGATGTTTAAGGTCATTGAATTTGCGCGCATGATGGTTGGAACTAAGGCGATTGCAACGCTTTCGGCGGGATATCAACAAGCGCTGAGCTATGCCAAAACCCGCGTCCAAGGCGGAGATATGAAGGTGATGAACGATAAGGCCAGCCCACGCGTGACCATTATCAAGCACCCAGATGTGCGCCGTTCGCTGATGGTGCAGAAGGCGTACTCCGAAGGAATGCGCGCACTTGTTCTCTACACCGCATCTATTCAAGATGAAGTTGAACTTGCTCGCGCTGCTGGCGATGCAGAAAAACTTGAGCAACTGGAGAAACTCAACGATCTCTTGCTTCCAGTAGTTAAAGGTTTTGGTTCGGAGAAATCTTGGACGCTCCTTGGTACTGAATCACTACAAACATTTGGTGGTTCAGGCTTTACCCAAGATTGGACACTCGAACAATATGTGCGCGATGCCAAGATCGATACTTTGTATGAAGGCACAACTGCAATTCAAGGTCTTGATTTCTTCTTCCGCAAAGTTGTCAAAGATGGCGGTCGTTCACTTGGATTGCTCGGAAAAGAGATTCAAAAATTTGCCGAAGCAGGCGGTGCACATGCAACCGAAAAGCAAGCGCTCTTAAAAGCGCTCGGTGATCTCAATGGAATTGTGGGAGTTTTGGTCGGACATGCCATGGCTTCTCAAGAAAAATCTGAAGAGATCTACAAAGTTGGACTCAATACATCACGCACATTGATGGCAGTAGGTGACATCATCATTTCGTGGTTACTTCTTCGCCAAGCAGATATTGCTGCAGAAAAACTTGCAGCAGGAGCTGGTAAAGATACCGATTTCTATACTGGAAAAATTGCATCAGCAAAGTTCTTTGTCTCAACTGTTCTGCCACATATCACCGCAGATCGTAAAATTGTTGAGGCAACTGACTCTGCCATCATGGAGATACCTGAAGCAGCCTTCTAAAATCTTCAAGTAGACTCATCAGATGCTCACAAAACATCGAGGTGAATTCCTCCTTGCCCTGGGCGCAATCTTCTTCTCCGCAAGTGGCGTCATTGTTACCGTCATTCTTCAATACATGCCGGCTTTTCGCGTTGCTCAATTTCGCTCAGTAACAGCAGTTCTCATACTCGGCAGCTACGTACTCTTAACCCGGCCGCACCTGATAAAGGCTAAAAAATCAGAGATCAGAAAGCTAGCGCTCTACGGGGTTGTTGGCTTCGCCTTCGTAAATTTTGGCTACCTCTACGGTATCGAGCGCGGTGTTCCACTCGGCTTAGTGCTTATTCTTGAATTCACTGCATCAATCTGGATTGTGCTCTGGATCCGACTGGTGCGAAAACAATATGTAGCAAATCAGATGTGGCTTGCCGTCTTTCTCTCATTCGCTGGGTTGATTCTGGTTGCCAAGGTATGGAATGGCTTCAAATTCGATCTCATCGGATTAACCGCTTCACTTCTGTGTGCTTTTGCTCTCGCTGCATATTTTCTGATGAGCGAAAAGATTGGTAAAACGCGCGAACCAATTGCCACACTCATCTTTGGCATGGGCTTTGCCTCTATCTTCTGGCTGATAGTTCTTCCACCATGGTCATTCCCATTTGAAGTATTTACTACCAAGATGAATCTCGGTGGAATTGCAGAAGGATTTATGGTGCCAGGGTGGATCATGCTCACAGCTGCATGCATCTTTGGAACTGTGACTCCATATCTACTTGTTCTATCTGGAATGAAAATTTTAAGCGCTTCAACAAGTAGCGTCATTGGAATGTTGGAACCAGTAGTAGCAGGATGTTTTGCTTGGATCTGGTTTGGACAGAGTTGGGATGCCATCCAATTGCTAGGAGCTGCAACTGTGCTTACCGGTATCTATTTAGCCGATCGCGCTAAATCTTCGAGTTAATTACTCGTTCCATCCACCTTCGCCTGGTGCGGAAGGTTGTGTATCTGCACTGGTTGATTGTGTGAAGTCGCGACCTGCACCCAGTGAAGGCGCCATATCAAAGAAGCGAGAGAAGTGAAGTTGTGCAGAGACGGTAATTGTTTTTGTAGGTCCATTACGATGCTTTGCAACATGAAGATCTGCTTCGCCTGATCGATTCTGTGAGTCATACATATCATCGCGATGTAACAAGATAACGACGTCAGCATCCTGTTCGATCGAACCAGATTCACGGAGGTCAGAGAGCATTGGGCGCTTATCTGCACGTTGCTCAGGTGAACGGTTGAGCTGCGAGATAGCAATAACGGGGATATTGAGCTCTTTCGCCATCAACTTTAATTGACGTGAAAATTCAGAGACTTCTTGTTGGCGATTTTCAACGCGCCTACCCGATGTCATCAACTGCATGTAATCAAGGACAACCAACTTCAAATCATGGCGCTGCTTAAGGCGGCGCGCCTTTGCCCGGATCTCCATCATAGAAAGGTTGGATGAATCATCGATAAAAAGTGGCGCATCAGAGATTTCACCCATGCGGCGCGCGAGTTTGGCCCACTCTTCTTCGCTTAATTGACCAGAGCGAATGTTGTTGAGTCCAACGCGTGCTTCGGCAGACAACATACGCATAGTGATTTCAGATTTCGACATTTCAAGAGAGAAGATGACAGCGGTTTGATTTTCGTGAATCGCTGCATGGCGCGCAATATCAAG
>CAZGXO010000037.1:0-10833 GCA_964529875.1 uncultured Candidatus Planktophila sp. | reverse complement strand
ATTGCTTAGCCTACAAAACGCTTTATCTATTAAATAACTTATACATTTTCTATCAATAAAAAGTTTTATCTATAAGTCTATATTTGCGACAAGTGGTAGGTGAAAATGGTTTTATCGATATTTACACGCTCAAAATCTCAAAGTAAAAACGATAAGTCGATAATCAGAATTTCATCTCCGATCGGGTCGTTGGAAAGTCGGGATTAAGGCGAGCAGTAATTAGCGAGTAAAGGTTTTATAGATAAATTGGTAAAACGAAAAAGAATCAACGGCTCTGCCTAACCCCGTACGAGTAGACTTTCCCAATGTCCATCCGAGCTATTCGCGGCGCAACCCAAGTGGAGGCAAACTCCCAAGAATCGATCGCCGAAGGTACTCGAGAACTTATCTCTGCGCTCTTTGAAGCTAACGGCCTTGGGGCAGATTCGGTCATCTCAATTCTCTTTACGGCAACTGCCGATCTCACCGCAGCATTTCCTGCAGCGAGCGTGCGCTCACTTGGCCTTGAAGATACCCCTTTGATCTGCGCCGTCGAGATTGATGTTCCAGGGGCGCTTCCTCGAACCATTCGGGCGATGGTTCATGTTGAAAGTTCTAAGGCAAAGGGCGAGATTTCACATATCTACCTTCATGGCGCCAAGGTTCTTCGCCGAGATATCGCTCAATAGCAGCTATGTCGCTCTCACACGTACGCATTGTTGGATCTGGGCTCATCGGAACTTCGATCGGCCTTGCCTTGGTGCAGCGTGGAGTCGCAGTCACCATGGTGGATATAGATAAACGCGCAGAAGTATTGGCGCAAGACCTAGTGAAGAGTTCTACTTCTGAGGTTCCGGATTTGATCCTGATTGCAACCCCCATTAATGCAGTAAAGCGCGCACTTGAGAGTGAAAAATCCACTCCCGTGAAGTTGGGCTTTATGGATATCTCCTCTGTAAAGGTTAAAGTTAAAGTTGATGTTCAAACTGTTGGTATCTCTTCTGCCATTTTTCTACCTACCCATCCGATGGCGGGGCGTGAAATCGGGGGAGCGGAATCTGCTCGCGCCGATCTCTTCATCGCACGACCTTGGATTATGGATTCGGCCGGCGTCAATGCCGACCTTGTCAGAGCTGGGCGAGAATTGATTGAACTCTTAGG
The DNA here is from genome assembly GCA_964529875.1 of uncultured Candidatus Planktophila sp. Lineage (GTDB taxonomy): Bacteria > Actinomycetota > Actinomycetes > Nanopelagicales > Nanopelagicaceae > Planktophila. Next base: position 9,693 of record CAZGXO010000037.1, on the reverse strand, counting down.
GGCTCACCTTGTTGAGATGGAAAGCGGTGAACATGACCAGGCGGTGGCTCTGGTTTCGCACCTTCCTCAAATTATTTCCTCACTCCTTGCACAGCAACTGAACGGCTCGCCAACTTCGTGGCTAAATCTTTCAGGCTCAGGTTTGCGAGATACCGTTCGAATTGCTGGATCTCATCCTGAACTTTGGAAAGAGATCATCGCTGCAAATAACAAAGCGATAAAACCATTGTTGTCGAAATTTATTTCAGATGCACAAAATCTTCTCTCACTTCTTGATGATGAAAAGGCAATTTCAGAATTCATCGCATCTGGAAACGAAGGCAAAGCGCAAATACCTGGAAAACATGGTGGAAAGAATCGAGAATATTCTTATCTGCCGATAGTCATTGACGATAAACCTGGACAACTAGCTGCACTCTTTGATGAATGTGCGATAGCAAAAGTTAACGTTGAAGATTTATCTATTGAACACAGCCCAGGACAATTGACTGGATTGATTACACTTGCGCTATCGAAAGAAGATAGCGATACGCTGACAACGCATTTGCGCGAAAAAGGATGGAACGTTCATGCCGCACGGTCCACAGTTCAATAGTTCTTTTCATTTTGTTGATTCGAAAGTGATGCCGAAATGATTGTTGTTGCACTTGACGGTCCAAGTGGATCGGGAAAATCGAGCACTTCAAAAGGTGTTGCGATGCGCGCTGGTTGGAGTTATTTAGATACAGGCGCGCTGTATCGTGCAATCACGTACATCGCTTTGTCGATAAAGAGTGAAAAATCTTCAGATATTTTGGATGAACTCAGAAAATTTCCCATTTCATTTACTGCAGATCCTAAAGATCCAAGAGTTTTTATTGGCAATAAAGATATTTCTGTTGATATTCGATCACATGAAGTAACTTCTGCAGTAAGCGTCATCAGCGCGCTTCCTGAAATCCGCGCAGAGTTGCTCTCTCTCCAGCGCTCTATCATCGCCAAAGCTGAGCGTGGCATAGTGGTTGAAGGCAGGGATATTGGCACGGTTGTGTGTCCCGATGCTGCTTTGAAGGTCTTTCTTACAGCCGATATCGATGCGCGCGCCAGACGCCGTGATGCAGAACTTGCAGGCGCTTCACAGGGAGTTTCTCAGGTAGGTGAATCGCTCTCTGAACGCGATCGCATCGACTCAACTCGCGCTGTCTCACCACTTACTCCGGCATTTGATGCGGTGCATATCGATTCAACTGAATTAACGTTAGACGAAACGGTAGATCGTATTTGGGAGCTGCTCTCGGAACGATCTCTCCTTGGTTTACCGATTGTTGCATTGTTAGGTCGACCAAATGTTGGTAAATCAACTCTGATCAATCGTTTTCTTGGTAGACGCGAAGCAATCGTTGAGGACACTCCCGGAGTAACACGTGATCGTGTGCAATATGAGTGCGAATGGGGCTCACGGAGATTTATCGTCATGGATACCGGAGGTTGGGAATCAAAACCCGATGGCATCTCTATTCAAGTGAGCGCCAGCGCAGAGTTAGCAATGCAAGAAGCTGACGTTCTCTGTTTCGTGGTTGATTCGCAAGTAGGTGCGCTTGATGAAGATGATGTGTTAGTTCAAGAGTTGCGGAAAGCAAAGAAACCGATTCTCTTGATTGCAAATAAAGTGGATGGTGAACATGATGAAGCAGATGCTCACTCCCTGTGGAATATTGGATTGGGCGAACCACATTTTGTTTCTGCATTACACGGACGCGGTAGTGGAGATCTCCTAGATTCGATAGTTGCTCTCTTGCCAGAAGTCGGAGCTGCACAAGTTCATGATGGCTATCGTCGCATTGCTTTGATTGGTCGGCCGAATGTGGGGAAATCAAGTCTGCTCAATGCTCTAGCCGGAGAGGACCGAGCCATCGTCGATGATGCCGCTGGTACAACCCGTGATCCGATTGACGAACTCATTGAATTTGGCGGAAGTATCTGGCGCTTTGTAGATACCGCCGGATTAAAAAAGCGCGCCCATCAAGCAAGCGGTACCGATTACTACGCCACTTTACGGACCGAAACAGCGCTCGAAAGGTGTGAATGTGCAGTTGTTGTCTTAGACGCATCTGCCCCTATCTCCGAACAAGATTTACGAATTATCACGATGGTCGAAGAGGCCGGGAAGGCCCTTGTTATCGTGATGAATAAGTGGGATTTGGTGGATGAAGATCGCCGTAATCAACTCGATCGAGAGATTGATCGCCATTTAGATCAAGTGGAATGGGCGCAGCGCGTGAATGTGGCGGCAAAAACTGGCTGGCACCGCGATCGCTTAGCTCCTGCTTTGCGTACTGCGCTTGATTCATGGGAGAGACGTATCCCGACATCAAAGTTAAATTCATTCCTCGGGGCGCTCATCGGTGCAACGCCGCCACCGGTGCGCGGAGGAAAGCAGCCGAAGATTTTCTATGCCACCCAAGCAGGAATTGCGCCACCAAAGTTCGTCATCTTCTCAAGTGGATGGATTGAACCGTCTTATCGCCGGTTTATCGAGCGGCGCCTGCGCGAAGAATTTGGTTTCGCCGGCACCCCACTCGTGGTCGCCATCCGCGTTAAAGAGCGTGAGAACGAATAGCCATGCTCACGATTCCCAATCTGCTTACCTTCATTCGATTTTTGGGAATTCCACTCTTTATCTATCTTGCACTTACTCGCAAAGCCGATGGTTGGGCTGTCGTTGTTCTAGCGATCGGTGGCGCCACAGATTATTTCGATGGCAAATTGGCGCGTTTGCTCAATCAGACTTCGAGATTGGGTGAATTAGCAGATCCCACAATCGATCGCCTCTACATTGGCGCCACGCTCATCGTTCTCTATCTACGGGAAGCAATTCCTTTCTGGTTGATCGCCACCTTAGTACTGCGCGATCTTGTGATGCTCATCGTCGCTGCCGTACTTGCTGCCAAGAAACTTCCGCCATTGACCGTGACCTATCTCGGCAAGGCAGCGACATTTAATCTTCTCTATGCGCTGCCGCTCTTTCTTCTTGCACTCTCTGATTCATGGCTTGGAACTGTCGCCTTTATCTGCGGCTGGGCCTTTGCTCTATGGGGAATGGTTTTATATATCGGAACTGCGGTAGGGTATTTGCGAACTGCTTATCGATCTATCAGAGTTCGCCAAATTTCCATCCGGGAAGGTGCGTAAATGTCACAGATTCCATCTGATTTGAAATACACCAAAGAGCATGAGTGGGTTGCAAGCACGGCGCAGGCGCTCCGTGTTCGAATAGGAATTACCGATTATGCCCAAGCTGCACTAGGTGACATTGTGTATGTGCAGATGCCTAAAGTTGGGGAGTCTGTAACCGCCGATTCAGTATGTGGTGAAGTTGAATCAACGAAGAGCGTTTCCGAAATATTTGCACCTGTATCAGGCACAATCATCGCCATCAATGGCGCGTTGGAAAGCTCCCCGGAACTCATTAATAGCGATCCATATGGCGCTGGATGGTTGGCTGAGATTGAAATGGCAGCAGAGGCGTCAGGTCTACTCTCTGCCGCTGAATATGGCGCGATTACCGGCTAATTTCCGACTTGCTTATTTAATTCCATCCTTCTAGTGTCACCCTTAGGTTGACGTCCACCTTAAGCGGTGGCAGTAAGCAGTGATGGGGGTAACGATGGCATCTGCAGATCCTGATCGTGAACTGACCTCCACGCTCCACCTAGGTCTTCGCTCTGTCGTTGGTTCTTCCCCAGCAGCGGTTATCGAAGATTTTTACAATCAAGCAAGCGCTGCCGAGAAAGAGATTATTAAGGCGGCACTTGCTGGAGATGGCGAAAGCGCCATGATTTTCATCCATCGCGGAGCTCACAAAGGAGAGCGATTCTTGGTGACTGCTGAAGGCGTCAGCATTGGTCGCGCACCTGAGAGCTCCATTTTTCTTAATGATGTGACTGTTTCTCGCAAACATGCCACTATCGAAAAGGTAGGAACCCACTTCACCTTCAAAGATTCTGGAAGTCTTAATGGTTCTTACGTGAATAACGAATCTGTCACTGAGAAAGTTCTTTCGTCAGGAGACGAAATTCAAATTGGCAAATTTCATTTGCTTTTTATAGGAGCAAAAGGGGAGAAATAAGTTGAGCGTTCCAGCACGAGCTTACTTAAGCATTGGTGAAGTTCTCACAAAGTTAAGAGGAGACTTCCCAGATATCACAATTTCCAAGATAAGGTTTTTAGAATCCGAAGGTTTGATTGAGCCACAGCGAACACCTTCTGGATATCGCAAATTCACCACGTCAGATCTCGAGCGCCTGCGCTATGTATTGCTTGCCCAGCGCGATCAGTATCTTCCTCTCAAAGTAATCAAAGAGAATCTGGATGCCCTAGACCGCGGATTGCAACCGGCGGCAACTGGGGGAGTAGCAACACCTCGGCCAAGTTTGGCAACTGTCGACGGTGAATTTGCGCCAGCCGCTTTTGCAGAACAGACAGAGATGCGCCTAAGCCGAGATGAATTGCTCAAAGCATCAGGTTTGGAAGATGCACAACTTGTAGAGCTTGAATCTTTTGGGCTTATTGCAATACGGGGACGCCATTACGATGGTGATGCGCTCTCTGTTGCCAAGGCTGTTGCAGAAATGTCGGGATTTGGAATTGAACCACGCCATCTTCGCTCATTTAAATCTGCAGCAGATCGCGAGATTGGATTAATCGAACAAGTAATCACACCTTTTACGCGCCAGAAAAATTCAGAGGCAAAGGCGCGAGCAGAGGAAGTGCAGAAAGAGATTGCATCGCTCTCGGTTCGGTTGCATGCTGCTCTCGTTCGCAGTGGACTTAATCGCCCCCGATAAATTTAAGGCGACGAGATAATCAATGCTGATCCCAGTTGAGGTGGTTGGAGTTCGCATTGAAATGCCATCGAATCAACCGATCGTTCTGCTCAAGGAGATAGAGGGAACTCGTTTTTTACCCATCTGGGTGGGGGCAGTTGAAGCAACTGCTATCGCCTTTGCCCAACAGGGTTTGGAGGCTTCGCGCCCTCTGACTCATGACTTGATTCGCGATTTATTGGACCAGACAGATGTCACGCTCACCTCAGTCCACATCACTGGCTTGCGCGATGGCATCTTCTACGCTGACCTCAACTTACGTAATTCAACCGGGGCTCTCTCTCCACTTTCAGCGCGGCCTTCAGATGCGATAGCAATCGCGCTTCGAACTAAGAGCAATATCTTGGTGACTGGTGATCTTCTCGATGAAGTGGGTATCGATATCCCAGAGCAGGTGGCAAGCGATGCGACCGCGGCAGGGGATAAGGAGCTGGAAGCGTTCCGCGAGTTCCTAGACGGAATTAACCCCGAAGATTTTGCAGGGTAGAGTGAAAAGTCTAGACCTCTACTTGAGATTTGCCCCGTGTCGCTCCCTTGCTCCCGCACCAGTCACGCGTAGCCTTAGACATCCCCACTAGTTGAAGGCGAGCACCCTCTCGTGACAGATCAACCATCTTCTGACATCGGTACTGGTTCTGGAAACGGTTTTGATATCGGTTATCGCGGCGCAACTGCATGCGCAGCAGCTGGAATCACATATCGCCAACTCGATTACTGGGCGCGAACAGGTTTAGTGGAACCTTCCATTCGTACAGCAACTGGCTCCGGAAGCGCACGACTGTATGGCTTTCGCGACATTCTGGTGTTAAAGATTGTAAAGCGTCTGCTCGATGCTGGAGTTTCACTCCAAAACATTCGCACCGCTGTTGATCATCTTCGCAGTCGTGGGGTAACTGAACTTGAGAGCATTACATTAATGAGTGATGGCGCATCGATTTACGAATGCGCTAGCCCTGATGAGATTGTTGACTTACTCGCGGGCGGTCAAGGCGTCTTTGGCATCGCAGTGGGCAAGGTTTGGCATGAGGTAGAAGGTTCGCTCGCTACATTACAAGGTGAAGTGAATGGCGACTTCATCGTTGCAAGTGGCGGAAATAATGATGAACTCGCTCTGCGTCGAAAGGCAAAGGGCGCTTAAAACACCTATATTTCCCCTCAAGATTCGACAGGGGAGATGCTGTGGCACGTTATCAAGCATTTGAAGATCGCCACATCGGGCCATCTCACGCACAAGAAGCTCAAATGTTGCAAGTGCTTGGTTATCCTGATCTTGCAACCTTTATTCAAGCGGTGGTTCCAAAGAATATTGCAATACAAACTCCACTTTCGAAGACTCTTCCTGCAGCACGGAGTGAAGTAGAAGTTATAGCCGAGTTGCGCGAGATTGCTGCGGCAAATCAAGTTTTCACTTCGCTGATTGGTACTGGATATTACGGAACCATCACGCCCGCCGTTATTAAACGAAACGTTCTTGAAAACCCTGCGTGGTACACCGCATATACGCCTTACCAACCAGAAATTTCACAAGGACGTCTCGAAGCGCTCTTTACCTTTCAGACAATGGTCTGTGATTTAACTGGGCTTGCAGTCTCAAATGCATCGATGCTTGATGAAGGAACAGCTGCCGCAGAAGCGATGACTCTGGCGCGGCGCACTTCAAAAGCAAGTGATAACGCGCTCTTTTTGATTGATCGCCATCTTCATCCGCAGACCAAAGCAGTTGTCATCACCCGCGCCACACCCCTTGGTATCAAGGTGCAGGAGATTGATGCCAGCATACTTGCGACGCAAGGCTTCGACGAAGAATTCTTTGGTGTACTCGTACAGTACCCAGATACAACGGGTGAAATTCGCGATTATGCGAAAGTGACAAACTTTGCCCACGAAAAAAGCGGGTTAGTAATTGCAGCTACCGATCTTCTGGCGCTTACATTATTGAAACCGCCAGGGGAGTGGGGCGCAGACATTGCAGTAGGTAGTGCGCAACGCTTTGGAGTACCGATGGGCTTTGGTGGTCCACATGCTGGTTTCATGGCAGTACGCGAAGGACTTGAAAGATCACTACCTGGACGTTTAGTAGGACAGAGCGTTGATAGCCATGGTAATCCGGCATTTCGTTTAGCGCTGCAAACTCGTGAACAACATATTCGCCGCGATAAGGCGACCAGCAACATTTGTACCGCGCAGGTTCTGCTTGCCAACATCAGCGCCTTTTATGCGATGTGGCATGGACCAAGTGGACTTACCTTAATTGCAGAACGAATCCATAATTTCGCAACACGTTTACTGAAAGCTGTTAAGTCAGAGAATGAAAATGTATTCGACACTGTCACTGTAGAAGTTTCTGATGCCGAAGCAATACATAAAAAGGCTCTCTCAAAGAAGATTAATCTGCGAGTAATTTCGCAAACCCAGGTTGCAGTCTCTTTTGATGAAACCACGACGGAAGAGGTATTTCAGTCTGTTCTGCAGATTTTGGAAGTAAGCGATGCTCCTGCCACAAAATTCTCGCCAACCTTTGCTCGCACCTCTAAGTTTTTACAGCACCCTGTCTTTAATACCTATTTCTCTGAAACATCCATGCTTCGTTACTTGCGTACCTTGGCAGATCGCGATTTAGCTCTCGATCGCACCATGATTCCGCTTGGTTCATGCACCATGAAATTAAATGCCACCACAGAAATGGAGGCGATTACTTGGCCTGAGTTTGCTTCGCTGCATCCATTTGCTCCCGCAGGACAAAGCGCTGGCACTCGTCTTTTAATTGACCAACTTTCCACGTGGTTAGTTGAAATCACAGGGTATGACGCAGTTTCCTTGCAACCCAATGCCGGTAGCCAAGGCGAATTTGCGGGATTGCTAGCAATCCGTAACTACCATGATTCACGCGGTGAGAATCAACGCAATATCTGCCTCATACCTTCAAGTGCCCATGGCACAAATGCAGCGAGCGCCGTTATGGCCGGCATGAAAGTGGTAGTTGTTGAATGCGATGCAGAAGGCAATGTCAGCGTTGCAGATTTGAAAGCGAAGATTGCAGCTCATGCTGATGCGCTGGCAGCGCTCATGATTACCTATCCATCAACCCACGGAGTTTTTGAGTCTGCAGTCTCTGAAATTTGCGCACTCGTTCACGAAGCGGGGGGACAGGTCTACGTTGATGGGGCAAATCTCAACGCACTCGTTGGCACTGCACAACCCGGTAAATTTGGTGCTGATGTTTCGCATTTAAATCTCCATAAAACATTCTGTATTCCACACGGTGGCGGGGGACCAGGAGTTGGACCAGTTATTGCCCGTGCACACTTAGCGCCATTTCTTCCCAATCATCCACTCGATGTCACTGCTGGCCCTGAATCTGGTCCGGGACCAATCTCTGCTGCGCCATTTGGTTCTGCCTCAATTTTGCCAATTTCTTGGGCATACATCAGGCTGATGGGGGGAGCAGGGCTGACACATGCAACTGAAGTTGCGATTTTAAATGCCAATTACATGGCACATCGCTTACGAGATCACTTCCCGATTTTGTATACCGGAGAAAATGGTCTGAGTGCGCATGAATGTATTCTGGATATTCGCGGTTTAACAAAGGAATCTGGCGTGACAGTCGATGACATTGCTAAGCGATTAATGGATTTTGGTTTCCATGCTCCAACGATGTCCTTTCCTGTAGCTGGTACGTTGATGATTGAACCCACTGAATCTGAAGATATTCTCGAGATGAATCGCTTTATCGATGCCATGATTGCAATTCGTTCGGAGATTCAAGAGATTATTGATGGCAAGATCTCAGTTGATGATTCAGCGCTGCGCCATGCACCTCATACGATTGGGGCAATTGCGGCGAGTACCTGGGATCGCGCATATTCACGTGAACGCGGCGCATTTCCTGCAACGCTGACAGGTTTAATTCCGGGCGAATTAATCGGCCAGCGGGGCAAATATTGGCCAACCACGGGGCGTATCGATGGGGCATATGGGGATAGGAACCTGGTCTGCTCCTGCCCGCCGATTGAAACCTTCGCCTAAACTCTCTTACTTGACATAATGTAACTTATCGGCGTTTGGCCGTAAGCGTCTACGGAGCCCCCAGAGCGTTGTCTGCCAGAGAGCCTCAATCACAATCGCTCTACTCATCTTGGAAACTCCGTTGATGCGCTCCACGAAAGTTATCGGAACTTCAACTGCTCGTGCGCCGGCCTGAATGGATGCCATCGCCATCTCAATTTGAAAACAGTATCCAGTTGCCGTCATATCGCTTAACTTCAGTGAGTTGAGCAGCGCTGCGCTATAGACCCGAAATCCTCCGGTGAGATCATTGAGTGGAATGCCGAGAGCTATTCGTGCATATCTGGTTCCGGATTTAGAGAGTAATTGTCGACTCTTTGGCCAATTAATAACTGCGCCACCTGGAATCCAGCGCGTTCCCAGCGTGATTGCTTTCTCAGCCGGATTTGCATCAAGCATTGCCGGTAAATCTGCAACTCGATGTGAGCCATCAGCATCCATGGTGACTATCTGTGAGTATTTGTGCTGAGGCAGAACATGTGCAAATCCAGCGCGGTATGCAGCGCCTAAACCAGCTTTTGCTGGCCTCCGCAGAACACTCACCCATTGATAGCCTAATGAATCAACCACCTCCGCAGTTCTATCTGGTGAATTATCATCAATAACGAGCACATCAAAATCGCGGGTTTGGTGTAATTTTTCAAGTGATGCAAGTAATTCCTTTATGGCAACAGCTTCATTGTATGTAGGAATCAATAAGACCGGTTTCATTATTTCACCAACCCAATGCCGCAATTAATCGATCCACACTCGCACCAAG
>CAZGXO010000036.1:0-10895 GCA_964529875.1 uncultured Candidatus Planktophila sp. | reverse complement strand
CCGAAAGAAAAAGTCGAAGTGTTATTACGTGGCGCTGGTAAAGAATCTCGCCAAGTTCATAACTATGGAATGCCCAATACATTGGATGCAGATCGACTCGTTGTTTGTGAAGTCATAGTTCCATCTGGCAATTGGTCTGGCGCACCGGCCCACAAACATGATTGCTACATTCCTGGAAAAGAATCAAACTTGGAAGAGATTTATTACTTTGAAGTTGCTGTAAGTCGCACAGCGAGCAACCCTCGCCAAGCAGCGCCATTTGGATATTTCCGCGGATTTTCCGCAGATGATCGCCCCTACGATGTCACCGAAGAAGTCAGGGCTGGTGATGTAGCGCTCGTTCCCTATGGTTGGCATGGTCCAACAGCCGCAGGTCCTGGCTATGACTTGTACTTCTTTAATGTCATGGCTGGGCCAGATCCAGAACGTGCATGGAATGCAACAGACCATCCCGACCAAGCATGGATTCGTGAAACTTGGCAATCGCAGCAAACCGACCCAAGATTGCCCTACGGAGAGTAAGGGAGGAATGTACGATGGCAGATAAATCAATGACAGTGAGCCAAGCCATCATTGAATTTCTCTCACAGCAATACACCGTTGATGGAAACCATCGCGAGAGAACAATCTCTGGAGTCTTTGGAATTTTCGGCCACGGCAATGTCGCTGGAATCGGCCAAGCGCTTAAACAATTATCAGTTGAAAATCCCAGCAAGATGCCTTATTTCCAAGCTCGTAATGAACAAGCGATGGTTCACGAATCATCTGCCTTTGCGCGAATCAAACGTCGTCGCTCCACCTTTGCATGTGCTGCATCCGTTGGTCCGGGCGCAACAAATATGCTCACCGGTGCTGCAGTTGCCACAACAAATCATCTACCCGTACTTCTCTTACCATCAGATACTTTTGCCAATAGATCATCAGATCCAGTGCTGCAGCAGTTAGAAATTCCAAGTGATGCCACTCTTTCAGTAAATGATGCATTTAAACCGCTCTCACGATTTTTTGATCGAGTACAGCGCCCTGAACAAACCTTCTCCGCACTGCTCAGCGCAATGCGTGTCTTAACTGATCCAGTTGAAACTGGCGCAGTCACCATTGCTCTTCCCGAAGATGTGCAAGCAGAAGTATTGAAAGTGCCCGCAGAATTTTTAGCAGAACGCGAATGGCGTATTCGCCGGCCGCGCGCTGAATCTACTTTGCTCGCTGAAGTTGCCCGCGTCATCTCTCAAGCTAAAGCGCCGTTGATTATCGCTGGTGGCGGAGTCATCTACTCCGATGCACATGCAGCCCTTGCTTCATTTGTAGAGACCACCAAAATTCCTGTAGCTGCATCGCAAGCCGGTGTTGGTTCTCTTAATTGGGATCATCCACAATATCTCGGCTCAGTTGGAGCAACCGGCACCACAGCGGCCAATCGAATAGCGCGTGCGGCCGATCTGATTATTGGTATCGGAACGCGATATAGCGATTTCACAACATCGAGCCGCACTGCATTCCAAAATCCTGATGTGCGCTTTATCAATATTAATATTGCAGCATTCGATGCCTTTAAGCATGGCAGCGCGCTTGCCGTTGTAGCTGATGCTCGTGAAACTCTTACTGAACTATCGCAGCTTCTTACAGGTTTCTCAGTTTCTGCAGATTATGTCTCTCGTTGTGCGCGTGAAAAGGCTGAATGGGATTCGGTTGTAGACGCCGCCTTTGTTGATCAAAAACGAGCGCTGCCAAGTCAGACTGAAATTATTCATGCTGTTCAATCTGCATCAGAACCAACAGATACCGTGATTTGTGCAGCAGGTTCGCTCCCTGGTGATCTCCATAAGTTGTGGCGGGTTCGTTCACCACTTGGATATCACGTTGAATATGCCTTCTCGTGTATGGGATATGAAATTGCTGCAGGATTAGGAGCTGCCCGCGCAGGAGCAATGCCGATTGTGATGGTTGGCGATGGTTCTTATTTAATGATGCATACCGAAATCGTTTCTGCAGTCGCTGAAGGTTTGAAATTCATCATCGTATTAATACAAAATCATGGTTTTGCTTCAATTGGACATCTCTCCGAAGATATCGGCTCACAACGCTTTGGAACTCAATATCGATTCCGCAATCAGAGCGCTAATAATTTTGAAGGCGGCGAAAAATTGCCCGTAGATTTAGCAGCAAATGCCGCCAGCCTTGGAATCAACGTGATTGATATCGCCCAAACTCCAAGCGCTCTTTCAGATCTTCATCAGGCAGTAAAGACCGCTAAAAAATCAGAGAAAGCAACCTTGATTCATATCAATAGCGATCCCCTTCTCTATTCACCGGGAGGGGAAGGCTGGTGGGATGTGCCGATTGCGCCAATTTCAACTTTAGAGAGTACGCAGGCTGCATATAAGAAGTACGCAGAAGAAATCCAACAACAACGTCCATTACTCGGTAATGGCACTGCTGATAAAAAATAGGAGCCAGAAATATGACCACTCAAATCCGCGTCGGTACTGCCCCTGATTCATGGGGAGTCTGGTTTCCTAATGAGCCCCATCAAGTGCCATGGCAGCGATTTCTCGATGAAGTAGAAGCTGCTGGATATCACTGGATTGAACTCGGTCCATACGGTTACTTACCAACAGATCCCAAGCAACTTGAAGATGAACTTGGAAAGCGCAATCTCAAACTTACTGCGGGCACTGTATTTACAGGTTTTCATAAAGAGGATGAGAGCCAGTGGCAACGAGCTTGGGACCAAGCGCTTGCTGTTGCAACGCTGGTATCTCAACTCGGCGTTGAACACCTTGTAGTTATTCCTGATTTATGGCGTGATGATAAAACGGGCCAAGCTCGCGAATCTCGCACTCTTACCAACGAACAATGGAAGCGACTTGCTGCAGGACATAACAAACTTGGCAAGGCGCTCCTTGAAGAATTTGGTATCCATCAACAATTCCACTCCCATGCAGATAGCCATATCGGAACCTACGAGGAAGTTGAGAGATATCTGCAAGAAACAGATCCGCAATATTCCAATTTGTGTCTTGATACTGGCCATTTTGCTTACTACTTGGGCGACAACATCAAGATGATGAACTCTTATCCTGAGCGCATCGGATATCTGCACCTCAAGCAGGTTCATCCCAGCATTTTGGCAAATACTTTAAAGAATGATCTGCCATTTGTTGATGCAGTATCGAAAGGCGTTATGACTGAGCCTGGATTTGAAGGTGTACCAAAGTTCGCGCCGATTATTGAGAGAGCGCTAGAAATTAATCCCAACATCTTTGCCATCATCGAACAAGATATGTATGGCTGCCCAGTTGATATGCCATTTCCTATTGCGCAGCGAACTCGTGAACATATCCTTGCAACCACTCGTGCAGCACGCGTGAAGTAATGGCGCACACAACACTGGGTTATGGCCTCATCAGCGTTGGCTGGATGGGCCGAGTTCATAGTCGGGGCATTTCGCAGGTTTCAGAGCGTTATCCAGAACTTGGGGTTTCAATTCGCAAAGTCATTGCCGCAGACACTCTGGCTGATGCACGTTCCTATGCAACCGAGTTGATGGGTTTTGAATCTGCAACTGATGATTATCACCAAGTAATCAATCATCCAGATGTCGACGTTGTATCAATCTGTTCGCCCAACTTTATGCATCACGAGATAGCAATGGCAGCAATTAAAGCTGGGAAAGATTTTTGGATTGAAAAACCAATGGGGCGCAATGAAGTGGAATCCCGCGAAATTGCAGAAGGTGCCATTGCTAAGAATTTAGTGACCGCAGTTGGTTTTAATTATCGCCAATCACCTGCTGTGGCTCATGCTCGCGAACTCGTTCAAAGTGGCAAATTAGGCGATATCTATAACGTTGAAGTCAAAATGATTGCCGATTACGTCAATGATCCAGAAGGCGCCTTTACTTGGCGTTATGTTAATGAATTTGCTGGATCTGGCGTTCTTGGAGACCTCATGTCTCATGGATTTGATTTGGTTCAGTATGTGGTGGGAGACATCACCGAAGTAAGCGCTCAATCGGAAACTTTTATTAAGCAGCGTCGCGAAGCAGCGCCCGGAACTTCACATTTTGCCAAGAATGCAACTGGTGCACTTCGTACAGTTGAAAATGAAGATTGGGCTTCTGGAATGATTCGACTTGCAAATGGTGCAAGTGGAACTTTTGAAAGTTCTAGAATTGCCGTTGGACCGGCATGTGAATACAGCATTGAAGTTCGGGGATCGCTCGGTACTGTCCGTTGGAATTTTGAAAACCTCACTGAATTACAAGTTGCGTATCGAAGCGCACCTGAATATGGCTTTACCCGCGCGCTCTCAGCTCCTGGAAATGGTGAATTTGGCAGATTCCAACCAGGTCGGGGAATATCAATGAGCTTTGATGATCTAAAGACTATTGAAGCGGGACTCTTCGTGAAGTCAGTATTAGAGCGGAAGCAATATGCCCCATCAGCATCTGATTGCTACTCAGCAGCAGAATGCGTTGCCGCAGCCAAGCGCTCTATTGCCTCAAAGACGTGGGAAAAGGTAACTCAAGTCAAAACACATAGAACAAATACACATAGAACAAATAAGGAGCAGTCATGAGCGAATCACCATTTCTTTATATGAAGAAGAACTCACAGACTGTGCTCTGGAATGACTCTGCAGATCCTAAAGAGTTAAAGGATGCACTTAATTGGGGAATCGTGGGAGCAACATGCAATCCAGTAATTGCACTTACCGCGCTCAAAGCTGATAAGGAACATTGGGTTTCGCGCATTAAGGATTATGCCAAGTCCCATCCATCTGCGACTGAAGATGAAATTGGCTGGGCGATGGTGAAAGAACTCTCTATCAATGCTGCAAAGCTCTTAGAGCCAGAATTTGAGAAATATAACGGTCGCAATGGTCGACTTTCGATTCAGACTGATCCACGTAATTTTCGTAATTCAAAACTACTTGCCGACCAAGCAATCGAATTTTCAAAGCTAGCGAAGAATATGATTGTAAAAATTCCAGTGACTTCTGAAGCGCTTACGGCATTTGAAGAAGCCACTTATCAAGGTGTTTCAATCAATGCGACTGTCTCATTCTCTGTTGCCCAAACTATTGCTGTTGCAGAAGCAGTCGAGCGAGGGCTAAAGCGTCGTGAAGCTGAAGGGCTTGATATCTCTCAGATGGGACCTGTCTGCACCATCATGGTGGGACGCGTCGATGATTGGGTAAAGGTATCTGCAGAAAAATCTGGAGTATCGATCGATCCTGGAGTCATGGAATGGGCAGGAGTAGCTGTATTTCGTAACGCTCATAAAATTTATACAGAACGCGGTTACCGCACTCGTTTACTCTCTGCAGCCTTTCGAAACCATATGCACTGGTCAGGAATTATTGGCGGCGATGCTGTGATTTCACCGCCATATGCCTGGCAGGTTCGCATTAATAACTCTGGAATTACACCCAACCTCAACAGCGTCAATGAGCCGGTGGAAGCGCGAATTCTTGAGCCCATGTTGGAAAAACTTCCGGAGTTTCGAAAGATGTATGAACCAACGGGGCTAAAACCTGATGAGTTTACAAATTTTGGTGCAACGCTTCGCACTCTCCGTGGTTTCTTGCAATCTGTCAATGATCTTGAATCATTTGTCCGCGACGTGACTGTTCCCAACCCAGATAAGTAAAGGATTGCCATGACACATCTGCCAAAACCACATATCTTCAAAGCATCTGATACAAAACCACTCCGATGGGGTGTCTTCGGCGCCGGATGGATTTCAGATGCCATGGTCAAGACATCTCAAATTAATTCCAATCAAGAATTCGTCGCAATCGCATCACGTACTCCCGGAAAAGCTGAAGCATTTGCCCAGAAATGGAATCTGCCTTCATTCCACAATTCGTATGAGGAATTAGCAGCGCGCGATGATATTGATGCAATCTACCTTGGAACATTGCCTTCAGATCGTCTGGAAGTTGCACTGATAGCAATCAATGCCGGAAAGCATGTTCTCATCGAAAAGCCCATCACCATGGATGTTGCTGAAGCTGAGGCAATTTATGCAGCCGCAAAAGCAAAGAAGGTCTTGGCGCTAGAAGCGATGTGGACTCGCTTCTTGCCGCAAATGGATATTGCCCGGCAATTGCTCAAAGATGGCTCGCTTGGCGATATCGAACTTGTGATCTCTAACTTCTGCCAAGCAAACTTAGAAGTTCCGCGCCTCTACACAATCGGTGGCGGAAATCCCATTATCGATATGGGCATCTATCCCATCGCCTTCTCGCAACAATTTTTAGGTGAGCCAAATGAGATTCATGCCTTTGGAAAATTGCATCACAATCAAATTGATGAAGAGACCCACACCTTTATGCGATACGCCAGCGGAGCGCGTTCCACCTTCGTTCTTTCAGGTCGCACCACGTTGCCACACTGGGCGGGAGTATCGGGTACGAAGGCAGCCATTACCTTTGGTACACCGTTCTTCACACCAACTTCTATCACCATCCATGAGCCTGGATTTAATGGAAAACAAACGACATGGGAAGATGATTTAGGAATGCCAGAACACCTTGGCCTCATCCATCAAGTGCACGCTTTTGCGCAATATGTTGAGGCAGGTCTTCTAGAATCACCGCTTTATACGCATCAAGAATCCATCGCCAATATCAAAACGGCGCTCACCATTGGTGCCCAAATCGGTACACGTTTTAAATAATTCACCCACAAACTCAAGGAGAAAAGGAAGCAAGATGACTCAGAAGCTCAAGGTGGCAATCATTGGTGCAGGGCGAATCGGATATGTTCACGCTGGAAGCGTCAACGATAATCCCAACCTTGAGCTGGTCTATGTCGTAGATCCTTTTGAAGAATCTGCAAAGAAGGTAACTGCAGATTTTGGTGGAAAGGTAGCTGCAGATCCCGTCGCAGTCATTAACTCTGGCGAAATTGATGCCGTCATTATTGGCTCACCTACTCCTACACACGTTCCACTCTTACGTGAGGCAATCAATGCCGGCGTGCATGCGCTTTGTGAGAAGCCAATTGATTTGGATATCAAAAACGTTGATGAGCTACGCCCACTTGTAAATTCTGCAAAGACCAATGTCACTATCGGATTTAATCGCCGCCAAGACCCACAATTTAAAGCGGTCAAGAGAAAAGTCGAAGCCGGAGAAATTGGCACAATCGAACAAGTCATCATGACAAGTCGCGACCCAGGACCTGCTCCACAAGGTTATATCGCTGTATCAGGTGGCATCTTTCGCGATATGACTATTCATGATTTTGATATGGCCCGAAATTTTGTACCGAACATCGTAGAAGTCACTGCCTTTGGTGCAAATAGCTTCTGCGACTACATCAAAGAGGAGAATGATTTCGACAACATCAGCGTTGTCATGAAAGGTTCCAATAACGAGATTATTACCATCATCAATTCTCGCCATTCTTCTTTTGGTTATGATCAGAGAGTCGAAGTATTTGGCGATAAAGGCATGTTGCAAATTAGCAATTTAGGCCATTCAACTGTCTCTCTTTACAACAAGGAGATCACTAACGCTGGAGAGCCATATATGGATTTCTTCCTCGAACGATATGCCGCTTCCTACCGCAACGAACTCAAGCTTTTTGTCGATGGCATTAAAGAAGGCAAAGTTCTTGGCTCGACCTATGATGATGGACGCGCTGCATTAATTCTTGCTGATGCTGCTCATGAATCGGCTCGTTCAGGTAAATCAGTAAAGGTAAATCTCAACTAAACTCAAGACGTGGCTCTGACCAAAAAGCAGCGCAATGGTTTGCTCTATGCATTTATCGGAGTCTTTGCCTTCTCGCTCTCTCTGCCATTTACCAAACTAGCTCTGAAGAGTTTTGATCCACTTTTTACTGCTTTTGCTCGACCGGTTATCGCATCATTTATTGCCATTCCTCTGATGCTCGTCGCCAAAGTACCAGCGCTACCCCGCCATTTATTGCGGCCCACCATTTTTACGGCGTTAGGCGCAGTCTTTGGTTGGCCGATCTTGATTGCCATCGCTTTGCATCGCACCACATCAGCACATGTTGCAGTCTTATCTGCAGTGATGCCACTTGTTACTGCCATCATCGCGGTCATCAAGAATAAGAAACAACCCGGAATTTCATTTTGGGTAGCCTCCATTCTTGGAACTGTTCTACTGGTTTTCTTCTCCTTGAGTCGCGGCGGTGCTGGTCAATCTGATCTGCTCACCGATTTGATCATCATGGGCGCTGTCATTGCCTCTTCATATTGCTACGTTGAAGGTGCTGGCCTCACCAATTATCTTCCAGGATGGCAAGTAATTTCTTGGGTAGTTGTGATTGTGTTGCCGATTGCGATTCCAGGCGCTGCCATTGTGTACTTTGCAACAGAATCTCAATACACGCTCCACCTCGATGCTCTTCTTGGCATGTTGGGAATCGGAATCTCTTCGATGTATCTCGGCTTCTTTGCCTGGTATCGCGGCTTGCAGGATTTTGGAGTTGCACATGGTTCTCAGGTTCAGCAATTGCAAGCGATTATGACTTTGGGATGGTCTGCGCTCCTACTTGGTGAATCGGTCACTTTAACTATGGTCGTATCTGCATGTGGAATCGTGCTCTGTGTGTTGTGGGCGTTATCAAATGTTAATCGGCAGAGAGAAACCAAATAACGCCATGAGCACTGAACTCCTCACCGAAGAAACTGTCATTCCTTATCTGATTGACAAGAAAATAGTCAATCAAGATGAAAACCCAGAAGTTGAAGTTCTTACAGGCGGTGTCTCAAATGTAGTCCTGGCAATTACGACCGATTCAAAGAAGTTGGTTCTCAAACAAGCACTTGCTGAGTTGAAAGTCGCTGAAAAATGGGAGGCAGATCAGCGAAGAGCTATCGTTGAAGCCAATGCCATCTCACTCTTTCATCAATTAAGCCCGAAGCAAGTACCCAAACTTGTCTTTCTCGATCCCGATAGATTTATTCTCATTCTCGAACGTGTACCTGTCGGAAGTACAGTATGGAAGACCGATTTACTGAGCGGGGTAATTAACCCTGATATCGCTGCTGAATTGGGTCAAACCTTGGCATCATGGCATAACTTTGGTGTTGGCGATCAAAAGGCTCGCTCCCAATTTTTGGAAGATACGCTCTTTGAGCAGTTACGCATTGATCCTTTCTACAGATTTGTCGCGGCTAAGAACCCACATCTACAACCAACTATCTCCCAATTGATTTCTGAACTTGAAGGAGATCAAACAACAATTGTGCACGGTGATTTTTCACCAAAAAATATGATGGTCGGTATGGATGATCAGGTATATGTGCTGGATTTTGAGGTAACCCACGTTGGAAACCCCGTCTTTGATGTGGCTTTTCTTTTGGCACATCTTCTCTGTAAATTTTATAGAACCGATGTTGCCATTGAAGCAGAGCTCTTAAAATCTTGCGCACATCAATATGTTGAACACTATTCGCAATTAAGGGCTATTGCTCCTTCCTTTGGTCTTCATACTGCCCTTATTGCCCTTGCCCGCGTTGAGGGCAAATCACCCGTCAACTATCTAGATCCACAGAAGCAAGCCCAACTAGTAGCGCATACAAAAGATTTATTACTATCTGGGAGAAACATTGAAATTGAAGAACTTTTTAGCAAGGAACAATCATGAAAATTTCTGGCGTTACTGGTTATCAAGTACTTGATTCACGTGGCAGACCCACTGTTGCCGCCAGCATCACCTTAGAAGATGGCAGTAAACACACCGCGCGGGTGCCATCAGGAGCCTCGACTGGTCGCCATGAAGCGAAGGAAATTCGCGATGGCCAATCTCCACTTTCCAATAAATTTTATGGAGGAAAATCTGTCAATCAGGCAATTACAAATATCAACTCCACAATTGCACCAGCATTAGTTGGTCAGGAAATTTCTCTGGTAAAGATTGATCAACTTCTTTCAACGCTTGATTCAACTCAAGATCATTCACACCTTGGCGCAAATGCCACTCTCGCTGTTTCTATCGCAGCCGCGATTGCAGAAGCTGCATCTCATAAGAAGTCACTTGTTAGATTTTTTACTAGCGATGGCCCGCTCTCAATTCCGATGCCGATGGTCAATATTCTCTCTGGAGGAGCTCACGCAGGAAAGACGTTAGATATTCAAGATGTCTTGGTAATTCCTCATGGAGCAGCTTCATTTGCTGAGGCAATCTCATGGGTAGTTGCAATTCGCGAAGCTGCTGCAATGCGTGGAGCGCAAGATAAAAAGATCACACACCTAATCGCGGATGAAGGCGGCTTGGGTATTCCATTTGCCTCTATCAATGAGGCTTGCGCTTTCATCGTAAGCACTATTGAGTCTGTAGGCCTTACGCCAGGACGTGATGTTTCTATTGGCATGGATATTGCTGCTACCCAATTTTTCAAAGATGGCCGTTACCATCTGGATTCTGAAGGCAAAAACCTCTCTGCACAAGAATTTGGCAACTATCTACTTGCTCTATTGAATAACTTTCCCATCATCTCTCTTGAGGATCCCTTTGCAGAAGACGACTGGGCATCCTGGCAAGAATTTTTAGCTGCCGCACCTAAAGGTGTGCAGATTATTGGCGATGATTTGCTCACCACTAATCTCGGCAGATTAACCCGCGCCATTGATGAAAAATCAGCAAATGCAATTCTTATCAAGCCAAATCAGAATGGATTATTGACCTCCACATTTGAAGTCTTGCGCAATGCCCAGAAAAATGGATTTAAGACGATTGTTTCGGCTAGATCTGGCGAAACTGAAGATTCATGGCTAGCCGATATTGCAATTGGCTGGAACGCTCAGCAAATCAAAGTAGGTTCAACACACGGTTCAGATCGAACAGCAAAATGGAATCGTCTCTTAGAACTCGAAGCAACAGAAGAAACGATTTTCACAAATCCATT
>CAZGXO010000035.1:0-11128 GCA_964529875.1 uncultured Candidatus Planktophila sp. | reverse complement strand
CAAAGGAAACCGATACCCCAAAAGCACCGACAGCGGTTGCTGCGGCGGCGCCTGCTCCTGTAAAAGTTGAAGCGCCAAAGCCAGTTGAGGTAAAGATTGAAAGCGCGCCAGTTGCGCCAACGATTGGTTCATCAGCTGATCTTCTCGATTCGATGGGGATCAAATCTGATGCGCCCCTATGTATGACATGCGGAGTCAAGATGCGCGCATCTGGCGCCTGCTATGTCTGCGAAGGTTGCGGCAACACCTCTGGTTGCAGCTAATCTCATTACGCTTTAGCCAACCCCGTTCAAAGACCCCGTCCATGTGGCGGGGTCTTTGCATGTGACCTGGCCGACACGCCCGAGCGCATTTTCCCGCATAGCCTATTGAATATTGCCTGTTTGACCCTTAACCTTCTCTAAATCGGGCAGAAACGGGCACCCTCTCGTTCTGTGCGCTTCAATGATCCGAAGGGTAACTAGGTGCTCACAGAGGAACGGCGTATCGCTATCGTCGAAAAGGCCAAGAAAGATGGCCGAGTCGATGTGGTCTCTGCCGCCTCTGAATTTTCCGTAGCTGTTGAAACCATCCGTCGAGATCTCGATGTCTTACAGCGGCGCGGGTTAATGCGCCGGGTACATGGCGGTGCAATTGCGCTTGATCGTTTTTCTCGCGAGTACTCGGTGGCAGAGCGCAGATCGTTACACCACGATAAAAAAGTAAAGATCGCCGAAGTTGCAGCGCAGTATTTACCAACAACAGGTTCGGTCTTTCTTGATGCAGGAACTACTACAGAATGTTTAGCGCCCTTTCTGCGCGATAGAAAAGAATTAACGGTTATTACAAATAGTTTGACGCTGGCAACTCAAATTGGTGACTCAACAACCAAAGTAATTTTATTAAGCGGGCGCATCCGTCCCATCACGCTCAGCGCAGTCGGTGAATTAGCGCTTTCGGCGCTCGATAATTTTCATGCAGATATTGCTTTTCTTGGCACAAATGGAGTCAATAGCGAAATCGGTTTTACAACCCCAGATCCAGAAGAGTCAGCAGTGAAGCGCACCATGATTAAACATGCACGCGAAACTATTGTGATGGCCGATAGCAGCAAGTTTGGTAAATCAACTGCAACTCGTTTTGCGCGCTTTGAAGATGTCGATCGCGTGGTTGCAGATATCAAGGCCGATGCCAACACTGTGGCCGAGATGGAGAAGGCAGGAGTTGAGGTGGTGCTGGCATGATCACAACGCTGACACCGAGCCCATCAATCGATCTTGATTATCAACTCGCTGCCTTGCACCAAGGGGGAGTTAACCGCGCTCGCGAATTTGCGCTCCATGCCGGCGGAAAGGGCGTCAATGTTTCACGCGTCTTGACCATGATGAAGGTCAATAACGTGGCGATGGTGCCCATGGCTAAAGCCAACGGAGATTTCTTCCTCAATGCCGCAGAAGCTGAAAAATTAAAGTTAGAGATTTTGCCTATCGGTTCGCCACTTCGACTTAATGTCTCTTTAGTTCACGAAGGATTGACTACCAAGATCAACGCAGAATCTTCGCCGTGGACAGAGAGTGAATCAAAGAAAATTGCGGGACGATTTAAAATCCGCGCCAGAAGAAGTGAATTTGGTGTTATCGGCGGTTCGCTTCCTTCAGGTTTAGATCCCCAGTGGTTGGTGAAGTTGATTTCTGATAACGCACATCGCACCAAAGTAGTTGTTGATTGCAGCGGCGATGTTCTGAAAGCTGCAGTTGGTGCAAAGCCGTTCCTCATCAAGCCCAACCAAGAAGAGGCGGAAAATTTAGTAGGCAGTTCAATCGTCACAATTGCCGATGCGATAGAGGCATGTAAAGAGATGCATGGCATGGGCGCAAAGAATGTCTTGCTCTCACTTGGCGAACAAGGAAGCTTGTATTTCAATGGCGAAAAACTCTACAGAGCGCGGGCAGAAAAGATTGTTGCAACTAACACGGTAGGCGCAGGTGATGCCTTGCTCGCTGGATTTATCGGCAAATTTAAAGCTGGCCCCATCAAAGCGCTTGCGACTGGAGTTGCCTGGTCGAGCGCTGCCATCACATCACGTGGCACCGGAATTTCAGCGCCACCTACTGATATTCCAACCGAATTAGTGACCGAGATAAATCCGAAGGAGGCATCACTTCATGGTGAAGATCTACAACATTGATGCCACAGAGAATTCGAGTAAGAAGAAATTTCTTATTCGAATGCCAGAAACCGTCTGGCAAATCATGTTCAAGTGGAGGACTACATAACATGACCAATTACATCGGCAGCGCGGATTCCCATTCAGGGTGGCGCGCATCGCTACAGAAACTAGGAGGAAACCTCGCCGGAATGGTGATTCCGAATATCGGAGCATTCATTGCCTGGGGTCTACTCACGGCTCTCTTCATCCCAACCGGATGGCTACCAAATGAGAGCTTTGCCAAGATGGTTGGACCAATGATCGTTAACTTGTTGCCAATACTTATTGGTTTAACAGGTGGTCGTATGGTTCACGGTCAGCGCGGCGCTGTTATCGGCGCAGTTGCAACCGTAGGCGTCATCGTTGGTACAGATATCCCAATGTTCCTTGGTGCAATGATTATTGGACCAGCAGCAGCTTGGGTATTAAAGAAGATCGATGCAGTACTTGATCCTAAAGTTCCAGTCGGCTTTGAAATGCTTATTAGCAACTTCAGCCTTGGAATCACAGGTCTTGTCATGGCAATGGTTGGCTTCAAGGGAATTGGACCAATCGTGCGCAATATCAGCGATGTACTTGGAAATGGTATCCAGTCACTCGTTGATAACAACTTGCTGCCAATCGCATCAGTCATTATCGAGCCAGCCAAAGTTCTCTTCCTCAATAACGCCATCAACCACGGCGTGCTTGGACCTCTAGGCGTTGCTCAAGCAAAAGAGACAGGACAGTCAATTCTCTTTATGCTCGAGACAAACCCAGGTCCTGGACTTGGAATTCTTCTTGCATTCTGGTTTGCAGGTCCACGCGTAGTTCGTGGTTCTGTACCTGGTGCAATCGTTATTCACTTCTTGGGTGGTATTCACGAAATTTACTTCCCATACATCCTTATGAAGCCACGTTTGATCCTTGCAGCAATTGCTGGTGGAGCAGCTGGTGTCGCAATGAACGTTGCACTTGGCAATGGTCTTACAGCAACACCATCCCCAGGATCAATCTTCGCTTACATGGTTGTTACTCCTAAGGGAGATACCTTCAAGGTTCTCCTTGCAATTGCAATCTCTGCAGCAGTCGCATTCGTAGTTGGCTGGTTCTTACTCAAGACCGATAAGTCAAATAACGATGATCTTGATGCTGCAAAGGCACGCAAAGATTCGTTGAAGAACGGATAACACATGCCAAGCATTTCCGGATCCGATATCAAGTTAATTGTGGTTGCCTGTGAAGCAGGCATGGGTTCAAGTGTGATGGTGGCAAACCAATTGGCTAAGCAATTAAAGTCACTTGGAATCCCCGTCAAACACTCGCCCGTAAATCAATTAGCTGCAACAGGTGCAGATCTCATCCTGTGTCACCGTGGGCTCAGTGGGAGAGCGAAAGATGCAGTGCCAGATAAAGTTGTCATCGCTTTTGACATGTTTCTGGGCGATCCTGCAATCGCATCTGTTGTATCGGCTATTCAAAGTGGAGGAACAATCTCCAATGAATAAACGACAGCTGGGACTTTATGCCCCCGCTCCTTGTTAAATCCGGAATCCACTTCGGTGCTACAGCCTCTTCGAAAGAGGAGGCTGTAGCCCTGTGTGGGCAGGCTCTCGTAGCACTTGGTGCGGCAACATCCGAATATGCCGCTGCCATGTGGGAGCGAGAGCAGATTGCATCTTCATACCTCGGCAATTACGTAGCGATGCCTCATGGGACAGATGAATCAAGAAAATTTGTAGAGTTTGGCCAAATAGTTTTTCTCCGCTTTGCAAAGCCGTTCATCTGGGATGATGAAGAAGTTAAACTTTGCATCGGAATCGCAGCACAAGGTGATGAGCATGTCGAAATCATCGGCAATTTAGCTGATGCTCTTTTAGATGAAGCGAAGTTTGAACAATTGCTCAGCACGACTGAACACGATGAAGTGTTGAAAATTTTAAATCCCACAGAGATTTGACGAAGGCGAGAAGATTGATGAAGGCAGCGCTTTATAGCGGACCGCAGGATCTAAAAATTATTGAGGTACCCACACCTACGCCTGCCGATAATGAAATTCTGATACGAGTTCATAGCTGCGCTACCTGTGGCACAGATGCAAAAATCTTTAATCATGGCCACCCACGCCTGAAGCCACCACAAATTATTGGCCATGAGATTGCCGGTGAAATTGTTACCGTTGGAAGTTCAGTCAGTGGCTATGCAGTAGGAGACCGCGTGCAGGTAATTGCAGCTATCCCGTGCGGTACGTGCTGGCTCTGCACATCAGGGCGTATGACAATTTGTGGAAACCAACTTTCGATGGGCTATCAATTTCCTGGAGGTTTTGCCGAATACATGGTGATACCTCACGAAGTAATTCGAGTAAATGGCGTCAATAAGATTCCAAGCAATATTTCCTACGACGAAGCAGCGGTTACCGAACCGCTTGCCTGCGTTCTTAATGCACAGCAGATTCTTAATGTGCAAAAGGGGGACTCTGTGCTTGTGATGGGCGCAGGACCGATCGGTTGTTTACATGTTCGCGTTGCCCGGGCACTGGGTGCAACGCAAGTATTTTTGGCAGATATCAATGGCGCTCGTCTAAAGAAATCTGCTGATGTGGTGAAGCCAGATGCTGCCTTTGATATGTCGCAAGTGAAGTTAGAAGAAGAAATTCTCAAAGTAACAGATGGACATGGGCCAAGCATCATCATCACCGCTGCACCTGCGGCCAAAGCGCAAGAACAGGCAATCTCGATGGTAGCTCCTGGTGGAAAGGTTTCCTTCTTTGGTGGACTACCTAAAGATGCGCCATATATCCAATGTGATGCCAATATTGTGCATTACAAAGAAGTCACACTCTTTGGCGCAAATGGATCAAGCCCACAACAGAATTTAGATGCACTGAATTTAATTGCATCTGGCAAGGTGCAGGTTGCTGATTTGATTACTCACAAGATGGCACTTGATAATGTGCAAGATGCCATTAGTGCAGTGCTCAGCGGTGATGCAATTAAGGTAGTTGTAAACCCATGATCACCAAAGAGTGTGTCATCACTGTCAAAGTTGGGCTCCATGCACGTCCGGCTAATGAATTTGCAGCAGTAGCCAAGAGCGCGCCCTGCGAAGTGTTAGTGGGAAAACCCGGCCAACCGCTCGTCAAAGGGGCTAGCCCACTCAGACTTCTGACGCTAAAGGCGCATGAAGGAGACACATTAGTAATCTCCTTTGATACTGACGATGCAGCAGTTGCCGATGACATCTTTGCAAAACTCGTTGCCACTATTACCGAGTAACGTTTTCTCATGGGCGCAGTCTTAACAGGTATTGGCGTTGGCAGTGCGGCGGTGCGCGCTCCGATTTTTCGCTGGGCAACACGAGCTGCTCTTCCGCCATTAACCAAGAGCGCTACAACTTCTGAAAATGAGATTGCTGCAGTAAAGAGCGCCATTACACATGTAGAGAAAGTTTTTGCAGACAAAATCTCGGCAGCAAGTGGGCAGTTACGTGACATCTTGCAAGCACAAGTTGCACTCGCCACCGACCCAGAATTAAGTGATATGGCAGAGCAATTCTGCAATGAAGGTTGGGATAGCGCTTCTGCAATTCAACTTGCTATGCAAGAGTTCAAATCGCTTTTGCAAGGTGCAGAAGGTGAATTTGGTGAGCGTGTTGCTGACCTTGATGACATTGTCTATCGAATAATCCAAATCATGCAAGGAAGCACTGAAGAACACTCACTTCCAGCATCTGGCCAAGTGATTGTGGTCGCCGAAGATTTAACCCCGATGGATACGGTGGCATTTACCAGCGTTGTGGTTGGCGTGATTACCGAAAAAGGTGGACCCACATCTCACACCGCCATTGTCTGTAGATCGCGCGGCATTCCAGCGCTCGTTGCCTGTAAAGGCGCAGCCACTTTGCACAACGGAGAATTAGTAGTGCTCGATCCAGATAACTCACAAGCGATTGTTGGCGGAGAATTAGCCCAGTCATCACAGCAGTGGTGGAGTGAGAAGAAGAATCTAGGAAAATCTGTGATTCCAGTTCTTGCCAATATTGGCTCGGTAAAAGATGCCGCACTTGCGCAGAACGCACGTGGCGTTGGCCTACTACGCACTGAGCTATTTTTTCTTGATCGAGTAACGCCACCAACACGCGAAGAACAGATTGCGCTCTACACCGAAATCTTTATGGCTTGCCCAAGTGGCGAAATCATTGTGCGCACCTTAGATGCCGGATCCGATAAACCAATTCCTTTTCTCAACATGGGCAGAGAAGAGAATCCGGCACTTGGGGTTCGTGGACAACGTGTAGCTTCGGTCTCTCCAGATTTTTATCGCGATCAATTACACGCCATCAAATCAGCGGCCGATAACGCTGTGACAAACGGCAAAAAAATCTCGGTATCTGTGATGGCGCCGATGATTGCAACGATTGAAGAGGCGCGAATTTTTGCCGAGCAGGCCCGTGATGCCGGATTAACGCGCGTTGGAATCATGATTGAGGTACCGGCAATAGTCCCAGTGATCTCGCAATTACAGGGGCTGATTGATTTTGTGAGCGTTGGCACCAATGATTTATCGCAATATTTGTTTGCTGCAGATCGCACTAATTCCGGAGTTGCTCATCTGCTCAATCCTTGGGAACCAGCGTTACTCGCAACTCTGCAGCAGATTGCACTAAGCGCAGAAGCAAGTTCCATTAAATCTGGAGTGTGTGGTGAGGCGGCATCTGATCCGCTCCTTGCAGTTGTCCTTGCTGGCATGGGTTTTGATTCAGTCAGTGCATCGCCATCATCGGTTGCCGATGTCACCAGCGCCTTATCCGTAGTAGATACAGGATTAGCACAGAAAGTTGCGCAGATTTCCTTGCAGCAAAAGAGCGCGGCATCTGCAAAAAGTGCGGCCAAAGCTGCATTACTTGATGCGTTAGACTAAGCGCGTTGTTATCGGGGTCGATGTAATTTCGAACCGGCGGTTAAAGTCCGCGACCCGCACACATCCAGTGGGCGGTTGACTCAGTGAAATTCTGAGACCGACGGTTAAAGTCCGGATGAGAGATAACACCGTTATTTCGCGCACCCTTATGTGCGCACCCCCGATGACGCCTATGCGTTGATTGAAGGGGGCAAGATGGTTGATATCAAAGATGCATATGCGCATCTGCAATCACTCTGCCTGCGCGCGCTCGGAAAGAGCGCACCAAATCCCAATGTTGCGGCAGCGCTCTTTGCAGCCGATGGACATCTCATTGCAGATGGTTTTCATGATCGCACTCATTCTGTTGATCATGCCGAAGTTGTGGCGCTTAAGAAAGCGGGAAGTGCAGCTCGTGGCGCAACGCTCTTTGTCTCACTCGAACCATGTGCCCACACTGGTACAACGCCACCCTGTGTTGATGCAATTATCGAATCTGGCGTTAGCAAAGTTGTCTATGCCCTGACTGATCCCAATCCGCTAGCAGCTGGGGGAGCAGAAAAGTTGCGCGCTGCTGGAATTATTGTGGAACAAGAACCTTCACCACTTCTTGATTTTGCCCAGCGCGCATGGATTCATAAAGCAGTCACTGGTCGCCCTTTGATGATCTGGAAAGTTGCAACCACCCTTGATAGCAAAGTTGCTGCAAGTGATGGCACTTCGCAATGGATTAGCAATCCATCTTCGCGCGAAGATGTGCAGTTACTACGTGCGCAATCTGATGCAATTGTGATTGGGACAAATACTGCGCTGGTTGATAATCCACATTTAATTCCACGTGGCCACGATGCGCGCCCAGTACGCGTTATTTCTGGCGAACAAGAAGTACCTGCCACGCATAAAGTATTTGATGATCAGGCGCGCACCATTGTGGTGAAGTCAAAGTCGATTCCAGAACTGATGCAGGTACTTATAAAAGAAGGATTTAACCAAGTCTTGGTAGAAGCAGGACCCACGCTTGGATCTGCACTCTTAGCGTCGGGAAATATCGATGAGCTCATTATGTATCAGGCCCCGAAATTGCTGGGGGCAGGTAAAGAGTTTGTGAGCCATTTAGGAATTTCCACACTTGATGATCACTGTGAGTTAGAGCTGCTCTCTGTCTCTGAATTAGCAGGAGATATCAAAGCCCACTACCGAGTGAGAGGGCGTTAAATGTTTACTGGCTTAATTACTGAATGCGGCACGATTACAGATATCACTCGCACGGAGAGCGCTGCCATATTGACGGTGCGCGCTCCACACTCGGTGGCAGATT
Source organism: uncultured Candidatus Planktophila sp. (assembly GCA_964529875.1). Taxonomy (GTDB): domain Bacteria; phylum Actinomycetota; class Actinomycetes; order Nanopelagicales; family Nanopelagicaceae; genus Planktophila. The sequence continues at coordinate 2,742 of CAZGXO010000035.1, read as the reverse complement.
TAGCAGTAGGTGACTCCATTGCAGTGAATGGAGTGTGTCTGACTGCAACATCAAAGAGCGCAGATTCTTTTACTGCAGATGTGATGGTGCAGACCTTGTCACTGACTTCACTTGCGCAGGTCGGTATTGGTGCAGAGGTCAATCTGGAGCTTGCGGCGCAATTAACAACGCGTATGGGTGGTCACATGGTGCAGGGCCATGTTGATGGCGTTGGCACCGTCATGCAGGTAGCGCCACATGAAAAATGGACGCAGATGGATATCACTGTTCCAGAACACCTCATGAAATATGTGGTGGCGCAGGGTTCCATCACTCTTGATGGCGTATCACTGACCGTTGGCTCATTTCTAGATGGCAGCAATCTCGTCACAGTCTGGTTAATCCCAGAAACTCTTCAGAAAACTAATTTAGGCAAGAAGCGTGCCGGAGATCTGCTCAATATTGAAGTTGATGTGCTTGCTAAATATGTCGAGCGACTCTTAGCAAAGGGAGATACAAGTGGACAGTAATTTTCTGGCAGCGCTTGATGCATTTCGCAGCGGCGAGATGATTATTGTGGTTGATGCCCATGATCGCGAAGATGAAGGCGATTTGATTATGTTGGCAGAACGAGCAACGACTGAGAAGACCGCATTTATGGTGCGCCACACCACCGGAATTTTATGTGTCGCTATTAATGCTGAGAGCGCCTATCGCCTCCGCCTTCCTTATATGGTTGAGCAGAATCAAGATGCGCGGCGCACTGCATTTACAGTTTCAGTCGACTTGTTAGCAGGAATGACAACCGGAGTAAGTGCTAAGGAACGCACCGCAACTATTCGCGCACTCGGAAGTCCAACAAGTCGCGCTACCGATTTCATTCGCCCCGGACACATATTTCCGTTGATTGCAGATAGAGATGGATTACAAGCGCGACCTGGACATACCGAAGCAGGAATTGCACTTGCAGAGCTAACAGGTGGATATCCAGCAGCGCTCCTTGCTGAGATAGTCGCAGAAGATGGCTCGATGGCGCGAGGTGCCACCTTGGCTGAATTTGCCAAGGAGCACAAGATTCCAGTGATCTCGATCGCCGAAATTATGGAATATCAATCTCGCATAACCCCCGTCACCAAAGTTGCGAAAATTCCACATCATGAATTTGAGTGGGTTGATGTGCAGCTCGCAAGTGGCTCGTGGAGCCTTGCTACATATCCATCACTCAAGCATCGGGAGCAAGTAGTGATGCGCTTTGGTAAGCCGCACGGAGTCCCACTCGTGCGCATGCACTCTGAATGCTTTACCGGAGATGTTGCGCAATCCATGCGCTGCGATTGTGGCGAACAGTTGGCGCAATCTATCCAGGCAATTACTGAACATGGCTACGGTTACATTCTCTATCTCCGCGATCATGAAGGGCGCGGTATTGGGCTTACTGAAAAACTTAAGGCTTATATCTTGCAGAACGAAGGCCTTGATACTGTGGATGCCAATTTAGAGCTGGGACATTCGGTGGATTCACGCGATTGGACCGAAGCGATTGCCATCTTAAAGAATTTAAACCTGCAAGAAGTAACGTTATTAACTAACAATCCGGAGAAGGTAAGAGCGGTTCGCGAAAGTGGTATCGCATGCCAGCCACGTGCGCTCACGATTAAACCCAACGAATTTAATCAGAAGTATCTTGAGACTAAGGCCAAGCGCTTAGGTCACTCGCAAGGAGGAAAGTAATGGCCGGTCATGCTCCAACAATCGATGTTCCAAAAGCACCACACGCAAAGATTGCAATTATCTCTTCCTCATGGCATCTCGATATCTGTAATGACCTGATTGCAGGTGCAAAGCGCGCTCTTGCGCAAGCAGATGTGAAGGAAATTTCCGTCACGTATGTGCCGGGCTCTTTTGAGATTCCCCTTGCGGCGCAACGGGCTTTTGAAAAGGGTTATGACGCAGTCGTTGCAGTAGGTCTGGTTTTAGAAGGTGAGACCCCGCATTTTGATTATGTCTGCCAAGGAGTCACACAAGGCGTGATGGATGTGCAGTTAAAGTTCTCAAAACCTATTGGTTACGGGGTATTGATGTGCAACAATCTCGACCAAGCGATTGCACGTTGTGGTCGCCCCACAAGCAAAGAAGATAAGGGGTATGACAGCGCTATTGCGGCGCTCTCTTTGCTGTAAGAACCGAGAGGTAGTTATGAATATTGTGCCTTGGGCAGAAGGTACATGGACTCGCGATCCAGTATCTGTAGTCAATAAAAATGGTGGCATTCACGTGAGCGCAGCTGAAGGTAGCGATTGGTGGCGCACTACAGCATATGGATTTATCCATGATGATGGCCATGCGCTAATCAAGGATTTTCCTAACGAGCGATCCATGGAAGTTGCCTTTATGCTCGATTATGCAGAGCAATTTGATCAGTGCGGAATCTTTATCACCCATGATGATTCGCATTGGATTAAGGCAGCAGTGGAATTCTGTGATGGATTTCCACAAGTTGGAGCTGTCGTGACCAATGAACTCTCTGATTGGTCAACCGGCAGAGTCTCTGAATGGGTTGGCAAAGAGGTCACTATGCGCGTTAGCCGAAGCGGTGATGCCGTAACAGTGCGAGCAAGCGTTGGCGATGATCAGCGCTTAGTGCGCGTTGCACCTCTTGATCCCACCAAAAATTGGAAGGCAGGCCCGATGGTCTGTGCACCTTCTCGCGCTGGATTAACGGTCACCATCACAAAGTGGAGCGAAGGCGCACCTGATGACGCG
>CAZGXO010000034.1:0-11766 GCA_964529875.1 uncultured Candidatus Planktophila sp. | reverse complement strand
ACCATAATTCGAATTGGCCATTTCTGACCATATTTATCAATGATCGAACCGCGAATACCGGCGGTTAAAGAACCTGATGTTGCATTGAGTCCGATTGCGAGTCCTGCAAGAGCAATCGATTTGGTTCCTTGTTCCACCTTAAAGAAGATTGAGAGGCTCACCATTCCATAGGCAACACGCGCTGGAAAGCATGCAAGAACCAAGACCCAGACATTTGGAAATTGAAAAAGTTCGGCATATCGCTTCATCGCACAGTTATCGTACTTGCCCAGCAGATTTTTATGCGTGAATTTGCTGCAGATATGGTCTCGCCCGTATTCTTACCCTCCCTTTGCATCAGACCACAAAGAGTGAAATCTGAGCAGAGCAAAAATTTCATAGGCCCTATCCCTACTACTTTCTATCCCTACGGAGCATCTTGAGCACTCAAATAGCAGTTAATGACATTGGATCAGCAGCAGATTTTCTTGCAGCAATCGAAGGCACAATCAGAAATTTCAGCGACGGAGATTTAGTCGTTGGCACAGTCGTACAAATTGATCGCGAAGAAGTACTTCTTGACGTCGGATACAAGACCGAAGGAGTCATCCCATCCCGCGAACTCTCTATTCGCCACGATGCAGATCCAAATGAGATTGTAAAAGTTGGAGATAAAGTCGAAGCTCTCGTACTTCAGAAAGAAGATAAAGAAGGTCGCCTCATCCTCTCTAAGAAGCGTGCTCAGTACGAGCGTGCTTGGGGAGAAATCGAAGGTAAGAAAGAGCGCGACGAAGTCGTTGTTGGAACAGTTATTGAAGTTGTAAAGGGCGGTCTCATCGTCGACATTGGACTTCGCGGATTCTTGCCAGCATCGCTCGTTGAAATGCGCCGCGTTCGCGATCTCACTCCTTATATTGGAAAGCAAGTTGAGGCTCGCATTATCGAACTCGATAAGAACCGTAACAATGTAGTTCTTTCACGTCGCGCATTCCTTGAACAGTCACAATCACAATCCCGCACCGAGTTCCTTAACCAACTTCAAAAGGGTCAAGTTCGTTCAGGTGTGGTCTCTTCCATCGTTAACTTTGGTGCTTTCGTTGATCTCGGTGGTGTTGATGGTCTTGTGCACGTCTCTGAACTCTCTTGGAAGCATATTGATCATCCAGGTGAAGTCGTTGAAGTCGGCGATGAAGTAACAGTTGAAGTTCTCGAAGTTGATTTTGAGCGCGAACGTGTCTCACTCTCACTTAAGGCAACTCAAGAAGATCCTTGGCAAGCATTTGCACGTACTCACACCATTAATACCGTTGTTCCTGGTGTTGTCACCAAGCTCGTTCCATTTGGTGCATTTATTCGAGTGCACGAAGGTATTGAGGGTCTTGTACATATTTCAGAGTTGGCTGAGCGCCATGTTGAGATTCCAGAGCAAGTTGTCTCTGTTGGCGATGAACTCTTTGTAAAGATTATCGATATTGATCTAGAGCGTCGTCGTATATCGCTCTCATTGAAGCAGGCAAATGAAGGACATGAAGTTGAGATTGAAGCATTTGATCCAACTCAATACGGAATGGCTGCTCGCTATGATGCAAACGGCAACTTCATCTATCCAGAAGGTTTTGATCCACAGACACAAGAGTGGAAGCCTGGATTTGATGCACAGCGCGAAGAGTGGGAACGCCAATATGCGATGGCGCAAGAGCGCTTCCTAGCTCATAAGAAGCAGAAGGCTGAAGCAAAAGCAGCTGAAGAAGCTGCGGCTGTACCTGCCGAATAGTTATTGATCAATAAGAGATTCGTCTCTACTACTGGGTGAGTCCAATGCTCGTTGTTGCACTTACCGGTGGTATCGGAGCTGGCAAATCCACAGTTGCGCAATTCTTTGCGCAACTGGGAGCGCTGGTTGTTGATGCAGATCAATTAGCCAAGACCGCTATAGAACGTGGCAGTGATGGTTTTGCAGAAGTCATGATGCGCTTTGGCGATGAAATCATCGTAAATGGCGATATTGATCGCAAGAAGTTGGCAGAGATCATATTTTCTGATGCAAAGGCTCGCGCCGATCTTGAAGCAATTATCCACCCCAAAGTGCAAGCCCTCTTTGCTGAAGTTGTGAGCGATCTCAATCCAAACGATATTTTGATCTATGAAATTCCCCTTCTGGTAGAAACTGCTGCAGCAAGTAAATTTGATTACATCATTACTGTTGAAGCAGATATTGAGGTCCGAAAAGAAAGGCTCTTGAAGAAGGGGCTTTATATATCGCAGATTGAGAAGCGAATCGCTGCGCAAGCATCTCCTGCAGAACGTGAGGCAATTGCCAATACAGTCTTGCTCAACAATGCAGATGAGGATGCTCTGCTTCGCCAGGTCGAAAATCTTTGGGAAGACGTTTTACAACCGCTCTGCCTAGGATAGGCGGATGCGCCCCGTCAGTGATCTGCAGCGAAAGGTAGCGCCTTTTCAGGTTGTCAGTGACTACGCGCCAGCAGGTGATCAACCAGCTGCTATCGAAGAAATCGCGCATCGCATCAATAACGGCGTTACCGATGTTGTGCTTCTCGGTGCGACAGGTACTGGTAAATCAGCAACGACTGCTTGGCTTATTGAAAGGCTGCAGCGCCCAACATTGGTGCTCGCTCCAAATAAGACACTCGCTGCGCAATTGGCCAATGAATTTCGCGAATTGCTGCCAAATAATGCCGTTGAATATTTTGTCTCGTACTACGACTATTACCAGCCAGAGGCATATGTTCCTCAAACAGATACCTTTATTGAAAAAGATGCCAGCATCAACGATGAGGTCGAGAGACTTCGTCACTCTGCTACCAACTCACTCCTTACCCGCAGAGATGTAGTTGTTGTTGCCACAGTTTCTTGTATTTATGGTCTTGGTACTCCACAAGAATATATAGACCGGATGATTAAACTGACAATCGGCGATGAAATAGAGCGAAATGCGCTGCTTCGAAAATTTGTTGATATTCAGTATAAGAGAAATGACTTAGCTTTTGAGCGGGGCACCTTTCGAGTACGTGGCGACACAATTGAAATTATCCCGATGTATGAAGAGCTGGCTGTGCGCATCGAGATGTTCGGTGATGAAATTGAGAAGATCATGACGCTCAATCCACTCACGGGAGAAATCATCCGTGACGAAGATGAGATTTATATCTTTCCCGCAACGCACTATGCGGCAGGTCCAGAAACCATGAAGCGAGCCATGGGAGATATCTATGATGAATTACAAGTCCAGTTAAATCTCTTTAAGAAACAAGGGAAGCTCCTTGAAGAGCAACGCCTTCGTATGCGAACAACCTTTGACCTTGAGATGATGGAGCAATTGGGTTTCTGCTCCGGAATCGAGAATTACTCTCGCCACTTAGATGGACGAGAAGCCGGATCACCACCTAATTGTTTACTGGATTACTTCCCAGAAGATTTTCTGGTGGTCATCGATGAAAGTCACGTCACTGTGCCGCAAATTGGTGCGATGTATGAAGGCGATGCTGCTCGCAAGCGCACATTGGTAGAGCATGGATTTCGCTTGCCAAGTGCGCTGGATAACCGCCCCTTGAAATGGCCAGAATTCCTAGAACGGACAGGACAGAAAATATATTTATCAGCAACACCCGGCAGATATGAACTTGAAAAAGTTGATGGCGATGTTGTTGAGCAGGTTATTCGTCCAACAGGGTTGGTTGATCCACAGATCGTGGTCAAACCCATCAAAGGGCAAATTGATGATTTGCTGGCAGAAATTTTGGCTCGTGCCGAGAGAAATGAACGCGTGCTAGTGACAACTTTGACCAAGAAGATGTCAGAGGATTTAACAGATTATCTTCAGGAGAAAGGAATTCGTGTTCGCTATCTGCACTCTGAAGTTGATACTTTGCGACGTGTCGAATTACTGCGAGAGTTACGAAGCGGTGAATACGATGTTCTGGTTGGAATCAATCTCCTAAGAGAAGGCTTAGACCTCCCTGAAGTTTCGCTCGTTGCAATCTTGGATGCAGATAAAGAAGGGTTTTTACGTTCTGCAACTTCTCTCATTCAAACTATAGGTCGCGCTGCTCGAAATGTTTCTGGAGAAGTTCACATGTATGCAGATAACATCACTGCTTCGATGGCTAAGGCGATTGATGAGACAAATCGTCGTCGCGCCAAACAGATTGCTTACAACCAAGAACGGGGAGTGGATCCACAGCCACTTCGCAAAAAGATTTCAGATATCACTGATCTCATTGTGCAAGAAAGTGATGATTCAGAGGATTTACTGGATTCTGTGAAAGCTAAGAAATCGGCTGCCGTTCTTCCATTTTCATCTAAACCGACTGATTCCATGCCGCGCCAAGAGTTGATTGCGTTGATAGGCTCCCTCACCGAACAGATGCGAAGCGCTGCCGATGAACTTGCCTTTGAATTAGCAGCCCGCCTTCGTGATGAATTGCGTGAACTCAAAAGAGAGTTACGCGGAATGGATGAAGCAGGGACATGAGCATTGAGAAGTTAGTGGTTCGGGGAGCGCGCGAACACAATCTCAAAGATGTCTCCATCGAGCTTCCGCGAAATGCGCTCATTGTTTTTACCGGCCTATCCGGATCTGGAAAATCAAGTTTGGCCTTTGACACCATATTTGCTGAAGGGCAGCGCAGATATGTGGAATCTCTCTCAGCGTATGCCCGTCAATTTCTTGGGCAGATGGATAAGCCAGATGTTGATTTTATTGAAGGTCTATCGCCAGCAGTTTCTATCGATCAGAAATCAACGAATCGAAATCCACGATCAACTGTTGGCACTATTACGGAAGTTTATGATTATTTCCGTCTGCTCTTCGCGCGTGCAGGTAGACCGCATTGCCCGCAATGTGGCAAGGCAGTTTCAAGGCAGAGCCCGCAACAAATTGTCGATCAGATTCTGGCAATGCCTGCAACTACTAAATTCCAAGTTCTTGCCCCAGTAGTTCGTGAGCGTAAGGGCGAATTTGTCGATCTCTTCTCTGAATTGGTAACCCAAGGTTTTTCACGCGCGCGTGTCGATGGCGCCACTATTCAACTTACCGAACCACCCAAGTTAAAGAAACAAGAGAAACACACGATTGAGGTGGTCATTGATCGCCTGACCGCAAAGGCTGAAAGTAAATCGCGCCTGACAGATTCGATTGAGACTGCGCTCAAACTTGGCAATGGTCTGGTGCTCTTAGATTTTGTGGATGCTAAGGATGGAGAGAAAGAGCACACATATAGCGAGCACTTAGCTTGTCATGATTGCAATCTCTCTTTTGAGGAGTTAGAACCACGCTCCTTCTCATTTAACTCACCCTTTGGCGCATGCCCTGAATGCACAGGTATCGGTACACAACTTGAAGTAGATGAAGAGCTCATCATTCCGGATGATTCGATCTCTATTAATGAAGGCGCCATTGCACCATGGTCGGGTGGGCAATCTTCTGAATACTTCCTCCGTTTACTGGAGGCGTTGGCCAAGGAGTTGAAATTCTCCATGGATAGCCCGTGGAAGAAACTTTCTGCTAAAGCTAAAGATGCGATTATCAATGGCTTTGAATATGAAGTCCATGTGAAATACCGCAACCGCTATGGTCGCGTTCGTAACTACTCAACTGGCTTCGAAGGGGTTGTGCCCTTTATCCATCGCCGCCATAGCGAAACTGATAGCGATTACAGCCGCGATAAATATGAAGCGTATATGCGCGAGACTCCTTGCCCTGCTTGTAAGGGCGCGCGCCTGAAGCCAGAAGTTCTCGCTGTCACTCTAGGTGGCAAGAGCATTGCGCAGGTATGTGCACTCTCAATTGACGAATGCGCCTCCTTTTTAAAGGAGGTAAAACTTAATAAGCGAGAGGCGCAGATTGCTGAACGAGTAATGAAAGAAGTTCATGCTCGCTTAGGTTTTCTTCTCGATGTGGGTCTTGATTACCTCTCTTTAGATAGACCAGCTGCAACTTTGTCAGGGGGAGAGGCACAACGTATTCGCTTAGCAACTCAAATCGGCTCTGGACTAGTTGGTGTTCTTTACGTTCTCGATGAACCATCGATTGGTTTGCATCAACGCGATAATCGCCGCTTAATTGATACTCTCACCAGGCTACGCGATCTGGGAAATACTTTGATAGTTGTCGAACATGATGAAGAGACTATTCGTACCGCCGATTGGGTCGTTGATATTGGGCCAGGGGCAGGCGAGCATGGTGGCAAAGTTGTCGTATCAGGATCATATGAAGAATTAATTTCTGCACAAGATTCGATTACTGGAGCATATCTTTCTGGGAAAAAAGCGATTGAGATTCCTAAAAAACGTCGCACCGCAGATCCCAAACGGCAGTTGGTCATTAAAGGTGCCAAAGAGAATAACTTGAAAGATATTGAGGTCACAATCCCACTTGGCCTCTTTGTTTCCGTCACCGGAGTTTCAGGTTCAGGTAAATCAACTCTGGTAAACGATATTTTATATTCAACGTTAGCTAATAAATTAAATGGGGCAAGGCTAGTTCCGGGACGCCATCGCACAGTTACTGGAATCGACCAACTCGATAAAGTTGTGCACGTTGATCAGTCGCCCATAGGTAGAACGCCGCGCTCGAATCCTGCTACCTACACTGGAGTCTTCGATAAAGTCAGAGCGCTCTTCGCTGAAACTACCGAAGCAAAGGTGCGTGGCTATCAACAAGGAAGATTCTCCTTTAACGTCAAAGGTGGTCGCTGCGAAAATTGCTCGGGTGATGGCACCATCACTATTGAGATGAACTTCCTGCCTGATGTCTATGTCCCTTGCGAAGTCTGTCATGGCGCACGGTATAACCGTGAAACTCTTGAAGTTCATTACAAAGGAAAGACCATCGCCGAAGTTTTAGATATGCCTATTGAGATTGCACATCAATTCTTTGAATCTGTCCCCACAATTGCTCGGTATCTCAAAACACTCTGCGATGTGGGGCTTGGCTATGTGCGACTTGGACAATCAGCGCCAACGCTTTCGGGAGGTGAGGCGCAACGTGTAAAACTGGCAACCGAACTCCAACGCCGATCTACTGGACGGACTATTTATGTGCTCGATGAACCCACCACGGGTCTACATTTTGAAGATGTCAATAAATTATTGGGAGTTCTTAAGCGTTTAGTGGAATCAGGCAACACCGTAATCGTCATTGAACATAATCTTGATGTCATCAAATCTTCTGACTGGGTCATCGATATGGGGCCAGAAGGCGGATTTAGAGGTGGCACAGTCGTTGCTGAAGGTACACCGGAGCAAGTGGCGGCTATTAAATCGAGTTATACAGGACAATTTCTTGCAGAAATTTTAGAGAACAATCGCACGAAGACTCCTGCAAAGAAGAAATAACCATGGCTAGCCCGGCAAGTTATCGTCCAGCGCAGATTCCAGAAGAGCCCGGAGTTTATAGATTCTTTAATCAGGCAGATAAAGTCATCTATGTAGGTAAAGCTAAAAATCTTAAAAATCGTTTATCAACCTACTTTGGCTCTAACCTGACCAATAAAACTCGCCGCATGGTGCATGAGGCAGTCCGCGTTGATTGGACAATTGTTGCCACCGAACTTGAGGCACTCGCCCTTGAATTCTCGTGGATTAAGCAATTTCAACCTACATATAACGTGCAATTTAAGGATGATAAGTCGTATCCATACCTTGCTATATCTCTTCAGGATGAATTTCCTCGAGTTTTTATCACGCGAAATGAGAAGCGACCTGGGTTGAAATATTTCGGTCCATATACAAATGCTTGGGCGCTGCGCAATACATATGAAGTTCTTCTTAAGGTATACCCAGTGCGCTCATGTAGTGCTGGAAATTTTCAGAGAGCTAAGCGCACTAAACGCCAATGTTTATTGGGGGATATCGGTAAGTGTGCTGCGCCATGTGTTGGTTGGGTGACCCCCGAAGAACATAAAGAGATTGCACGCAAGCTCGATACTTTCATGGAAAAAGGTATGGAGCATTTGCTGCCTACTCTGCGAAGTGAAATGGAGAGCGCATCTGCTCGAGAAGAATTTGAGCGAGCGGCACGGCTACGAGATCAGATTGAATCTTTTGAAAAAGCGCAGCGTTCTACTCAAGGTCAATGGTCCGATGATTTGCAGGGTGATTTCATCGCTCTCCATGAAGAAGGGTTTCATGCCGCGGGCTCAATATTTATGGTGCGTAGAGGATCTATCAAAGGGTCACGCTCGTGGATTGTTGACCAAGAGAAATCTCTTGAAGGAGATGATCATGTAGCGTCACTCTTCTTCTCCATCTATAGCCAGAGTGCACCTGCAGATATTCCTGCCGAAATTTATCTCAATGAGACCCCACGTGATCATGGCGCGCTCGAAGAGTGGCTCACGCAATTACGAGGTGGCAAAGTCTCCATCAAGGTTCCACAGCGCGGAGAGAAGGCAGAATTGCTGCAAACAGTCGAAAGAAATGCCCATTACGCCTTGGTGCAATTCTTAAGTAAACGAGCGACAGATGCGGCAGTTTCGGGGAAGGCGCTGCTTGAACTTGAAGAAGAGTTACAACTTCAGAGAACCCCACTTCGGATTGAATGCTTTGATATTTCAAATATATCTGGAACTTCGGTGGTCGCATCTATGGTGGTCTTTGAAGATGGATTAGCTAAAAAATCTGAGTATCGCCGATTCATCATTAATACAGATACTGCACACGATGATACGAGAGCGATGCATCAAGTGATTACCAGGCGTATGAAGCGCTTGCTAGCGGACCGAAACGTCAACCCGGCAGAAATCGCAGAAACAGGTGGCAAGGTGAGTAAATTCGCCTATCCACCACAGCTGATTGTTGTCGATGGTGGGGCACCTCAAGTCAGCGCTGCAAAGAGAGCGCTCGATGAATTAGGAATCACCGATGTGGCGCTCTGCGGACTTGCTAAGAGACTTGAAGAAGTGTGGATGCCTGGCGATAAAGATCCACTGATATTGCCGCGCACCAGCGAAGGCATGTATCTCTTACAACGCATTCGTGATGAGGCCCATCGCTTTGCCATTACCTTTCACCGCTCACGACGCTCCAAAGTTATGTTGGAATCACTTCTTGATGAGATTCCACAACTTGGTGAATCTCGACGAAAGGCGCTCCTCGAAAGATTTGGGTCTGTCTCCGCAATTCGCAAAGCAGCACCTGATGAGCTCGCTGCAACTCCAGGAATCGGTAGCACCATTGCCGCCATCATCTTTGAATATTTGCAGAACCTCTCTGAGAGTTCTCATGAAGCAAGTAATACTGCGAGTGATGCACCGTTTAATATGAAGGTAGATATGGCTACCGGAGAGATACTTGACACCTAAGGCAGAATGACGCGCATGGCAGGTAAAGAGCTTTTGATATTAACGGGGATGTCCGGTGCTGGCCGCTCAACTGTCGCCCATGCGCTCGAAGATCTCGGTTGGTATGTCGTTGATAACTTACCACCTGCGCTTTTGCCATCACTTGCAGAGCAGAGTTTTGAAAACCACACATCTCTTGCGGTTGTCGTTGATGTGCGCGGCGGAAAATTTTTCGATGACCTCATCAGCTCACTTGAATCGCTGAAGAGATCAGAGATGCCTTACCGGCTGCTCTTTCTCGATGCTACAGATACAGCTCTTGTTCAAAGATTTGAATCCACGCGGCGACCCCACCCATTGCAAGGAAAAGATCGAATCGTCGATGGCATTTCGCGAGAACGAGCCAAGTTGGAAGAGATTCGCTCTAGCGCCGATGTAGTGATCGACACCTCTAATCTCAACGTTCACCAACTGGAGAAACGCACCTCTGAAATCTTTGCCGCAGGCATGCTCTCTACTTTACGAGTCAATGTTCTGTCTTTCGGTTATAAGTATGGAATTCCAGTGGATGCAGATTTACTTCTTGATTGCCGTTTCATACCCAACCCGCATTGGATTCCCGAACTTCGTCCGCTGACAGGCCTTGAGCCACAGGTTTCCCAGCAGGTTCTGCAGAGCGAAGGCGTTGCCGATTTCTTACAGAGTTACATTCAGGTGATACAGAAGATGATTCCGGGATATCTTCGTGAAGGAAAGAAATATGTGACGATTGCAATTGGTTGTACCGGCGGAAAGCACCGCTCAGTCGCAGTTGCCGAAGAGATAGCACGCCAATTGCAATCACCATCGCACGATCTTGAAATCTCTGCACATGCAACACATAGGGATGTGGGTCGTGAGTAAGAAAGTTGTCGCACTTGGTGGGGGACATGGATTAGCTGCAACTCTGACAGCGCTTAGAAGTATGACCTCCGATATCACCGCAGTGGTAACGGTTGCCGATAATGGCGGATCCAGTGGCCGTCTCCGTGAAGAGTTTCCTATTCTTCCGCCAGGTGATCTGCGGATGGCTTTAGCTGCACTTTGCGGAGATGATGAGTGGGGTCGCAGTTGGGCGCAGATTATGCAATATCGATTTACCAGCGAAGGCTCATTAGATGGCCATGCAATGGGAAATTTATTGCTGGCAGCGCTGTGGGATCGAGATGAAGATATCGTTGCTGGACTTGAACGAGTTGGTTCACTTTTAAAGGTAATAGGAAGAGTACTTCCCATGGCTGGTGAACCACTTGATATCGAAGCAACCTTTGAGCAAGGTCAGAAAGCAGAGATAGTGCGGGGCCAGGTGGAAGTTGCTACCGCTCGAGGAAAACTTAGATCTTTGCGGCTCATTCCGGAAAATCCACGTGCACTGCCACAAACTATTGATGCAATCGCTGCAGCGGATTGGATCACTATGGGACCAGGATCCTGGTTTTCTAGCGTTATTCCGCACTTGCTCATGCCAGCACTCCGCAGCGCCTTGATCTCATCGAGTGCAAAAAAGATTCTCCTTCTCAATTTGGATTCAGCAGATCAATCAGCGGGTGAATATGCGGGTTATTCTCCACTGGAACATCTACAGATTCTCCATCGGTATGCACCGCAATTACATTTTGATTGCGTCGTGCTAGATACTCATTCTGATGGGGCTGATGAATTAGGAAGTTATCTTTCAACCCAAGGTTCAGAGTTGTTACGGGCAGATTTACGCAGTCCAGAGCACCCTCTGCATCACGATACTAAAAAATTAGGTCAACTTTTCGCCCACATTGCCCTTGAAAAACTGGTTGGATAAACCTATGGCAATGACCGCAGCGGTAAAAGATGAACTCAGCCGTCTTGCAATCACCAAACCCTGTTGCCGAAAGGCTGAAGTATCTTCATTGCTCCGTTTTGCTGGTGGGTTACATCTATCTGGCGGTAAAGTCATTATCGAAGTAGAGCTTGATACTTCGCAGAGCGCACGGCGCCTCAAGAAAGATATTGCTGATATTTACGGACATGATTCAGATCTAGCAGTTCTATCTTCTAGCGGATTACGAAAAGGATCTCGCTACGTAGTTCGAGTTGTTGAGGCAGGAGATGCACTTGCCCGCCAAACTGGTCTGATTGATGCACATGGCAGACCTGTCCGTGGACTTCCACCACAAGTGGTAGCAGCAAATGTGTGTGATGCAGAGGCAGCTTGGCGTGGTGCATTTATTGCGCATGGATCATTAACTGAACCTGGCCGCTCTTCATCACTTGAAATTACCTGTCCTGGCCCGGAAGCAGCGTTAGCTCTTGTAGGTGCTGCGCGACGTCTCAATATTGTGGCAAAGGCTCGTGAAGTTCGTGGCGTTGATCGTGTCGTCATTCGAGATGGAGATGCGATTGGCGTTTTATTGACGCGATTAGGCGCTCATGAAAGCGTGCTCAATTGGGAAGAGCGACGTATGCG
>CAZGXO010000033.1:0-11820 GCA_964529875.1 uncultured Candidatus Planktophila sp. | reverse complement strand
GTTCCGGCATCAATCGTGATGGTTTGAGCAAAAGAAGTCGTTGCACCTTGCGAGATAACCCGTGCGCTGACAACTTTAAAACCAGCCTGCCCTGCCAGGTTGAGTACGCCTTTGAGTTGGGATAGTTGCGCATCTGCAGTCTTTCTATTTTGCAAAGCAAGGCGCAACTTGTCATTCTCAGCTTTTAATTTTTCGATTTGATTTCGGGTGCGTCCTAGGTGAGTGACATCGGAGATGAAATTGCGGACAGGTGAAATTAACCAAGAACCAGCTTTTTGCACCGGAGTAAGTGCAGTTTGTGTTCCAACGCGCACGCCTTCAATAACTTGCACGCCACGCAAATCAAGCGTGATGAGAAAGAGAGAGGTAACAATTAAAACGATAATCAATAAGCGACCGCGGTTGTCGCCGCCGTAGCGCATATGTGATTACCTAGCGACGTGGCTCAGAGATTAAAACCTTTTCAAGGGCTTCAAACTCTTCGATGCACTTACCAGAACCTTCAACGACTGCATCGAGTGGACGCTCTGCAATATGAATTGGCATTCCAGTCTCTTTGCGAAGACGCTCATCAAGACCTTTGAGTAGCGCTCCTCCACCAGTGAGAACGATGCCGCGATCCATGAGATCAGATGAAAGTTCTGGTGGGCACTTATCGAGCGTCTGCTTTACTGCATTAATAATCTGATTCACTGGCTCTTCGAGCGCTTTGCGAATTTCAGCAGCAGTGACAACGATGGTCTTCGGTAGACCAGTTGCTAAATCACGACCGCGGATTTCGGCATCATTTTCTCCTTGTAATGGATGGGCAGAACCGATTGCCATCTTAATTTCTTCAGCAGTGCGCTCACCGAGAAGGAGTGAATATTCACGCTTTGCCCAGTTGATAATGGATTGATCGAGCTCATCTCCGCCGATGCGAATAGAGAGCGCAGTAACGATTCCACCGAGAGAAATCACTGCAACTTCAGTGGTGCCGCCACCAATATCTACCACCATATTTCCGGTTGGTTCATGAATGGGTAAACCTGCACCAATCGCTGCAGCCATTGGCTCTTCAATGATGTAGACCTTACGTGCACCTGCTGCATATCCCGCATCTTTTACAGCACGCTGTTCAACGCCGGTGATTCCAGATGGCACACACACGACAACGCGTGGCTTGGCTAGATAACTACGACGGTGAACTTTTTGAATAAAGTAACGGAGCATGCGCTCTGTTGTATCAAAATCTGCGATCACACCATCTTTGAGCGGACGAATAGCAACAATATTTCCAGGGGTGCGACCAATCATCTTCTTTGCTTCAAGTCCAACTGCGAGAATGCCGCCGGTATCTTGATTGACTGCAACAACTGATGGCTCGTTGAGCACAATGCCACGCCCGCGCACATACACCAGCGTGTTAGCGGTTCCAAGATCCACGGCCATATCACGGCCAATGAATGACAATCTGTTAGACATTTATTTCCCCTCGAAGAAAATTGAAATTTCACGAGCTGCTGATTCAGGTGAATCAGAGCCATGAACAATATTTTGAACAACTTTTGTTCCTTGATCACGAGCAAGGTCACCACGAATGGTGCCAGGTGCTGCCACAGTTGGATCTGTCACTCCTGCGAGTGAACGAAAACCTTCGATAACGCGATTGCCTTCTGCAACGAGAGCAACGATGGGCCCAGACATCATGAACTCAAGAAGTGGTTCAAAGAATGGTTTGCCTTTGTGCTCTGCATAATGCTTTTCCAGTAATGCGCGATCTGCCTGCAACATGCGAAGCGCAGAGATTGTGTATCCCTTAGCTTCAATACGAGCAATGACTTCACCGACTAATCCGCGCGCAACGCCATCAGGCTTTACGAGGACAAGAGTTTTTTCATTATTCGTAGCTGTGCTCACTGGTGCATTCTATTCGGGGTTTTGAGTTCGGGAAGACATGAGGGCTGCCCGCGCAGCCTCACCCTTTCTGCCCACCACAATCGCTGCAATCCAGAGTCCCCCGAAAATCACTCCAACAATGGCCATTGATGGAACGACGACGGCATAGCCGATCATCAAAATTTGCAGAAAGGATCCCAAAAACCAACCTAATTTCTTCTTCAATAATCTCGGGGTCAATAACATCAAGATTGCAATCAACGCACCCGCAACGATGGTCGAAGGTTCGTGAATATCTTTGGCAAGCAACATGGCAAAGCCCATGACAAAAAACTCCATCACAAGAACTGCTGAAGCGAGCATTCTCATGACTGATTCTCCTGGGCAAACTTTTTACGGATGATTGACCGCGATTCTCCCACCGAGACCACAGATCCGGTAATAAGAATTCCTATCGAGTCATCACTGAGGGGGCGAACGGTGTCGGCAACGGCCTTGTCGATCGCAGCTTCCAATGTGGCGCTGGAAAAAGTTCGTTCAGCGCCAAATATCTCTTGCGCCATGTGCTCGAGCTCATTGATTCTCATGGCGCGTGGTGAGGAATTTGCCGTGACAATAATCGAATCCATCACCTGCTCAAGTTCTAGCAGAATTCCGCGCACATCCTTATCTCCCATAGGTGCAAAGATGCCGATCACTTCATCAAAGGTAAATTCATGGGAAATCGTCTCTGCAAGGGCGGCTGCTCCATGCGGATTATGGGCGGCATCAATGATGATGGTGGGATCACGATGCAAAACTTCACACCGGCCAGGCGACTTGGCCTGAGCAAAACCGGTTCGCACCGCCTCGATATCTAAATCTTGATCACCAAAAAATGCTTCGACTGCAACCAGAGCAGCTGCTGCATTTGTTGCTTGGTGTTTGCCATGTAGGGGAAGGAAAATATCGGAGTAAATACCTTTCAATCCTTGAATGGTGACAAGTTGTCCCCCCACTGCAACAGCGCGAGAGAGCACTGAATATTCAATTCCTTCACGGGCCACATCAGCGCCTACTTGTGCTGCTTGTTTCAGAAGTTCTACTGCGCTCTCTGGTTCTTGTTGCGCCATCACAACAAAGCCGTTTTCTTTGATGATCCCCGCCTTTGTTTGCGCGATTTCGGTCAAGGTTTCGCCGAGATATTCCATGTGATCAAGCCCAATTGGCATGATGACAGAAACATCTGCCTGCACCACATTGGTGGCATCCCATTGGCCACCCATACCCACTTCAATAACGCCAATATCTATCGGATGCTCTGCAAAAGCCACAAAGCTGAGCGCAGTAATTGCTTCAAAGAATGAGATGGGGTGCTCGAACTTGGCATCCATTAAATCTAGATAAGGCGCAATATCGTTGTAAGCAAAGATGATTTCAGCAGCTGCAATGGGCTCACCATTGATTGCTATCCGCTCGAGAAAGCTTTCTAAGTGTGGACTAGTAAATCTTCCTGTGCGCAGCCCCATCTCAAAGAGCAGCGAATCAATCATGCGCGAGGTTGATGTCTTGCCGTTAGTGCCACCAATATGAATCGTGGGATAAGAAAGTTGCGGCGAACCCAGAATATCTACCAGCGCTGCAATGCGATCGAGCGTAGGTTCAATTCGATTTTCTGGCCAGCGCTTGAGTAACGCTTGCTCGATGGCATCAATGCGCGCTTGGTTATCCGCTGAGATGTTTTCCATTTATTTAAGCGCAGCAAGTTGTGCAGTGATGCGTTCAATATCCGCAGTTGTTACCGCAAGTCGCTCTTTTATTTCTGCAACAACATTCGCAGGAGCTTTAGCCATAAATCCTTCGTTATTGAGTTTGACCTCTGCTGTCTTCAAATCCTTCTGCGCAGTCGCTAGATCTTTCTCTAAGCGAGCGCGCTCTGCTGCGACATCAACTGTTCCAGAAAGATCGAGCTCTACCTTCATCTCGCCAATTTCCACCGACGCGCTCGGAGTGAGATCTACCAAATCCAATTTGAGAAGAAAAGCCATGGCGGATTGATATGCCATGACATCTTTAGGTGCGATAAAACGAGCGGGAATCTTCTGACTTGGCTTTACCCCTTGATCGTTGCGGAAGCGACGAACTTCGGTGACGATCTTCTGCAGCTCACCCACTAACTTCTCTGCTTTCTTATCAATATTCTTCTGATCGACGTGTGGCCATGCAGAAATTACTAGCGTCTCTTTTCCTGTCAGGGTAGTCCAGAGTTCTTCGGTGATAAAGGGCATTACTGGATGCAAGAGATGAAAGAGAACATCAAGCACATATCCCAATACGCGCTGAGTTGCTGCTGCACTTCCGGATGCCAGAGCCTCTTTAGAGAGTTCTAGGTACCAATCGCAGAGGTCATCCCATGCAAAGTGATAGATAACTTCTGAAGCGCGGGCAAACTCATAGCTTTCTAGCAGTTCGGTGTATTCGATGGCAGTTTCGGTAATGCGCGAGAGAATCCAAGCATCGATGGCCGAAAGCGAAGCGCGATCAGGAAGCGGTCCTTCGGTAGTTGCGCCATTCATCATGGCAAAACGCGTTGCATTCCATAACTTAGTTGCAAAATTACGAGAGCCGGCAACCCAATCTTCGGCAAGAGCCTGGTCTTTTCCGGGATTTGATCCGCGTGCCAAAGTAAAGCGAAGTGCATCGGCTCCGTACTTATCAATGAATTCAAGTGGATCTACAACGTTGCCGCGCGATTTAGACATTTTCTTACCAAATTGATCGCGCACTAAACCGTGCAAAACAATGGTGTGAAATGGAGGTACGCCATCCATCGCAAAGAGTCCAAAGAGCATCATGCGCGCAACCCAGAAAAATAAGATGTCATAGCCAGTCACCAGCACACTGGTGGGATAAAACTTCTTCACATCATCTGACGTATTGGGCCAACCAAGAGTGGAAAATGGCCAGAGCGCAGATGAGAACCAGGTATCTAAAACATCGGGATCTTGTGTGTAACCCGCTGGTGGATTTTCACCGGGTCCCACCACGATGACTTCATCATGTGGTCCATACCAAACTGGAATCCGATGTCCCCACCATAATTGGCGCGAGATACACCAGTCGTGCATGTTATCGACCCATTCAAAGTAACGCGGTGCAAGTTCGGCAGGTTCAATGGTGACGCGACCATCGCGCACTGCATCACCTGCTGCTTTGGCAAGAGGTGCCACCTTCACAAACCATTGCTTAGAAAGGCGTGGCTCTACCGTTGTATCGCAGCGTGAACAATGTCCAACTGCGTGAATATATGGACGTTTCTCCGCAACGATTCGCCCCATCTCTTTGAGTTTTGCTACAACTGCAACGCGAGCATCAAAACGATCCATGCCATCAAATTCAGTTCCGGTTCCGGCCATGACGCCATGTTCATTCATAATCACAACAAATGGCACGTTATGACGTACTGCCATCTCGAAGTCATTGGGATCGTGCGCAGCTGTTACTTTCACAGCTCCAGTTCCAAAATCAGGATCTACTAATTCATCGGCGATGATGGGGATCATGCGATTCACAAGTGGCAGCAAGACTTCTGTGCCAATCATGTGCTGATAGCGAGGATCATCGGGATGAACGGCAACTGCGCCATCACCCATCATGGTTTCAGCGCGCGTTGTTGCCACCACGATGCTCTGTTCGCCGTCGCCATAACGCACCTGCACAAATTCGCCAGCGTCATCCTGATGCTCAACTTCGATATCAGAGAGAGCTGTTAAACAACGTGGGCACCAGTTAATGATGCGCTCTGCGCGATAAATCAAACCCTGGTCATATAACTTTTTAAAGATAGTAAGTACAGCAGCAGATAAATTTTCATCCATCGTAAATGCTTCGCGCGACCAGTCGACAGAATCGCCGAGGCGTTTCATCTGTCCCAGAATTTGACCGCCAGATTCAGCTTTCCATTCCCAGACTTTCTTCACAAAAGCTTCGCGCCCTAAATCATGGCGGGTGGCGCCTTGCACTGCTAACTGCTTTTCAACAACATTTTGGGTAGCGATTCCAGCATGGTCCATTCCAGGTAACCAGAGCGCTTCATAACCTTGCATACGCTTCAATCGCGTCAGGCAATCTTGCAACGTTTGATCGAGTGCATGGCCAATGTGCAAATTACCAGTGACATTAGGCGGTGGAATAACGATCGTAAATGGTTCTTTAGGAGAGTGAGAGTCTGCAGTGAAATAACCAGCATCAATCCACTTTTGATAGAGCGGACCTTCGATTGCGCTCGGCACAAATGCGGAAGCTAGTTCACGCTTTTCCTGAGACATAGCGGTAATTCTAGATTACTTTTACGCGCTTTTTTCCTCAGTGGACTTATCGCGACGTGATGAGCGCTTTGGAATATCGCCAGTGCGATTAATCAAGGTAGGCGCTGCACCATTTTCAATGCAACCCTTTTCAATTACTACCTTTGCAATATCAGTGCGGCTTGGCACTTCATACATCACACTCAGAAGTGATGCTTCCATAATCGCACGTAGTCCACGTGCTCCGGTGCCGCGCTTCAGTGCAAGATCTGCAATTGCTTCGAGCGCATCGGGAGTAAATTCCAGTTCAACATCATCGAGATCAAAGAGTTTTTGATACTGCTTTACAAGGGCATTCTTTGGCTCAGTCAAAATCTGCATCAAAGCAGGCTTATCTAACTGCTCAACGCTAGTCATTACTGGTAGTCGGCCAATGAATTCTGGAATCATGCCAAACTTCAACAAATCTTCGGGCATAACATCTGCAAAAATATCGCGGCGGTTCTTATCTTCCGCAGTTTGAAGTTCTGCCCCAAATCCAACTCCAGAAGTTCCACTGCGCGCTTCGATAATTTTATCGAGGCCAGCAAATGCACCGCCCACGATAAAGAGCACATTGGTGGTATCAATCTGAATAAATTCTTGGTGCGGATGTTTGCGTCCACCTTGTGGTGGCACTGATGCAACTGTGCCTTCAATGATTTTTAGGAGCGCTTGCTGAACACCTTCACCTGACACATCGCGAGTAATGGATGGGTTTTCCGCCTTGCGGGCAACTTTGTCGATTTCATCAATATAGATAATTCCAGTTTCAGCTTTTTTCACATCGTAATCAGCTGCTTGTAGAAGTTTCAGCAAAATATTCTCAACATCTTCGCCCACATAACCTGCTTCGGTAAGAGCGGTTGCATCTGCAATTGCAAAAGGAACATTGAGCATGCGCGCCAAAGTCTGGGCCATCAGAGTCTTGCCGCAACCAGTTGGACCCAGTAACAAAATATTTGATTTGGCGAGTTCTACGCCATCTTCACCACGGGTGTCACCTGATTGCACTCGCTTGTAATGGTTATAGACAGCGACAGAGAGCGACTTCTTGGCGCGATCTTGACCGATCACATATTGATCGAGAAATTCAAAGATAGCTTGTGGCTTAGGTAGTTCGCTTAAACCAAGCGATGCAGCTTCGGATAACTCTTCAACGATGATTTCGTTGCAGAGGTCAATGCATTCATCGCAGATATAAACGCCCGGACCGGCAATTAATTTCTTTACTTGCTTCTGGGTCTTGCCACAGAATGAACATTTGAGCAGGTCGTTCGCTTCGCCAATGCGTGTAGACATGGGTAAATCGTAGTTTTGAATTGCGATTTACGCTGGAGTTACTGCGCTTTCTCTTGTTCGCCGTGAGAGGAATTAACTGGTCTGCGCAATTCCTTGACACCAGGAACCAGCAAAACCAGGTAACAGATAACTAGATGAAAGACGATGGCGCCGAGAAGGAAATTTCGCTCACCAAAGAGAATGACTGCAGGGCCTACCAGAGCCATTCCCACTGGCATCAATCCGCCAGAGCCCACCATGTCGATGGAGAAGACTCGACCTTGTAACTCTTGCGGTACTTCGCGCTGCACAGCTGTTACCCAAAATGCTTCCCACCCGCCAATAGATAAACCAGCGATGAAATATCCAATCACCACAAATGTAGGGTTGATCGGAAATGCCAAGACAAGTGGCGCCATTCCAAAGAGTGACCAAAGTGAGATAGCTACCAATCCTGGTTTTGTGGTTTTTAATTTGATGGCAATGATGGCGCTAATGACGCCACCCAAACTAAACATGGCAGCTGAGGTGGCAAAGACAGAATCTGTACCAAATTCACGTCTTGAAATAACCGGAAGCAACACTGTCTCTGCAGCGACGATGACCATCAATTGAAAAGTAGCCATAGCTATTGATGCGGCAATCCACTTAATCTCCCACACAAGTTTCAAACCTTCACGAAGTTCACTGATAAACGATGGTTTGGTAACAGTCTCAACCACGCGAGATTTTTCATTGATCCGCAATAACATGGCAGTTCCCAGGAAGAAGAATCCAGAAATGACAGCGAAGGTGAAATCTGCTCCAATGACTGCAACCGATAAGCCGCCAAGTCCAGGACCAACGATGGTGCTGATCTTTGCCACAACACCACGTGCCACATTTCCCGCAGGAAGCAGATGATCCGGCAACAAACTTGGCACAATCGCAGAACCTGCAGGTGCACCGAAAGAATCACCAAGACCCATCAAAAAAACCAACAGACCAATTGCCCACAAAGGTAAATTTTCTGAGGTAATGATGACAAGTCCCAAACAAATAATGGCGCGGAAAGAATCAGCGCCAATCATGATCCACTTTCGAGGCAAGCGATCTGCCCAGACTCCCCCTGCCAACATAAACACGGTTCCAGAAAGTGCACGTGCTGCCAGAATCAAACCTAATGAACTGGCATCACCACCATTATCAAGAACTGCGATTGCCAGCGCTATGGGAAATGCAGATGCACCTAAAGTAAAGATAAGCCCAGATATAAAGAAATTTCGATAACCTGCATATGAAAAGAGTGAGCCCGGTTCGAAATATTTCTTCAACATTTCGCGCCGGGCTCTCTTTCTAAAGTTATGCGGTCGGTTTGGCCTTTCGAGATGCCATGACCTTATCGATAAGACCGTATTCAACTGCTTCTGCAGCGGTCAGAATCTTATCTCTTTCAATATCGGCAGCGATTTGTTCGACTGTGCGATTTGAATGTTTAGCCAGCATAGTTTCAAGAAGTCCGCGCATACGCATGATTTCACGTGCTTGGATTTCAATATCTGATGCTTGTCCGCCACCTTCAGATGATGGTTGGTGAATCAGAATTCTTGAATGTTCAAGACCGTATCGCTTTCCCTTTGTGCCACCCGCCAAGATGATTGCAGCGGCAGATGCAGCTTGTCCTAAACAGATCGTGGTGATGTCAGGGCGCACAAATTGCATCGTGTCATAAATGGCTGTGAGCGCGGTAAAAGATCCACCTGGTGAATTGATGTAGATAGAGATGTCGCGATCTGGATCCATAGATTCCAGGGTCAAAAGCTGCGCCATAACATCGTTTGCCACGGTGTCATCAATTGCTTGGCCAAGAAAGATAATGCGTTCTTCAAAGAGCTTGGTATATGGATCTAGGCGCTTGTAACCATAAGCGGTCTTCTCTTCGATTGTCGGAAGAACGTAGCGATTGGTGATGTCTTGAATATTCTTCATTACTTCTTACCTCCCGCAATTTGTCCCTCACTTGTTGCAATGTGATCGATAAAGCCATACTCGAGCGCTTGCTTAGCGTTAAACCAATTATCACGGTCAGAATCAGCAATGATTTTTTCAAGTGGCTGACCTGTGTGCTTTGCATTGAGTTCAGACATGGTCTGCTTAGTGATTGCCATCTGCTCGGCTTGGATACGAATATCTGTTGCAGTTCCACCGATGCCACCAAGTGGTTGGTGCATCAAGATGCGTGCATGTGGTGTTGCATAACGCTTTCCTTTGGCGCCTGCAGTAAGTAAGAACTGACCCATAGATGCAGCCATTCCCATAGCTACCGTTGCCACATCATTTTTGATGTAGTGCATGGTGTCGTAGATAGCCATACCTGCGGTGATGGAACCACCAGGTGAATTGATATATAAGTAAATATCTTTCTCTGGATCTTCAGCAGCGAGCAGCAACATCTGTGCGCAAATTGCATTTGCCATTTCATCGCGTACTTCGCCGGCAAGAAAGATGATGCGCTCGCGTAGTAAGCGGCTATAGATCTGATCACCTAGCCCCATTGCTTCGGTCGTAGCTGATCGGGCAACTGTTCCGTTGTCCTGTGGGTTAATAAAATCCACGTCTCATCCTTCCCATCGATTTCTTCAGTAGTGACCTTAACAACCGCGGGCGCAAAATGCTTCCCAAAATGGCGAGATTGCCCGGAAAAGCGCCGTTGTTCGCTAACGGCTAACGCTTTTGGCTATTCGCCTTTTGCTTCTTCGGCAGCGACTGCTTCGTCAGCAGCCTGCACTTCTGCAGGTTGCGCTGGGCGCAGCGCCTCAAGATCAACTGTATTGCCAGATTTGTCGACAACTTTAACTCGGCCAAGAACTGTGGCAAGGGCCTTCGAGCGCGTTACTTCGGCAACTACTTGGCTAATTTGTCCAGCCTTTTGTAACTCTTGTGCAAATTGTTCTGGCCCCATGCCATAACGCTGTGATGCACGGATGAGATATTCAGTTAATTCAATTTCATTTACCTGAACATCTTCTGCCTTCACAATGGAATCAAAGAGGAAATCAGATTTGATAGATGAGCGAACCTGCGCATCAACTTCAGCGCGATGTTCAGCATCCTCAAGGCGATTTTCACCTTCAAGGTGCGCATTTACTTCATCAAGTACAACCTCATCAGGCACTGGAATATCAAGGTCTGCAAGTAACTTTTCAACGAGAAGATCGCGCGCCTGTGCACCCTGCTCTAACTTCTTCACGCGAGTAAGACGCTCTACGAAATCAGCTTTTAGGGCATCTACTGTGTCGAACTCAGAAGCTAACTTGGCAAAGGCATCATCGAGCGCTGGTAATTCGCGTTCTTTCACGGCCTTTACGACAACTTCCACATCGCCGGTTTCGCCTTCGTTCTGGCCAACCAATTGAGTAGCAAAAGTTTTGGTATCGCTTGCACTCATGCCAACAAGTGCTTCATCAAGGCCATCGACCATTTGATTAGAACCGACTTCATAGGAAATCTCATTGGCATTTCCGCCATCAATCTCTTTGCCATCAATACGCGCCACAAGATCGATAGTCACAAAGTCCCCGTTTTGAGCTGCTCTTTCAACGGTATGAAGCGTGCCAAAGCGAGCGCGCAGTGCATCGACTTGCTCATCGACATCCTTATCGGAGACCTCAACATCATCTACGGTGATAGTGATCTTGGAGAAATCAGGCAAGGTCACAGCAGGACGCACGCTGACTTCAACAGAGAAGACCAACTTCTCGTTATCGACAAATTCCTTGACATCAACAGTTGGGCGACCTACCGCCAAAACTTCATTTTCACGCGCTGCAGCCACATAAAAATCTTGAATCGCACCATTGATAGCTTCATCGAGAACAGTGCCGCGACCCACGCGTTGGTCGATCATGGCATTCGGTACTTTGCCCTTGCGAAAACCAGGGATATTTACAGTATTAGCAACCTTCTTATATGCAGCATCGACATACTTTCCGAGCTCAGCATAAGGAACATCAACATCTAAGCGAACACGAGTTGGTGACAGTGTCTCGACAGTGCTTTTCACAAAGACTCCTATTATTTAAAGCAGCTACACCTTTAATTACATTACTAATTAAGTGAAACTGGTCGGGGCGGGGAGATTCGAACTCCCGATCTCCTGCTCCCAAAGCAGGCGCGCTAGCCACTACGCTACGCCCCGAGGCGCAATAGCGGAGTCTAGAGTAATTTTTACACGTAGTTTCACACCCTGTACGCTCAGCCTCTCGCAACAAATGCGGGTGTAGCTCAATGGTAGAGCCCCAGCCTTCCAAGCTGGCCATGCCGGTTCGATCCCGGTCACCCGCTCCAAATTAACTAA
>CAZGXO010000032.1:0-11986 GCA_964529875.1 uncultured Candidatus Planktophila sp. | reverse complement strand
GTGTAATCATCACGAAGCGATATATGTGATTGGTTGATAAGTGATCCAAGTTTGAGAAAATCTGATGTGCGAAGAGCGACAACTGCCTCAAGAACTCGTGCTATTTCAGTGACTGCATGGCGCGCACGGATATATTCAGTTTCAGTTAAGCGATCTTTACCGGCTTCTAAATCTTTGAGGCTTAATTCACGCATAGATTTCACTTGCAACTTTTGGGCGGCAGATTCGCATGAAGCGCGCCTTTCGGCATAACCACCATCGACCAGCGCATGATGCGCTGCGGTATCGATAATAAGAAGTTCCAGGCCAGCTGATGCAACATCAAAGGGGATTAATTCCGTGCTGAGGTCGCGACAATCCAATAAAAGCGCAGAACCTGCAGCGGCCATGAGCGAAACTGATTGATCCATGATTCCGCATGGCATTCCCACATAATCATTTTCAGCTCGCTGGGTGGCGCGTGCTAAATCTGTGAGTGATTTATTGAGATTACATAGATGATTGAGTGCAAAAGCAACTGAGCATTCAAGAGCTGCTGATGATGAAAGTCCCGCGCCTGCAGGAACATGGCCATCGATAAAAATATCAAAGCCACTAGAGACTTCAAGAGACCAGATAACTCCTAGGACATATTTCTCCCAGTCGCCGGCGCTTCCAGGTTTCACATCCTTAATATCGATTGAGAAAATTCTTTCCCGTCTCTGTTGGGATGCGATTCGTACCAAACCATCTTCTCGCTTGGCTATTGCAGCGTAGGTGCGATCTGCAATCGCAAAAGGGAGAACAAAACCTTCTGAGTAATCGATATGTTCACCGATCAGATTTACCCGACCCGGCGCTTCGGCAATGACTTCTGGCTTTCTCCCGTACAGCTCTTCAAAGTGTCGTGAAAGTGAATTCATTTCCGCTTATAGCTTTACATCTTTTAGTTGCTGCGCAGATTGTTCCGGTTTCATATCCATGATGAATGCACCCATAGCTGATTCAGAACCTGCGAGATACTTCAATTTTCCAGGTGCGCGACGAACACTTGTTATCTGCCAATGAAGACGGAGTAAATCTCTTCCTTGATGCACAGGAGCTTGGTGCCAGGTTGCGATGTAAGCCATATCAATGCCGAAAACACCATCAAGTCTCTGCATTACTTCAATGGCGATTGCTGGATATGCATCGCACGCAGCGGGTGATAATTCGGTCAGATCAGCAACTGGTTGCAGTGGCGCCACATGAATTTCAAATGGATAGCGTGAGGCGTACGGAGTAAAAGCCACCCAGTGTTCATTCTGAGAAATGATGCGCACTTGATCGCGAATTTCGCGTGCAACGACATCATCAAAGAGCACTCGCCCGGTCTTTGCCTTATGCGCTTGAGCCACATCCAGCATCTTGTTAACGCGTGGTGGAATATATGAATATGCATAAATCTGTCCATGCGGATGTGCAAGAGTCACGCCAATTTCTTCACCGCGATTTTCAAATGGTGCAATATGAGCGATGTAGGGAGCCTTCGATAGCTCAGCAGTTCGATCGCGCCATGCCTCAAGCAAAGTGCGCACGCGCTGTGGAGATAAATCCTTAAATGAACCTCCATGATTTGCGGTAAAACAGATGACTTCACATTTACCTGCTGCAACACCTTCATCGGTATCAGTGGCAACTTCGTCGGGAAGTGCAAAATCTCCATCAGGAGGGCGAAGCGAAGGTGAGCGATTATCAAAGACAACGACTTCAAAATCTTTTTCTGGGATTTCGGTAAGGAGTTCTCCAGTTGTTGGGCAGAGTGGGCACAACTCTTTGGGAGGTAGAAAGATTCGACCTTGACGATGCGCTGCCATCGCAACCCACTCGTTGACTAAAGGATCAAGGCGTAACTCACCAATACCAGGCTGTTCTTCTTGTGGACGTTCATCTTGTGCAGTTCGTTTTTGCCCTGCTGTGTCGTAATAGCGAATGGTGCGGCCATCATTCATCGGGCGGCTTGTGCGCACTACTCCAGCAGATAACTCCACAATTTCATTCATGGTGTGCTTACTCTATCGCGCACTAGGCCCAGTCGAGGGTACGCGATATTGCTTTCTTCCAACCTGCGTAGCCAGCTTCACGTTCTGCTGATGTAGATGTTGGATTCCAGCGACGTGATTGTTGCCATTGCTTCTTTAATTCATCGATATTTTTCCAGAAGCCAATTGCAAGTCCTGCTGCATATGCAGCACCAAGTGCCGTTGTTTCATTCACTAAAGGTCGCGTGATATCGATTCCCATAATGTCTGCTTGCATCTGCATACATAAAGAATTAGCTGTGATTCCACCATCCACACGCATCTCTTTCATGGGTACTCCACTGTCGGCCATCATGGCATCCATAACATCTCGAGTTTGGTAACAGATTGCTTCAAGAGCTGCACGTGCTAGATGGGCCTTTGTTGCTGCTCGAGTTAAACCAACAATCACACCACGCGCATCACTGCGCCAATAAGGAGCAAAGAGTCCAGAGAATGCTGGCACGAAATAAACTCCCGCTGTATCTGAAACTGAAGCAGCTAAATTTTCAGTTTCCGCAGCGCTTGAAATGATGCCGAGTTGATCCCGTAACCATTGAATAGCAGATCCGGTTACTGCGACCGAACCTTCGAGCGCATACATCGCTGGTTGATCGCCAAATTTGTAGCACACAGTTGTGAGCAATCCATTTTTGGATCGCACAATGTCGGTACCAGTATTAAGGAGTGCAAAGTTTCCGGTGCCATAAGTTGTCTTTGATTCACCGCGAGCAAAACACACTTGCCCCACCATCGCCGCATGCTGGTCTCCCAAGATTCCGGAGATGGGAACGGCGCTACCCAGTGGACCATGCGGATCAGTTAAGGCATAGCGCTCTGCCGACGATTTAATTTCCGGTAAAACTTCGCGCGGAATCTCAAAGTGATTCAGTAGCTCTGTATCCCATTGCAAAGTCTCTAAATTCATCAAGAGTGTGCGGCTAGCATTAGTGACATCTGTGAAATGAACGCCAGAGCGAACACCACCTGAAAGGTTCCAGAGCAACCAAGAATCGATAGTGCCAAATCGTGCCGTGCCAGCTGCGATTGCATGCTGTACGGATTCACAATTTTTTATCAACCAATTCATCTTGCTTGCTGAGAAATATGGAGCGATAGCAAGTCCAGATTTATGAGTAATGGAACTCTTTACCTTCTCGGAAAAACCATCTAAATAGGAAGCAGTGCGTGTGTCTTGCCACACGATGGCGTTATGTAGTGGCAGTCCAGTTACCGCATCCCAAGCGACAGTGGTTTCACGTTGGTTAGTGATCCCGATTGCGGCTAAATCTGAGCCGAGGATATTCGCCTGTTTCAGCGCACCAGCAATTACTTCCTGCGTGCGTTCCCATATCTCTTGTGCATCGTGTTCGACCCACCCGGCTTGCGGAAGTATTTGGCGATGCTCTAACTGATGTTGGCCGATAACTTTTCCGGTGACATCAAAGATCATAAAACGGGTGCTGCTCGTACCTTGATCCAAGCTTCCTATGAATGCCATATAGTTAAGACTACAGAAATCTGTGCGCAGTAGAAATACAGCACCATAAGGAATTGGTAACACTTTTAGAATGTTTAACTCTGGACTCAACCAAGCACAGCGGAAAGCCGCTCTTCATGCGCTGGCTCATGAAGAGTTTGATGTACTTGTCATTGGCGGGGGAGTAAATGGTGTCGGAGTTGCACTCGATGCAGTAACACGAGGTTTAAAGGTAGCCCTCGTTGAGTCGCAAGACTTTGCTTCTGGAACTTCCAGCCGTTCCAGCAAATTAATTCACGGTGGATTGCGCTACTTGGAGCAATACGATTTTAAGTTAGTGCGCGAAGCGCTTCGCGAACGCGAACTCATGGTTTCAACTCAATGTCCACACCTTGTAAAACCAGTAAGTTTTCTCTATCCGCTTACAGAAAAAGTAAAAGAGCGCACCTACGTTGGGGCAGGTCTTGCTCTCTATGACGCGCTACGTGGGTTTAAACGGGCGCTTCCATCTCACAAACATCTCACCGGAAAAACTATTGCAGCAATTTCGCCATCGCTTCGTCAAGATATTATTAATGGCGCGATTAGATATTTTGATGCGCAAGTAGATGATGCGCGGCACACCATGATGATTGCCCGCACAGCTGCACGACATGGCGCAGTAGTAGCGACACATGTGCGGGTAGATGATCTTGTGCGTAATGGAAAGAGAGTTATTGGCACTCGAGTCACCGACTTACAGAACGATAAGACTTTTACTATCTCTGCTAAAACCACCATTATGTGCGCGGGGGTCTGGAGCGATGAGCTCCATCAGAAATTTGGCCTCACTCCAGGTTACTCCGTTGCCATGTCTAAAGGTGTACATATTGTTGTTCCCAAAGAAGCAATTAATTCTCAGGACGGCATCATTTTAAAAACTCCCGTCTCTGTGCTTTTTCTTATTCCGTGGGGCGATAAATGGATTGTTGGAACGACTGATACCCCATACGATGCAGATCGCACACAACCAATAGCTTCCGCCGAAGATGTGCAATACATTCTGGATCAAGCAAATCGCGTGCTCGAACCACAACTTAAATCAGAGGACATCATTGGCGTCTTTGCTGGGCTTCGTCCTCTGGTTGCCAATAAGTCACAGTCAACAACCTCTAAATTATCTCGCGAGCACACAGTTGATCGTCCTGCCCCTGGTTTTGTGAGTTTAGCTGGAGGTAAATACACCACTTATCGTGTGATGGCTAAAGATGCGGTCGATTTAGCGGTACTTGATTTACGTCGAATCGTCAGCGATTCGATTACCGAGAAGCTTCCTTTAATTGGAGCAGATGGTTATTACGCACTCACCCAACAAGTTGCAAATATTGCAGATCAAAGCGGCTTAGATGAGAAGACAATTACTCATCTACTAGATCGTTACGGCTCACTCATCTCGGAAGTTTTAGATATTGCAGAAAATCAACCTGCATATAAAGAACGTCTCATCGAGACACTTCCTTATCTCAAAGCCGAAGTTTTATATGCAGCAACTCACGAAGGAGCTTTATCCGTGGCAGATGTCTTAATGCGCCGGACTCGAATCTCCTTTGAAGCGCCAGATAGTGGGCTCAGTGTTGCAGCAGAAGTTGCAAAGATTATTTCTCCTGCCCTTGGGTGGTCTGATTCTGAGCGCCAAAAATCTGTCGCAGAATTTGCAGATATTGTGAGCAAAGAAGAGTTAGCGCTGCAATCTCTCGTTAATTCTTAATTTGGTTACGGCAGCCATCCACTGCAGGTTTTGGAGTTGGCTTCTTCTGCGGTTTGGGTGAGGGGTTTACACCTTGGGCAATATCTAATGTGAGAGTTGATTGAACTTCAGCATGGGTTCCTGATTGATCTTTAAATCCAACATATCCGCTCCATGTTCCAGCTGGCAATCCCTCAATCATTAACTTCCACACCCCGCTTGTTTCGCGGGCGACTGTTTGAATCACTTTCGGAATTGTCACATTTTCTGGGGCAAAGTAATAACGAACGGTACCGGTAACGACTGGAGATGAATCCGGTCGCGCAACTTCTACATTGATGATTGCTCGCTTATCAGTAGTTGTTGCTGCTACTGAAGTTATCGTCATTGTTGTTGTTTCATTCTGCGGCATGGCATCGTGGGGATCAGGTTGCCAAGTACCTGTAAGAAGAGAGTTAAATTTTTCAATTCCACCGGCAAATACATTCAGATCAAGGCGATTGCCAGGAACGCCATATTTAGGAGCGATGCCACAGGATGTGTATTGCCATATAGTCCAACGGGCAGAACATTCCGCAGTTGTCCAAGAGTGCACAAAACAACCACCCGGTTTTACATTGGGTCGCGCCTTTTCTTTGGCAGGGTTGATTGCATATTGGGCAATCCACAGTGGGTATGTGCTCAATTCTTTATCGCGAATAAGCGCAGTTTCGAGAAAATGTGGCGATGAATAAATGAGCGGAGTACGTCCCGTTTTTTCTTGAATAGTCTTGAGAAAAACTTTTGTCCAGGTCGTTGCAGCTTTGCGGGAAGCACGCTTGGTACACACGTTGTAGCGATTGGCCTGGACACAATTATTTTCTAGATCAAGTGCAATCGGTAAATCCATCTCGTTATATCCGCCAACAGATGCGATTCTCCAGACAACTTTTTGAGCTTGCACTTTGGCATCACGAGTTATGGCACTTGTTTGCGTGACATTAGGAAGAATTGCATAGTGGTAGAAGCCGGTATAAATCCCTGCTGCTTGGGCTCCTGCCCGATCTTTCTTTAACCATTTCAGCGCCAATTGATCAGAGTCATACCGGGTATCGGAGGCTTTGATCATCACAAATCCAACTCCAGCATCGTGCATCTTTTGAAAATCAATCAATTTGTCATTGGGATGTTGCCAACGGCTGATATCAGCTCCATGCAATCTGCCGCCTGGACCAATCAGAGAAAGATCGACTGCCGATACTGGGGTGAAAGAGAAACTAGTGAAAGCAAATGCGGTAAGAAAGATTGCAAGTTTTTTCATTGTTCAATCACTACAACTTCAATTCCTAGGATTTCAAAGATAGCGCTCTGAAGAGCGTGGCGATGGCGAAGTCGAGCTTCTGCATAGTTGTGGCCCGTTGCAAGTTTGTTGGCATCGCTAAAATCAAGAATGAGCCTGCCATTTTCGAAGGCGGCTAACCTGGCATCAAAATACGCAATCCATACGATGCGATCACGACTTTCGAGTAAATCTAAGACTTCATTCCACCTATTACGTATGTCTGTGAGCGTAATTGATGAAGCCATACCATGACTTTACCGCAAGCGAGTTAATGTCTTGGGGCGCCAAGCCACTTAAAGTATTCTCCGGCCAAAATCACACGTAGGTTTTTTGTGCGATCAGGCGATATAGATAAGTGTTGCGCCACTCTTGCAACAATCTGCTCTACTGATTTTTCGGATACAAATCTCACCTTGGCAATTTCTGAATTACTTAATCCTTGGGCTACCAGACGTAAAGTCTCGATTTGGATATCTGTAAGGTCATTAAGAATGGTAATGAAGGAATTCGCATGAATAGCAGAATGCAGGCTTATCCAAGTCATTGCAGAGCCATCAGATGCAACACGTTGCGCTTCAGAGAGAGCGAAGGTGATGATGGATAGATCCGAGACTGATCTTTTCAAAATTACTTTGCTGCCTTTTGGAATATTCTTCTCGAGTAGACCGAAGAGCCTTAAATCTGGGCATGAGGTGATGATGACAATTCCTAAGCCCCCATCAATTTTTCGAAATCTCTGCAGAAGAGCAACCGCCTCTTCTCCTGAAAATTGCAGATCTATTAAAACTATCTCTGGCTGAAGCGAAACAAATAATTTCTCAGCCATCAGCATATTTGTAGCTTCTCCAACGATATTTACACTATGCAATCGAAGCGATGCGGACATTGTTGCTAATTCAAATGCATCGTCATTGATGATTAAAACTCGTGCTGGGTTTTCCAGAGTTTTAACCATACATAAGGGTAGGTCATAATTTGAGAATTGGAAGAGAAGGGATATCCCTAGTTTGCAGCGCTGATATCAACTTCTTGCGCTTGAAATTAGGGAGTTACGCTTCGAATTTATAGCCAAGTCCACGAATTGTTTGAATTAACTCTGGGCTAGCAGGATCAGTCTCTATTTTTGAGCGCAACCTCTTGATGTGCACATCAAGAGTCTTGGTATCTCCATAGTAATCCCCGCCCCAAATTCGATCGATGAGTTGTACGCGAGTGAGAACTTTTCCCTCATTACGCACTAAGAATTCAAGTAATTCAAATTCTTTTAAAGGTAGCGTCACAGAAATTCCGTTGATAGTTACTAAATGTCTATCAATATCAATCCTGACGGGGCCGGCTTGCAATATCCCAGCTTCTGTGAAGATTTCCTCTGATGTTCGCCTCCGTAATACTGCTTTGATACGCGCAACTAATTCACGAGCAGAGTACGGTTTTGTGACATAGTCATCTGCGCCAAGTTCTAGCCCAACAACTTTATCTACTTCAGAATCTTTCGCCGTTAACATAATGATGGGAACTTGCGAAGTTGTTCTTATGGTGCGGCAGACTTCAATTCCGGAGATTTCGGGAATCATCAAATCTAGCAAAATCAGATCAAATTCTTGTCGCGCAGTTTCTGCAAGTGCAGACCTGCCGTTATCGCAAATTTTTGTTTCAAATCCCTCTTTCTCTAAAAGGAAAGAGAGCGCTTCCGAGAATGAAGTCTCATCCTCAACGATCAGAATTTTGGTCATACCGTGGCACCTTCCTCATTGTGAAAAATGGGGAGCCGCAGTGCGAAAGTGGAACCAACAGCCGGAGAACTCCAGACTTTGACATCGCCGCCGTGTTTTGTCGCCACATGTTTCACTATAGATAAACCTAATCCTGTTCCACCAGTTTCTCGCGAGCGTGCTGGGTCAACTCGATAAAATCTCTCAAAGATTCTCTCTAACTCCACTTCGGGAATTCCGATTCCTTGATCTGCGATAGATATTTCGACGATATCTTCTTCTATTTTGGTGGTGACAGAAACCTTGGTCTTTTCTGGAGAATAATTAATGGCATTCTCCAAAAGATTATGAATCGCCATACTCAATTGTTCACGATCACCCAGAACGACCGCATCTGTATTGTCATTGACAGAGACCCAGATATTCCGCGCTTCTGAAGCGGTCTGGCATTGATCGACAGCTTCGCTAATGAGGTCGCTAATTTTGAGCTCTTGTGGAACCTGAAGTGGATCAGAGTCTTGCAATCTCGATAAGTTAATGATGGCTTGCACTAAATCTGTGAGCCGCTTTGATTCACTCTGCATGCGGGCGGCAAATTTAGCCACTGCATCTGGATCAGATTTTGCCGATTGCACCGCTTCGCTGAGGATGGAGAGAGCGCCAATCGGAGTCTTTAATTCATGTGAAATATTGGCTACAAAGTCGCGGCGAACTTGATGAACACGTTCTGCTTCAC
Source organism: uncultured Candidatus Planktophila sp. (assembly GCA_964529875.1). Taxonomy (GTDB): domain Bacteria; phylum Actinomycetota; class Actinomycetes; order Nanopelagicales; family Nanopelagicaceae; genus Planktophila. The sequence goes on along the minus strand of CAZGXO010000032.1, from coordinate 2,972 downwards.
TCTCATCTGAAAGAATGACCAAAATTTGATGATCTTCCTTTAAATCAATAACGCGCACAGTGAGATCCCGAGAACCTTCTCCGATGGGTCCGCGCGGAATCGTAATTTTGCCGGTTTGAGTCTGGCTGGTTCGTCTTACTACTCGAATGAGAGCTGCAAGTTCTGGACTTTGAATTTTTCCATCTCGCAGAATCCCCAATTTCTCAACTCCCTCAGTTGCAAAGAGTGAGATCTCACCAGGAGCCAAAATCACTGCATCTTGTCCTAGTTGTTCCAGAGTCTCAGCAAGAATAGGTGGGATTTGCCTAGTGGGAGTTTCTTCTGAGCGCCGAAGCCACATATGGCAAGGGTATCCCTCCTTGAGGGTTGTTTACCTTCCGTTCACCTGCAGGCAGGACTCCATTCACTCCCACCACCTACCTTCGCCATCATGGCTCTTATACGTTCTGTATTTCAAGATGAATTAGATGGCGTTTCACAGTCGCTTGTAGACCTCACTGAAATGGTCTCTGAATCAATTGCAAAAGCGACGAGTGCAATTTTGACGGTTGATCTGAAATTGGCAGAAGAAGTAATAGCAACGGATGATCAGATTGATACATTTCAACATGAACTTGATGCGCGCATCATCGACATCATTGCCCGTCAGCAACCTGTTGCATCTGACTTGCGCGCATTAGTAACAGCTCTTCGAATGAGTGCTGATTTAGAACGTATGGGAGATATGTCCCACCACGTGGCAAAGATCGCCAGATTACGTCATCCCAATGCCGCAGTTCCCAACGAGTTGCAACAGATTTTTAAAGAGATGGGTGAATCTGCTCAAAATATTTCACGTAAAACTGGCGCGGTCATCGCATCTCGCGACACAGAAATGGCTCTAGAAGTCGAACGCGATGATGATGAAATGGATAAGTTGCATCGCAAACTTATTAAAACTCTCGTTGATAGCTCTTGGAGCAATGGGGTAGAAGCAGCTATAGATTTAACTCTTCTTGGCAGGTATTACGAGAGATTTGCTGATCACGCTGTCTCTGTTTCACGGCGCGTATATTTCTTGGTCACCGGAAAATTTGCTTAAAGCGGAATCTTCCGACGATTCATTTCTTGCTCCAAAGACTGATTTTCACCTCATAATCACTGGTCATCGCTACTCTTTTATTCGCTAGCGATTCTCGGTAGAGTCATGTGCATGACTCACACACCAACTCCTGCAGATAAATTTACCTTCGGCTTGTGGACTGTCGGATGGCAAGCTCGTGATCCTTTTGGTGATCCCACTCGAGAAGCGCTCGATCCAGTTCGCACCGTCAACGAGTTAGCGGCACGAGGTGCATATGGTGTGACATTCCATGATGATGATCTTTTCCCCTTCGGCTCCCAAGATTCTGCAAGACAAGGCCATATTGATCGCTTTAAGAAAGCGTTAAGTGAGACGGGAATGAAAGTTCCTATGGCCACAACAAACCTCTTTAGCCATCCTGTATTTAAAGATGGCGCACTTACGAGCAACGATCGAGATATCCGGCGCTTTGCAATCCGCAAAGTCATGCGCAATCTTGATTTAGCGGTGGACCTTGGCGCAAAAATATATGTTTGTTGGGGTGGTCGCGAAGGCGCTGAATCTGAAAGTTCTAAAGATGCCTATGTCGCGTTAGAACGTTACAAAGAAGGTTTTAATGTGCTTGGCCAATATGTGATTGATCAAGGCTATGACATTAAGTTTGCAATCGAACCAAAGCCAAATGAACCGCGCGGAGATATTTTCTTACCAACTATCGGACATGCGCTTGGGTTTATCCAGATGCTCGATCATCCAGAGTTGGTAGGACTCAATCCTGAAGTTGGACATGAACAGATGGCTAACCTCAATTTTGTTCATGGAATTGCTCAAGCGCTCTGGCAGAAGAAGCTCTTTCATATCGACCTTAATGGTCAGCGCGGGCCGAAGTATGACCAAGATTTTGTCTTCGGCCATGGAGATCTCAAGAGCGCATTCTTCCTTGTTGATTTACTTGAACGTTATCAATATTCAGGACCTAAGCACTTTGATTACAAACCCGTACGCACTGATGATGATTCAGGAGTCTGGGCATCAGCAACCTCTAATATGCGCATGTATCTCATTCTGAAAGAGCGTGCTGCAGCATTTAGAAAAGATCCGCGAGTAATTGAAGCTATGAAAAACTCAAACATTCCAGGACTTACGCAACCAACAATGGCTCCCGGTGAAACGTGGAAGGATCTTGCCAAGGATTCCTTTGACCCAGATGAAGCTGGAAAACGTGGCTATAGCTATGAGATTTTAGATCAACTGGCAATGGAGCACTTAATGGGAGTGAGCGCTTAACTCTTCTCCAGAGCCATCCTCACGCCGAATCCAATCAGCGCTAATCCTGAAACGCGTTCCACAATCTTTTGAACGCGTGGATTTTGTAGCGTTTGTTTAGCAAAACCTGCACCTAGTATCAAAAGTGAGAACCAGATAAAGGTCAGTGCATTATGAATTGTTGCCAGAAGAAAACCGCCAACAAATGCCGGTAATTGATCAGGCAGAAATTGAGGGAGCACTGCAACATAGAAGACGCCATTTTTTGGATTGGTCAGAGTAATAAAGAGCGCCCGAGAAAAAGTCTTGATAAAGGTGCGCTTCTCTTCAGCTTTGGCCGCGATACTTGTCTCCGAGATATGTCTTGAATCAAGCCACATTCTTATTCCCAAATAAACAAGATACGTTGCGCCAAGCCATTTCACGACTGTGTAAGCAATTTCTGATGCAATTAGGAGCGCGCTAATGCCCAGCGCTGCAGCAACGCCCCAAACCCACACACCACCCATAATTCCAAAGAGAGTTGCATAACCTGTGCTGCGACCGCCAATTGCAACAGATCGTAAAACTTGAGCAGTATCAATTCCCGGGAGCAAAGTAAGTAACCCCGCCAAAACTGCAAAACTCAATAAATTTTCTAGCA
>CAZGXO010000031.1:0-12201 GCA_964529875.1 uncultured Candidatus Planktophila sp. | reverse complement strand
GGCTATCGCACTCGTATTAAGGGCGGATATTTCCCAGTTTCACCAACAGATCAATTTGCAGATTTGCGCGATGAAATGGTGATGGAACTTGGTCGCGCCGGCCTGCAGGTGGAGCGTTCACACCACGAAGTGGGTACAGCAGGACAGATGGAAATTAACTATCGCTTCACCGACATCCTTCATGCTGGTGATGAGTTAATGAAGTTCAAATACATCATTCGCAACGTTGCCTGGGAAGGTGGCAAGACTGCAACCTTTATGCCTAAGCCACTCTTTGGCGATAACGGATCAGGTATGCACGTTCACCAGTCACTCTGGAAAGATGGCAAGCCACTCTTTTATGCAGCAGGAAATTATGGAGATCTCTCAGATACCGCTCGTTGGTATATCGGTGGACTTCTGAAGCACGCACCTTCACTTCTTGCATTTACCAACCCAACAGTTAATTCATATCGCCGCTTAGTCCCAGGATATGAAGCTCCGGTAAATCTCGTGTACTCAGCGCGTAATCGCTCTGCATGTATCCGTATTCCAATCACTGGTTCATCACCAAAGGCAAAGCGCGTTGAATTCCGTTGCCCAGATCCATCTTCTAATCCATACCTTGCATTTGCTGCAATGTTGATGGCTGGTATCGATGGAATCGTCAACAAGATTGAGCCACCTGCCCCAGTTGATAAGGATCTCTACGAACTTGAAGGCGCAGAAGCTGCTGCAATTCCACAAGTTCCAGGATCACTCGATGCAGTACTTAATAGCCTCGAGAAAGACCATGAGTTCCTTACTAAAGGCGGAGTCTTCTCAGAAGATCTCATTGAGACATGGATTGAGTGGAAGCGTAAGAATGAAGTTGATTATGTGCGACTACGTCCACATCCAGCAGAGTTCGAGCTCTACTACGACATCTAAAATCAGTACTTCCAAAAACCCCGTCAGCAATGGCGGGGTTTTTGTATTCTTGCCATGTGCTATCTGAAGTACTCACCTTCATATTTTTTCTTCTGATTGGTTTAGAGATCAGAGAGGGGCTGAAACGTCCCAAAGAGGCGCTCCTACCTGCGGGAGCAGCTCTTGGAGGAATGGTTTTTCCTGCACTTATATTTTTACTTATCAACCCTGCATCAAAGGCATGGGCAGTTGCTATGCCTACTGATGTCGCACTCGCCTTGGGGGCGCTCAGTCTCTTGGGGCGAAGGATCAATCCCGCGGTTCGACTCTTTCTTCTCACGTTAGCGGTCGCTGATGACTTCTTCTCACTCTTAGTTATCGGAATCTTTTTTAGAGAGGACCTGCACTTGGCAAGTGCCATCTACACCTTGGGCGCTGCCGCACTCGGTTTCATTCTGCCGCTTCGCAGCATACTGATCAAAGTACTTACGCCTGTTGCAACTTTTCTGATTATCCCGGTTTACATCTTCATCAATCTACTTGCTCACTTAGATTTTTCACTTGCTTGGGAGAGAATTTCCGTTTCACTCATCATCGCTCGAGTTTTAGGAAAAGTTGTTGGTATTACCCTCTTTGCTTGGCTGCTTATTAAATTCGCTAAGCTGGAATTACCTAAAAATTTGAGATTGCAGGAAATCGCTGGGGTTGGTTTTCTTGCTGGTATGGGTCTGACTGTGTCTCTGGTGATAGCAGAAATCACTTTGACAAGTGAGAGCGAACTTGCTCAAGTAAGAATTGGTTTATTTCTCGCCGCCATTATCTCTGGGTTACTCGGTTTGGCTTGGTTAAAGAAATTTACTTCCTCACATCGCGCTTAGCGGTCAATAGATATCCCAAAAAACCAACCAGCAGGGCAAAGAGAACACCTAAATTTGCGTAAGCCCAAGCTCCATCTTTTCCACCAATGAGGAAGAGGAAATATCCTTGCCATGAAAGCCAACTGGCAAATCCATTTGTCACAAATCCCCACCCTACAAAAGTGCCGCAGGCCATCACGAGAAGGGACTTCTTATTCCAAGAGCCATATCGGCCCTGAGCGGAGTAGAGATCTGACTCGTGATAACTCTTACGCAGAGCTACATCGGCAACGAAGATTGCAGACCATGTGGCGATTGGAACGCCCAGTGTGATGAGAAATCCTTGGAAGGGAAAGAAGAAATTATCTGCAATCCAGACAAAATAGATTGTTCCAATAAACATAATAAGTGCATCAAGCGAAGCTGCAACATGACGCTTCACGGGTAAACCAATTGAAATCAGCGTCAGCCCTGAGGAGTACAGATCAAGGATTGCGCCTCCTACTAATCCAAGAATCGCAACTAGGGCAAAGATAATGAGATACCACGTTGGCAAGATTGTTGTCAGAGCTCCAATGGGATCGCCAGCAATTGCCTCTGATAACTTCTTATTGCTGGCAGAAAGCGCTGCCCCATAAATAACCAGAATGATGGGAACAATCGAAGCGCCAAACACAGTCCAACCCACTACTGCCTTACTTGAAGTGTTGCGCGGCAAATAACGTGAGTAATCTGCAGCAGAGTTAACCCACCCCAAACCAATACCAGTTGCACCAAAGATAATGGCGCCTATCAGACCTTGATTGCTTCCATGTTTGATAGCCATAACTGCCGGCCAATCAACATGAGAAATTGTCAATGCAATATAGAAAGCGGTCATGACAAGAGTTGCGATAGTTAAATATCGCTGCAGTCTCATGATGACTCGAAAGCCAAGCACACCTGCCGCGACTGTCAGGGCAACTGCAATCGCAAAGCCGAGAATCATCGCTACATTGCGATCGAGGTGGCCCACTCGCATAAAGACAGTTCCGGTTGCTAAGGTGGCAAGAGAAACCAAAACCGTCTCCCAGCCTACGAAAATGAGATACGAGAGGAAACCGGGAACGATATTTCCTTTAACTCCGAAGATAGCGCGTGAGAGAACCATCGTCGGTGCATTCGATTTCTTGCCGGCAAGAGAGCTAAATCCCACTAATAAAAAAGAGAGCAGAGTTCCCGCTATGGCAGCAAAGGTCGCTTGCCAAAAGGAGATTCCAAAACCAAGGAAGAAGGCTCCGTAGGAAAGTGCTAGTAGTGAGACATTCGCTCCACACCATGGCCAGAAGAGCGAGGAAGCTTTGCCATGTCGCTCGCTCTCTTGAATGACATTTGTTCCGTTAAGTTCTAGATTCATGCCACTTTAATCAAGAAAGAAATCCAGCAGAAAATCTTTGGTTCCTGGCACCACTGCATACTTATCAAGGTCTGTGATTCCTTCAGATGCAAGAACTTCATCATCGACAAAGAAGTTACCCGAACACTCTTTCGCATTGCGATTTAAAATGATGTAAGCGCTATCAGCCAGAATTTCGGGTGTTCTGCACGCTGCAGTATCTACTCCCGGAATCATTTGTAGCGCAGCTGTATCGATGGCAGTCCTTGGCCACAGCGCATTCACTGCTATTCCATCGCGCTTAAATTCTTCGGCCATGCCCAGGACGCACATACTCATTCCATATTTGGCCATCGTGTATGCAACGTGATTCTTAAACCATTTTGCTTTCATCGATAGGGGTGGAGAGAGGTTGAGAATATGTGGATTACGGCCAGCTTCGGCAGATGCGCGCAGGTGCGGAATCGCTGCTTGAGAGGTAAGGAAAGTACCTCTCACATTTACATTGAACATCAAATCAAATCGTTTTGCCGGAGTATCTTCAGTTCGAGTGAGGTTGATGGCACTTGCGTTATTAATGAGGATATCAATTCCCCCAAATTGCTGAGCGGCTTGTTCGACAGCAGCAGCTATTTGCGATTCATCACGCAGATCGCATTGAATAGCAAGTGCGGTTCCTCCGGCAGCCTCGATATCGGCAGCCGCGGTAAAGATCGTTCCAGGTAATTTTGGATTTGGCTCCGAAGTCTTAGCTGCGATTGCAATGGATGCACCATCGCGGGCAGCGCGAAGCGCAATCGCTAAGCCAATTCCACGGGAACCGCCAGTGACAAAAATTCTTTTACCTTGAAGTGACATTTACTTTCCTCGCTTTGACATGAAATTCATAAAAGCCTCTGCCGCTTCCTCTGACTGAAGAGCAAGCGCAAATATTTCAAATTCAGCTCGCATCACCGCAGCCGTCGCATCATGTTTTCCTGCCTTCATCAGCGCTTTCGTATTAATAATCGCTTGAGGTGGTTGCGCGGCAATTCGCTCTGCAATTTCTAGCGCTTTGGCTCGTGCATCATCTGCAACTTCGGCAACCAAGCCCATCTCTCTCGCTTCATCTGCAGAGAATGGTTCCCCGGTCATAAATATTTTCGCAGCTCGCTGATGACCCACGAGTTGCGGGAAGAGCATGCTCGAACCTGCTTCAGGAACTAGACCAAGTGATGTGAAGGGCATCGAGAATTTTGCCGAAGGATTTGCAATAACAATGTCACAGTGAAGCAACATAGTTGTGCCCACTCCAATTGCATTTCCTTTAACTGCAGCAAGAAGTGGCTTGGGAAAATCAAGCAGTGCGCCTAAGAATTTGGCTACATCTGAATCCGATTCTGTTGGAGGATTGGACATAAAATCTCCGATGTCATTTCCGGAAGTGAAATGATCTCCTTGGCTGGTCAAGACAACACATCGGATTCCAAAATCTCCTGCAGCTTCGTTGAGATTTGTTGTGAGTCCTGCATACATCGCCCTGGTTATAGCATTCATTTTTTCGGGGCGATTAAAGGAGATCTCTAGCGTCTGACCATGCCTTGCGGTGGTGATTTCCGTCATCCGCGCATCCTATGGCGTGAATACGTAGAAATAAAGGAGCATAATGTGAATATATTCGCGGAGAGGTATCAGATATGGCGCGGGATATCACAATTGCAAGTCGAGAGCTAACTCCTTTCGAGAGATTGGTGCTTGAACTTCTCTGTGAAGGAAAATCTAATTCTGCGATTGCCGCAGAAACAAATCACACTGAGAAGTCGATTGAAAATACAGTCAGTAGATCAGCAAAGGTTTTTAACATCAAATCAGATGGCGATACAAATATCCGCGTGCTTCTAGCGCTAGCTTTTCGTACACATTACGGAGATTCCGCATTTGACCGCCTTGGAGTCCCTTGTGCTCATTTCGAAATTAATGGGCAGGGTCAACCAATGTGTAATCGGGAGATTCACTAACTCACATTATTAGCTCCATCACTTTATCTTTAGTGCTGGCACTCATTTCATGAACACGGGTGCTAGCACTCATACTTTTACTACTCTCCTATTTCTCTGAGGTGTCTAATTAATGTGCATCTAGAAAAGATGCAAGAAATTGGAGAGAAAAATGAAGAGAAAGAATTTTGACAAGATTGTGACAACAGTTGGGTTTGGTATAACTGTTTTCCTCTTTGTAGCTGCAGCGCTGCTTAACTGGGGAGCATCTTTTGCGCAAGACTCAGTGAAGAGCCAACTTGAGAATCAAAATATTTCATTTCCTGCAGTTGCTGGTATGCCCGCTGAAACCAAAGATCAATTAGCAAAATGGGCGGAGAAGCCAGTGAATACAGGTGAGATGGCTAAAGATTATGCAGATCTCTACATCTGGGAACATATGAAGGGAGCCTCTGTTGCAGCACTTGGCAAACCCGCTACATATTCTGAAGTTTCTGGCATGTACATGGGATTGGTGCGCGGCGGTAGCACCGATAAAGAGCAAATCGCAAAATTAGGTGAATTACGTCAGACACTCTTTATGGGTAACACACTTCGCGGCATGCTCCTTGAAGCTTATGCATTTGGAACTTTGGGCGTGATTGCAAGTTACGGCGCAATTGCTGCACTTGTGGGTGGTGTCATCATGCTCATCCTTTCAATAGCAGGGTTAATTCATATTCGTCGCACGCCAGACAGCGCGACGATATAACCCTCACATCTTTCAACTCTCCGTGAAGGTTGAGGGATTAGGCCCCGGCTCTGTCAGCAGAGCCGGGGTTTCTCATTGCTATCTTTAGCCAATGCTTGGCACATTTGTTCCAACTCGAATTACAGAATACGTAATTGCGGCGATTATCATCATCATTGCTCCAGGTCCAAGCGTTCTCTTTGTTATTGCCAGAGCGGTTTCTTGGGGCCGAAAAATTTCTGTATTGACAGTAGCGGGCAACGTGACTGGCTCTTTTGTCCTCTCAACACTTGTTGCGCTAGGCCTTGGACCAATTTTGCAGAGATGGCATATTGCATACGTTGCAGTGCAATGGGGCGGCGGCCTGTATCTGATTTACCTAGGAATTGAAGCGATCAGACAGCGCGCAGTACATGCAGCTGATATGACGAATCAAGGTCCTGTTGCTCCGAGTGTAGGCAAATCTATAAGAGATGGTTTCTGGGTGGGTGTGTTAAATCCAAAGGCGATTGTTTTCTTCGCTGCTGTATTGCCACAATTTGTTGATATTGATGGTGGCCACGTTACATCTCAATTAATTTTTATGGGATTGGTTTTCTGTGTGCTGGCATTTATTTCAGATGGTTCTTGGGGATTACTAGCCGGCACTGCGCGCGCATGGCTCGCAACTGATAACCGCAGACTTGAAAGATTGCGTGGTTTTGGTGGATCTATCATGATTATTTTGGGTCTTGCGGTGTTATATACAGCAGTTGTCACCCATTAAGGAGAGAATAACTGCATGCTCAAACCAGAGAAGCCAGCTCGCGAAACTATCGCTCCCAGCGATCTCACATTTGGGCTCTCAACATGTAAGCGTTGCCTCTGGCTGAAATACTGGTTCAAATTCGAACTCAAAAAAGATTTTCCTCTCGTTAAGCCGCTGGCAGATGCTCAAGAAGAACACTTTCGCCGCGCACCCATGCAGGCGCTCCATCCTTCACTCAAACCAGGTGTGGTCAAACAGTGGGGGCAATGGGTAAAGAGTCAACCAATTTCTATCAATGGCTTCGAAACCCGGTGGAAGTTGATGGGAATCTATGACTTGCTTGGCCATTATGAAGATGGAACTGTGGGAATTATTGATTGCAAAGTTTCTGACTCTGATCGCGATAATGGCGCTTTCTACGCACCTCAATTAGAGGCGTACGCCTATTCGCTGGAAAACCCTGATAAAGGCAAGCCATTTCCCGTTTCATCTATGGGGCTACTTATTTGGAAATTGGCAGGAATCACAGAGACACGGCAGAGCGAATTAGCGAGCAACTCTCATGGTTTCGGGGTCAATCAAGTCTACGTACCTGTTGAACGAAATTCCGCTCAGTTCATGACAATTCTTGAGGAACTTATCACCACGATTGAAGGTGGTATGCCTGATCCAGGAAGTGAATGCAATGTCTGTAATTATTTAATAAAACGCGCTGAACTCGAAATTGATTAATCGTTCTCTTCGTCTTCGGTATTGATTCCTGATTTTTTAGCTTTTACAGCGTAGGTATCCACATATTCTTGTCCAGATAGTTGCTGAATCTTCTTCATGATTTGATCTGTAACTTGGCGCAGATACTGCAAGTCGCTTGAGTCGCCCTCAAAGTACATCGGCTCGCCAAAAGTGATTCCAACTCGCATGATTTTCGGAATTACCGTGCCGGTTGGTTGAATCTTCTCAGTATTAAACATTGCAATCGGAATTACGGGAGCACCTGACTCAATTGCCAAACGAGCGATACCTGTTCTTCCTTTGTATAGTCGACCATCCGGCGATCGCGTACCTTCTGGATAGATTCCGAGTGAGTTACCTTCTGCAAGAACTTGTAAGCCAGTAAGCAGCGCAGCTTCACTTCGTCGTCCACCAGAACGGTCTACTGGTACTTGACCTAGAGCAATGAAGGTAAGTTTTTTGATAAACCCCTTGGGCCCAGGAGATGTGAAGTATTCGCTCTTTGCCAAAAAGGTAACCTTTCTTGGAACAACGAGCGGCATAAAAATTGAATCACTAAAAGAGAGATGATTGGACGCAAGAATTACCGGGCCTGAGGCTGGTACATGTCGTAGACCCTTTACCTTGGGGCGAAAGAGCAACATCAAAAAAGGAGTTAAGAATGCCCGAAGAGTTCCGTAGGGCAGGTTGTTCATGGCGCTAATTTAACCTGATTCCCTCCCCTGTGCGAATATGGACCATGAGCAAGAGCGGAAATTCAGGTTCTTTTTCTGATTCTTTTGAGGATGATGAACTTGTGCGCGCAGAATTCGAATCTATGGTTGAGGGGCTCTCACTCGATGAATCTGCGCCTACGACTTATCTAGATGAACTAGAAAAGATTGAGGATAGCAATCGCTTCACTCCCCCAAATATTCCAAAACGTTCATTGCGCGATCAAATTAAAGATGCGAAGAAATCTTTTATACGTTGGAAGAATAATCGTGAAAATATCAACCCGGATGATGGTGCAGAACTGTAGAACTTAAAGTCTTGCTAAATCCGCAACGCCTACTAATCCAGCTTCATTTCCGAGTGTTGCCCCGACTATTTCAGGCATCGGTAATATCTCTGAAAAAGGCATATGGCTCTTTGCAGATTCGCGAATAGGTTTGAGCAAAATCTCACCAGCATCAATGACACCGCCACCTATAACGACAATCTCTGGATCTAGAACGACAGAGAGCGAAGCCACGCCAACGCCAATCCAAGTGCCCAATGTTTGAAAACTCTTGAGCGCAATTGAATCTCCGGCACGCGCTGCCTCAGTAATCATCTGCCCAGTGAGACCTTCAATGGTTCCATCACCTCGCGCTAGTAAATCCGCTGCTTTATCAGAGTGTGCAGAAATTTCTGTTCGTATGTAACGCATGAGCGCTGAACCCGCTGCATATTGTTCAAGGCATCCCTTTGCTCCACAGCCACACAGCAATCCATCAGGAACTACTCGAATATGCCCTACTTCGGCCGCGATACCGAATGCACCGCGATGCAACTTTCCATCGATAACAATTCCACCACCAACTCCAGTACCGATGGTGAGTAGCAATACTTCAGACTTCCCTTTTGCAGCACCAAATCGAGCTTCTCCCCATGCTGCAGAGTTGGCATCATTTTCTATAGCAACCGGCAACCCAATGAGTGAAGTTAATTCGTAATCTAAATTAACGCCATTCCATCCAGAGATATTTGGAGTTGCCAACATCGTTTTACGATCGGATGAGACCCAACCGGCTGCAGATACGCCAACAGAATCAATCTCAAACTTATTCTTTAACTCATTTGCTACATCTGCGATTGCTTGGGTGAGCGCAGTTCCACCACTTTTTGGAGTTTCGCGACGCGCAGTTGCTAGGACTTTTCCGGATTCATCAACAACCCCACCAAGGACCTTGGTTCCACCAACATCTACTCCAATTGTGTAGCCCATTAAGAAAGGTGTTCGCCTAACTCTTTAAGGGCGTTATCAATCGTTGTCTGCTGAGTTTTAGTGATCATCATGGCTGGAACGGGAAGTGACACTGCAACTTCTAATTCATAAGTCACTTGAGTTGAATCACCATCAATAGCTTTGAGGGAATAAGCCCCATCCATTTGGGTCAGTAAATCTGCCTCATCCATAGAAAAGGTCAGAGTTGCAGGTGCCAAGCTCCAGTTGTATTCGAGAACCACACGATCTTTCATGACTCCTGCATCAATCGATAGTTTTGCTTTGGTAACGCGGTTTTCACCATCGCGCTCGATCACATCTACCTTTTTTATCGAGGATGACCAGTTGGGATAGTTTTCAATTTCAAAAAGCGCAGATTGCACTTGCGCCAGTGGAGCATCTATAACAACGGTTGCCGTACTCTTTTGTGACATAAGGCAAGGCTACCAATAAGGAAATCTGTCGAATCCCTTTAAAATCCGGCCACTTTCTATCTTCATTTTTACTCCCTCTCCCACTAGCGTTGGCGCCATGACCGAATACACGATTCCTGCCATCATCCCCGCAGCCACTGCGGGCAATCTCACCAATCTTGTCGCAGAGCGCGCGTGGTTTGAACCAGATCGCATCACCATGTCACGTCCACTTGGTGATGGGTGGCAACCTCTTACAGCGCGACAGGTAGAAGAGGAAATTCGTGCGACAGCTAAAGGTCTTATTGCAGCAGGAATTCAAATCGGTGATCGCGTAGCAATCATGGCGCGCACTCGTTACGAGTGGACCATCCTTGATTTTGCTATCTGGTATGCCGGAGGTTGTGTAGTTCCAATTTATGAAACATCTTCAGCAGAGCAAGTGGATTGGATTCTCAATGACTCAGGTGCAGTGGGTCTGATTGTTGAAACACCTGCTCATCGCGAATTAGTAAATCCAGTAATTCCATCGCACACAAAACATATCTGGACCATGACTGAAGATGTCTTAGCAATTCTAAGGAATACCGGTTCACATATCTCCGATGATGAAATTGAGCGCCGGCGCAACGCGTTAGTTCCTGCTAGCTTGGCAACTTTGATTTACACATCTGGTACAACTGGCCGTCCTAAAGGAGTGCAACTCACACATGCCAACTTCCTTTCAGAGTGTGGCAATGTTGTGGAAGCAGCGAGTGATCTCTTCTTAAAACCAGGTGGATCCACACTTCTCTTCTTGCCTGTTGCGCACGTATTTGGTCGCATGGTGCAAATTGGTGCTATCCATGCCGGGCTACATTTGGCGCATTGCAGTGATCCAATCGGCAGACTTCAACCTGATCTCGCCTCATTTAAACCAACATTCGTTCTTGCTGTTCCACGTATCTTTGAGAAGATATTTAATGGCGCAGAAGCTAAGGCAGATGCTGCAGGTAAAGGGAAGATCTTTCGAAAAGCCGCAGATGTTGCAATTGCTTACTCTGAGTCAAAAGATAAAGGTGGATTTAATCCGCTGCTCACCCTTAAGCATGCGCTCTTTGACAAATTGGTGTACTCAAAGATTCGCGCGGGAATGGGTGGCGCAGTTGAAGCCGCTATTTCTGGTGGCGCCCCTCTTGGAACTCGTTTAGGACATTTTTATCGAGGTGCCGGAATTACAGTTCTTGAAGGTTATGGACTTACGGAAACTACTGCCGGCGCAACGCTTAACTTAACCAAGAAATCACGAATCGGATCAGTAGGCCGTCCAATACCCGGAACTTCTATCAAGATTGCAGACGATGGCGAAGTTCTTATTAAGGGACCCATCGTGATGCGCGGCTATTGGCAAAATGATGCCGCTAATCAAGAAGTATTTGATGGCGAATGGTTTAGATCGGGAGATCTTGGAAAGTTAGATGATGAAGGATTTCTCTACATCACTGGTCGCAAGAAAGAGTTGATTGTCACCGCTGGTGGCAAGAATGTGGCTCCGGCAGTTCTAGAAGATCGCTTGCGGGCACATCCGCTCGTAAGTCAATGCATGGTAGTTGGTGATAACCAACCGTTTATCGCATCTCTTATCACTATAGATCAGGATATGTTGAAAGGATGGATTGCCGCCAACAATAAAACAGGCGCAACTATTGCAACTCTAGTCAACGATCCCGATTTAATTGCAGTGATTCAAACTGCTGTCGATGAGGCTAATAAAGCCGTATCCAAGGCTGAATCAATCCGTAAATTCACTATATTGGCAGGAGATTTCACTATCGCAGGTGGAGAACTCACTGCAAAACTATCCATGAAGCGCCAAGTTATCTCTCAAAAGTACTCAGCTGAAATAGCTGCCCTCTTTACAAAGTAACTTTGCGACCGAGATAACGCTAGAAGCCGTGATCACTTCCGAACGGCTGAGCCTTGCACGCGAATTGCATGATGGAATTGCCCAAGATTTAGTTGCGCTCGGGTACTCACTTGACCTGCTGCTTGCTCGGGCAGATCTACATCAAGAGACGCGTTCATCTCTGCGATCATCGCGCCTACAAGTTGATGACTTGATGGCAAAAGTTCGTAAGGAAATTTTTCAATTGCGGAGTACGCATAAGCCGGATATCACCACAACGCTACGTGCATATCTAGACGACAACTTCAGCGACCTTGAAAAAGAGATCGAAATTTCAGAGGTAGAGATAGAAGATGAGCATGCCGATGAACTTCTGCGAGTTGCGCAGGAGATACTACGAAATATTGGTAAGCACTCTAGGGCTACCCGCATTGTTCTCAAACTCTTTACGCTCAACAATCGCACCTACCTAGAGGTGAGCGATAATGGAATTGGAGGAGTCATGGTGAAAGAAAATCACTGGGGTATTGCCGGCATTCGGGAGAGAATTACACGATTAGGTGGCGAAGTTTCAATAGAGAATTTGGCAGATCATTATCCAGATGAAACAGGAGTTCGCTTCATCATC
>CAZGXO010000030.1:0-12452 GCA_964529875.1 uncultured Candidatus Planktophila sp. | reverse complement strand
ATATAGCTCTGCAGAACGAGAGCCTCCCCTATGACAACGGCCGCCAAAACTGTCGCTGTTGCCGGCTCTGCTAGAACTACGGTGGCTGCCATGCTGGATGAAATACGTTTTAAGCCAAACATAAAAAGTATGTAACCAATTGAAGTGGTCACTAAACCAAGCCACAGAACAGTCAGCGCTCCGTTTCGGGTAGTGAGCCATGAAAGATTCTGCGCAAAGAGGAAAGGAGTGCTTAACACTGCTGCAACTGTGAATGTTGCAGTAGTCACCCAAATATCGCTTGCACCACGTTCTAGCGATTTTCGACAGAGGACATTAAAGACAGCGAATCCAAACCCAGCTAAAGCGGCTAATCCAACTCCCATGGGATGAAACGCTGAAATCCCGTTAGCTGTACCGACTAGGACAATGCCAATAATCGTGATTGCAGTTCCGAGATACCAACTTTTCTGCGGCTTCTCACGTAGAACAAGGAAAGCGACAATGGCAGAGAAAGTTGGGGCTGCCCCTAAAGCAGTAACAGTGGCGATAGCAATTCCGGTTGCATGTACCGCACTGAAAAAAGTTAATTGATACATGGCAATACCTGCGCCAGATATCAGAAGATCAAGAGTCGGCATGCGAAAGGTTGTACGTGAAGATCTTTGAAATGCTAAAAAGAGCAGAAGAAAGAGCGCTCCACAAATCAGTCGGGCACTTGCTACGGCGACCGGTGAGATGTCTGCAACGCCAAGTTGCTGCGAGGTTCCAGTTGTGCCAAAGCAAAGGGCTGCCCCAAGTACTGCAAATATTCCAGCGCGCTGACTTGAGGTACGCATTCGCGAAGGATACTCGTAAGATGCGGCCATGACCTTTATTGCGGTGAAACCAATTGATGGCTCACAGTTTGGCGGACCAATCGCTGAAAATACTGAAAACGAAATTTCAGCAATCATCGAAAAAGCTGCAGCGGTTGCACATCAACTTCGAGAGCTATCCCCCGCAGAGCTCGGAAAATTATTGCGCGCCATTGCGGCAGCCATTGAATCTGAACGAGATACCTTGATTGCCACCGCGTGCGCCGAAACTGCACTTCCTGAAGGTCGCATCGGTGGAGAAATTACTCGCACCACAGTTCAATTTATTCGCTTTGCAGAATTAGTTGAGACCGGAGAACATTTAAGAGTTGCAATTGATAAAGCCGATCCCAATTACTCTCCAGCACCACGCCCTGATTTACGTAAATTGAATCAGCCACTCGGTGTTGTTGGAATTTTTGCGGCAAGTAATTTTCCACTCGCCTTTTCAGTTGCGGGTGGAGATGCCGCGTCTGCAATTGCTGCAGGAAATGCTGTCGTAGCAAAAGCGCATCCGTCCCATCCCAATACCTGTGAAATTGTGGCGCAAGCGGTAAAGAGGGCGTTCAAAGAATGCGGCATCTCCCCTGATGCATATGCCATTGTTCAAGGAGTTAACCCGCAAATAACGCATTGGTTAGCGGGACATCCTGCAATTCAAGCAATCGGCTTCACTGGCTCTGAATTGGTGGGACGACTTTTGGTGGAGCTCGGTTCACAGCGACCAGTTCCTATTCCGGTATATGCAGAAATGGGAAGTTTGAACCCCATCTTCATCACAGAAGGCGCAATCGCAGAACGGAGCGAGGCGCTTGCAAAAGGTTTAGTCGATTCCGCTTTACTCGGATCTGGACAATTCTGCACTAAGCCTGGATTGGTTTTTCTTCCAGAAAGCGCTGCATTTCTCGGAGTTATTAAAGAGTATCTCGCAACTCTCTCTGTCGCACCATTGCTGAGTAAGTCAATTGCAGAACGGTACTCATCAGCCATTTCCAAAATTTCTCAGATTTCTCAAGTAGAGGTCTTCGCTGGATCAAGTACTCAATCTGGATTTGGTGTTACTCCGACTTTCTTTATAACTGATTGGCAGACGGCGCAGACTCATCCTGAATTACTGGAAGAGCATTTTGGTCCGACGACAGTTCTGATTACAGCAAATCCGAAGAAATACTTAGAAATTGCATCAGCAATGAAGGGTCAACTCACATCGACTATTCAAGGTGTAGACGGTGAGGATGTGACAGAACTTTTACAGATCCTCAGCGAAAAATCAGGGCGCGTCATCTGGAATGGGTTCCCAACTGGGGTTGCAGTCACTGCCGCGATGAATCATGGCGGGCCTTGGCCATCATCATCGACACACACCACATCGGTTGGAATTGATGCGCTTTACAGATTTATGCGTCCAGTTTCTTATCAAAGTATTCCGCAGAATTTATTACCTAAACCGCTGCAAGATACCAACCCTTGGAAAGTTCCACAGCGAATCAATTAAACAATAAAACCGTTTGGGAATGGATCATTAGGATCTAACATCCACGTTGCTTCACCCATAACCCAGGCGCGTCCCGTAATCATCGGCACAATCGCGTCAAATGATCCAACTTTGGTGCGTTCCTTGATTCGCCCTTCAAAATGCGAACCAATCCATGATTCATTGAGAAGAACATCGCCTTCACTAAATTGACCGCGCGCCACCATTTGCGCAAGACGCGCACTGGTACCTGTTCCACAAGGTGAGCGGTCAAACCAACCAGGATGAATCGCCATTGCATTTTTCCAATGCAGCGGTCCATTCGAACCCGGCGCAATAAAGTCAATGTGATGACAAATAGCAATCTCCGGATTTTCCGGATGCACGGGTCGATTTTGTTCGTTGATGGCATCGGATATAGCTAAACCAAGATCCAGAAACTTCTGCCCATTTTCGCGCTTAAATTCTAGGCCAACGCGTTCAATCGGCACGATTGCATAGAAGTTACCTCCGTAAGCGATGTCGTACGTCAACTTCCCGAGTCCAGGAACGCTCACTGTTTGATCAAGTGCATAAGAAAATGATGGAACATTGATGATTGTCACGTTTTTTGCGCGCTCGTTTTCAACTGCAACATCAACTACAACTAAACCTGCAGGCGTATCAAGTCGGATTGTCGTGATGGGTTCGGTTACGGTTACCAATTTCTTCTCTACAAGTGCAGTAGCAACGCCAATTGTGCCGTGGCCGCACATTGGCAGGCAGCCAGAAACTTCTATATATACAACTCCCCAATCGGCATCAGGACGAGTTGGTTTCTGCAAAATTGCACCGCTCATTGCGCTATGTCCACGTGGTTCATACATCAACCAATGTCTTATGTGATCCATGTATTGCATGAAATGCAGCCGCTTATCAAACATCGTTGCACCAGGAATTTCTCCAACTCCAGAAAGGACAACGCGCGTTGGCATGCCTTCTGTGTGAGTCTCAACAGTTGTGACGGTACGGATGCTCTGCATGGCTAATTTCTAGCGATTTTTAAAGTATGCCAAGGCATAATCCATCTCGCGATGAATCTGTGCCTGCTCATGAGCTGGAAGTGGCAATCGCGGAAGTCGGGTCGGCCCGCCATAGCGACCTACGTGATCCATTCCCAACTTAATCGCTTGAATAAATTCCTTCTTTGAATCCCAATGAAAGAGGTCGTGGAGCGCGGCATACATAGGTGCAGCCTCTTTAAAATTTCCAGATGTGGCAAGGTGATAAAGCTCCATAGATTCTTTCGGTAACGCATTCGGAAAACCAGCAATCCAACCTGAAATTCCTGCCGTTGCAAGTTCTAGAAGGACATCATCTGCACCAACTATCACTTCAATGCGCGGAGCGAGCCTCTTAATCTGCCAAATTCGACGGACATCACCAGAAAATTCTTTGATTGCTACAACTTCAGGAACTTCATCTGCAATTCGAGATACTAATTTTGGGGTGAGATCAACTTTGGTATCAAATGGATTGTTATAGGCAACAATGGGAATCCCAACTTTGGCAACTTCTTTGTAATGTGCAATTACCTCATCATCTGATGCACGATATGCATTTGGCGGAAGCAACATAACCGCACCTGCCCCCGCTTTTTGTGCATGCTCTGCCCATCGGCGAGATTCCACCGCTCCATACGCTGCTACACCGGGTACGACGTTAAAACCTTTGGGAGCCGCTGCAATGGCAACTTCCACCATTTTGCTTCGCTCTTCTTGAGTCAAAACTTGGTACTCACCTAGCGAACCATTTGGGATAACTCCATGAGTTCCATTTGCAGCAAGCCAAGAAACATGTTCGGCATATTTATCGTAATCAATGGATAAATCTGCTTTAAAGGGTGTCGCAGTTGCAGTTAATACGCCGTTCCATGGTTTTGACATGCGTGCACTTTACCCTTTCTTGCCATCTCCTTGTAATCCGCCTAGTAACCCAAGTGATAGCGGTGCTGCTATGGGGCGATTATGAGCCGCAATTCGCTCATCATCGCTTACAACAATTCCAAGTTGCGCTGAAACTAAATCATTGACATTGCGTGCACAGATACGGCCTTGACATAAACCCATGCCCGCACGAGTGAAAAGTTTTGATGTACGGGCTGAATCCGCTCCTAATTGGACAACCGAATGACAAATCTGTCTTTGAGTTACTTCTTCGCATCGACATATCAGAGTTTCATCATCAAGCCATGATTGCCATCCATCAGAAACCGGGTAACTTCTCTGCAGCGCCTTGGCAAATAATCTCTTGCGAAAGCGGGTAAATCTTCGAAGTAGACCGATTCTCTTTTTTATTGCAGCACGGCCAGCGATTTCACCTTCAATAAGTGCAAGATCTGCACCGCCAATACCTGTGGCTTCACCCGCAATCCAGATATGAGGGATTGAGCTTTGTTGGTGCGCATCTACCTTGAAAATCACAGTTCCATCTCGATCTAACTTCTCTTGACACCCCAGAATTCCACCTAAAGTCACATCTGGTTGAAAGCCCCACCCAACTGCAACAACATCTGCTTTCACTTCCCAATGTGTGCCAGATTTATTGAGGTTATGCGACACCGATGAAACCGTTGCGCTTCCATTTTCATAGCGAGTAACTGCGTAACCAAACTTCAGTGGGATTCGATACGCAAAAAACTTACGTAGGTAATAGAGAAGTTCAATAAATTTTCCTGGATTGAGCAACAGAGCAGGAAAAGATTTGAGCCAACGAAATGGTGATTGCGCCTCAAAGACAGATACTTTGGCTCCAGCTTCGGCAAGAGCTGTAGCGACGGGAAGTAGAAATGGACCGGTTCCAGAAATAATTACTTCATCGCCCGCTACCACGCCATTTCCTTTGAGGAGCGCCTGTGCTGCTCCGGGAGTCATTACGCCAGGCACGCTCCATCCAGGAAACGGAAGAGATCTGTCATATGCACCCGTTGCCAGAATAATTCTGGTTGCAAAAATTTGATGTTCGCTACCACCACGCAAATAATTGAGGATAAAACCAGTATCTGTTTTCTCTGCACTCCAAATATATGCACCTGTAATGAGCGTAATCAGTGGATTGGTGAAAATTTCATCAAAATAATTTTGGGAACGAGAACTCTTATAACCTGAAACTTCTCCGCGATGACGCCAATACTGACCACCTATTCTCGGCTGCGAATCAATGATGATCAGGGATTCTCCGGCTTGAGCAATTTCTCGCGCAGCGGCTAGCCCTGCGGGACCTGCGCCAATCACAACGATCATGGCGCGCTCTCTACTTTCATTCCTTCTCGAATCTCAACCAGACAGGCGCGTTGATTGGAAATACCGTCGATAGTGACAACGCAATCAAAGCAGATACCGATTCCGCAAAAAATCGAGCGCGGCTCAGCTTCAAATCGAGTTTTTCGAAATGCTCTTCGCCCCGATTCAATGAAGACTGCCGCAACCGTCTGTCCATGTTCGCCTTTAAATGGTTCGCCATCGAATGTGAAATTTACGTGCGAACTCATACCGCGACCTTGCTAAAACGTGCCGGACTAAAAGCTGCGCCATCCATGAAACTTGGCTTTCCAAGAATTGCATCTGTAATGAGCGCTGCAGATCCTGGAGCCAAACCAATACCTGCGCCTTCATGACCTGCTGAGTGCCACAAACCTTTTACAAGAGCATCCTCACCAACTACTGGCAAATGATCAGGAGCGTAGGGGCGAAATCCCCGGTATGCGCGTAACAATTGCACATCGCGCAATACTGGAAAGAGCGATGTTGCCTGCGCTGCTAAGCGACGAAGAATGTTGATGTTCATGGAACCATCAAAACCAATTCTTTCACGACTTGCTCCAATGAGAATTGTCCCGCTGCGTGTGCCTTCAACAACTGTGCTGGTTTGTAAATCTGCATCGCTACTTGCCACATTAGCAACGTAATCAGAGTCATATACCTTATGAAAAACGTACTTCTTAGTTGGCTCGGTTACCAAGATGAATCCGCGGCGTGGCGCAATGGGAAGATGCGACCCAGCCATCTTTGCAATTTCACCAGCCCAAGTCCCGGTTGCATTGACGATAATGGGTGCGAAGTAATCACCTTGTGAAGTTGCGACCCCCCTAGCCTTGCCATCTTCAACAAAAATCTTTGTCACCTTTGCGTGAGAAACAAATGAACCACCGCGCTTGATCACAGTCCGAATCACATGTGCTGCCGCCAGCATCGGTTGACATTGTGCATCCTGCGGATAGAAAACTCCGCTTGCATAACGCGGATCCAAATACGGTTCAAGCTCGTGTAATTCATGAGCTCCAACGGGACGCGCATCAACTCCATGTTCTTTTTGATGTGCGGCAAGTTTGAGTAATTCTGAATCATCATGGCGAGCCACAACTACGCCACCTTTAGCTTCTAATTCAAAATGATCTCCCACATCCTCTTGCATCTCAAACCATAGATCGCGAGAACGCAGCGCCAATGTAAGTTCTGGTCCGGGATCTTTATCCGAGACCAAAATGTTTCCCTCTCCTGCTCCGGTCGTGCCGCTAGAAACACTTCCACGATCGATGACCAATACTTTCAAACCCGCATTGGTAAGTGAGAGTGCGCACGATGCGCCAACTATTCCAGCGCCGATGACGATTGCATCGGGATGAGTCATAGGAAAGCTTCCCTTTACTTCTTTATATGTCGCAGAACTTCATCTAATTCAGCATCTGTTGCAGGTGTGATGTCCCATGGTTTATGCAATGCATCGCCGCTCCACCGTGGAATTACATGCATATGAAGATGGAAAACAGTCTGCCAACCCGCTTCTTTGCTCATCTGGAAAATAGTCGTTCCTTCAGAGTTCAATGAAATCTGCAGCAGATCAGCAGCACGCTTAGCTGTCGCTGCTACATCTGCATATGTTTGCCCATCAGCGTCATGAATATCGAGAACGTGTTTCTTGGGAATCACCAAGGTATGCCCACGATTTGCTGGAAAAATATCAAGGAAAGCAAGGCAGGTGTCAGTCTCTAATACTTTCTTTGAGGGGATGGTTCCTGCAACAATTCCGCAGAAGATGCAATCGCTCATGGCGCCACTTTACGCGTTGATAATCCGGCTAGCACTTCGAGTACAACGAGAGCGGCAAGGCGGATTGTGCGTTCATCTTGTGAATCCCGAGTGGCATCTATCTCGGTGATATCAACCGATGTCACGTGCTTACTTGCACCGACAAGAAATGCATATTGCCTTATCTCATCCGCGGAAATGCCCCCAGGAGCAGCAGCCGGACAACCTGGCACCACTGCCCTGTCACACACATCCATATCAAAATCAACATGCACTCGGTTCCCCGCAATTGCAATGGCACGCTTCCAAATTTCCTCACATGTATGCCCACGTAATTCAGAACGTGGAATCACAGTGATTCCATACTCTTTAGCTCGCGCTGCGTATGCAGGAGAATTAGAAAAATCAGCAATTCCAATTTGAACGACCTTTTTCCCTGATAAGCCTGCCTCAATAAGACGGCGAATAGGAGATCCATTGCTGATGCCATCTCGCAAGTCGTAATGTGCATCAAAGGTAATGACACCTGTGGCCTGAACTCCTTGTGCAACGCTATAGGTAATGGAGTTATCTCCTCCCAAGGCAATGAGCAGATTATTTTTCTCGCGCAATGAGCGCAATGCAGAGATAGTCTGATTTTCATCTATATCCGGAGAAATAACATCACCGCTATCAACTATCTGTAATCGCCCCAAATCAACGCTCGGCGCAGAGTGAGCAAGAGAATATCGTGACAAGGCCGCTCTAATCGCTGCTGGAGTTTGGTGCGAATTAGTTGGAGAAATACTTGTGGCGTGTGCTGGTACCCCAACAATGACAGCATCTGCACCACTGTATTCATTGTTTTCACCAGATTGCATGATGGTATTGGCGCGAGGCCAAAGCGGATCATGTGGCAAAGTCACTATGAAAGCGTAGCGTGGTCGCTATATAGTGGAGAAATGACAACCCTCGATTCATCAATTGGTGCGCGACCCGTTCGGGCGCCACGAGGCACTTCCAAGACGGCTTTAGGTTGGGGTCAAGAAGCTGCATTACGTATGTTGCAAAATAATTTGGATCCTGAAGTTGCAGAGCATCCAGATAAGTTAATTGTTTATGGCGGAACAGGAAAAGCAGCTCGCAATTGGCAATCCTTTGATGCTCTTGTAAAAACACTTACGCATCTTAAAAATGATGAGACCATGTTGGTGCAATCTGGAAAGCCAGTCGGTGTATTCCAAACCCACGAATGGGCGCCACGCGTTCTGCTGGCAAACTCTAACTTGGTTGGTGATTGGGCTAATTGGCCAGAATTTAGAAGGCTAGAAGATCTGGGTCTGACGATGTATGGACAGATGACCGCTGGTTCTTGGATTTACATTGGAACTCAGGGAATTCTGCAAGGCACATATGAAACCTTCGCTGCCGTTGCCGAGAAACATTTCGGTGGAACACTCGCAGGAACTCTCACCGTCACCGGTGGTTGCGGCGGCATGGGAGGTGCGCAACCACTTGCAATCACAATGAATGAGGGAACGTGTCTCATCATTGATGTGGATGGTTCGCGACTGCAGCGCAGGCTCGGAAAGAGATACCTCGATGTAATCGCAGATAACTTAGAAGATGCCATTGCACAGGCAGTAAAAGCGCGATCTGAGAAGAAAGCTATCTCTATCGGACTTGTGGGCAATTGCGCTGCGATATTGCCAAAACTCTTTGCCATGGGTGTGCCTGTAGATATCGTCACTGATCAAACTTCGGCTCACGATCCACTCTTTTATATTCCAGAAGGCATTGATGTAGAGAACGCCCGAGATATGGCAGAGCGAAATCCCGAAGATTTCGCCAAAAGAGCGAAGGAATCAATGGCTAAACATGTTGAAGCCATGGTTAATTTCCAAGATAAGGGTTCGGTGGTCTTTGATTACGGAAATTCAATTCGCGATGAAGCGCGACAAGGTGGATTTAATCGCGCCTTTGAATTTCCCGGTTTCATTCCAGCGTATATAAGGCCCCTATTCTGTGAAGGTAAAGGACCTTTCCGCTGGGTGGCACTTTCTGGTGATCCTAAAGATATCGCTCGCACTGACCAAGCTGTTCTAGATCTCTTCCCAGAAAATAAACATCTGCAGCGATGGATTCGCATGGCGCAAGAGAGAGTTGAATTTGAAGGTTTACCTGCACGCATCTGCTGGCTTGGATACGGCGAACGAGATAAGGCAGGCCTTGCATTTAATGATTTAGTGGCGAAAGGCGAAGTAAGCGCTCCCATTGTGATTGGCCGAGATCATCTTGATTGTGGCAGCGTCGCATCGCCATATCGAGAGTCAGAATCAATGTATGACGGTTCGGATGCAATTGCCGATTGGCCGCTCCTCAATGCCATGATCAATATTTCATCTGGCGCATCGTGGGTCTCCATTCATCATGGTGGTGGAGTCGGTATTGGACGATCCATTCATGCCGGGCAAGTGAGCGTTGCAGATGGAAGTGAACTCGCAGGACAGAAGTTGGCACGTGTACTTACTAATGACCCAGGTATGGGAGTAATTAGACATTGCGACGCGGGTTATGCGCATGCACAAGAAGTTGCAATTGAAAAAGGTGTTCATGTTCCCATGATGAATGGCATAACTGGAAAGTGACATCACTCGCACTCATCAATATCCACACTCTGGTTACCAATTCGAAGGAGCATGGTGATGGAATTTTGGGCGAACTTCGTGACTGCTCACTTGTTATTGAGAATGGCTTTGTTGCGCAGATAGCACAAGGAACTCCCCAAGGAGTTGACCAAGTGATTGATTGTGCTGAGAAGACTGTGATTCCTGGTTTCGTTGATGCTCATTCCCATCTTATTTTTGCAGGAGATCGCAGCCTCGAATTTGCAGCACGTGCCCGCGGAGAGAAATACACAGCGGCAGGTATTGCGACAACTGTTGCCGCTACGAGGTCGGCATCTAATGAGGTGTTGACCAGTAATTCGCAGCGGTTGCTCAATGAAGCACTTGCGTCGGGCACCACAACTATAGAAATTAAGTCTGGGTATGGGTTAACGGTCACCGATGAATTGCGTAGCATCGAAATAGCTCAACAATTCAGCGAAGAAACAACACTGCTTGCCGCACATGTTGTTCCTCAAGAATTTATCTCAAATCCCGATGCGTATGTGCAACTGGTCATTGAAAAAATCATTCCACATTCCACATCTAAGTGGATTGATGTCTTCTGCGATGAAGGAGCTTTCACCGTTGATCAAGCTCGCGCGATCTTGCGCGCTGGTAAAGCGGCAGGAATGGGTCTTCGCCTGCATGCCAACCAATTGACCCATACATCTGCGATAGATCTGGCTATTGAATTAGATGCTGCCTCTGCCGATCATTTAGCAGCAAGTTCAGATAGCGATATCGAAAAATTGGCCGCCAGCAATACCGTTGCCACACTCTTACCTGGCGCTGAATTCTCCACCGGAAACCACGGACGATTTGGCCGAAAGTTTCTGGATGCTGGTGCACGCGTTGCGATTGCAACTGACTGCAATCCAGGTTCAAGCTTTATCACCTCCATGCCATTTTGTATCTCCAGCGCAGTGACTCAACTTGGCTTCACAGTTGAGGAAGCAGTCCATGCCGCAACTGCCGGTGGTGCGGCTTCGCTACGAAGAAACGACATCGGAAATTTAGCTCCTGGAGCACGTGCAGATTTTGCAATTCTTGATGCTCCTTCATATATTCACTTGGCTTATCGACCTGGAACAAATCTCATTTCACAAACTTGGAAGAGTGGAAAAAGAGCCCTGACATGGCAAAAATAATGATATCAACGAGCGGTATGACCTTTGCAGATGTAGTTGCAATCGCTAGAAATGGTGTTGAAGTAGGGCTCTCGCAAGAAGCAATCAGCGCCATGCAAAAATCGCGCGATCATGTTGAGAAATTGGCGGCAAGTGATACTCCTGTCTATGGAATATCAACTGGATTTGGAGCACTGGCAAATCGCCATGTTTCAACTGAACTCCGCACACAATTGCAGCGCTCTTTGATTCGCTCGCATGCTGCTGGTGTTGGCGAACCCGTTGAACGAGAAGTTGTCAGAGCGCTCATGGTGTTACGACTTAAAACATTGGCATCAGGCAGAACTGGTGTCCGACCCGTGGTGGCGCAAACTATGGCAGCACTTCTCAATGCGGGAATTACTCCCGTAGTCCGCGAATTTGGATCGCTCGGATGTAGTGGGGATTTAGCACCGCTTGCACATTGTGCACTTGTACTTATGGGTGAAGGCGAAGCAGTTGATGGCGCCGGAAATCTGCGGCCAGTTCAAGAGTTGTTGCAAGAGGCAGGCATTGAGCCTGTGCAACTCGCTGAGAAAGAGGGTTTAGCTCTCATCAATGGAACCGACGGAATGCTAGGTATGTTGATTCTCGCACTTCATGATCTCCGGAACTTAGTTGATAGCTCTGATGTTATTGCTGCGATGAGCGTGGAAGGTTTACTTGGTACCGACAAAGTATTTATTCCAGAATTACATACGCCACTTCGTGCACATCCGGGGCAGGCAACGAGTGCGGCGCGAATGCTGCGCACATTGGCAGGCTCGGGAATAGTTGCATCTCATCTGCACAACGACGATCGGGTGCAAGATGCGTATTCGTTGCGATGTGCTCCACAAGTAGCAGGTGCCGTGCGCGACACCATTGATTATGCATCTACCGTCGCCCAACGTGAACTTGAAGCGGTGATTGATAATCCCGTTGTACTCGATGACGGGCGAATTTCATCAAATGGAAATTTTCATGGAGCACCGATTGCTTATGTTATGGATTTCTTAGCAATTGCAATCGCTGACTTGGGAAGCATCTCTGAACGCCGCACAGATCGCGCTCTTGATAAGAACCGTAACGCGGGATTGCCACCATTTCTTGCCAACGATCCAGGAGTTGATTCTGGGCTCATGATTGCTCAGTACACGCAAGCGGCTCTCGTCAGTGAAAATAAACGATTAGCGAATCCAGCAAGCGTTGATTCGATTCCATCATCGGCTATGCAAGAAGACCACGTCTCAATGGGTTGGTCAGCAGCTCGTAAGTTGCGC
>CAZGXO010000029.1:0-13173 GCA_964529875.1 uncultured Candidatus Planktophila sp. | reverse complement strand
GGACGCGCTAGCAAGATGAGAAAACCAGATAAGAAAGGGAGATACATCAAGGTGAGGGCAGATGCTGATGCAGTCTTAACAAAGTTTTCGCTGCCTTTGGGAAGTTGCAGAACAAGCAAAAATGGAAGTGCAATCGCAGTTGCAACTGCAAGTCCGGAAATTCCGCCAAACCAAGTCGCAGCTGATAGACCTAAACTCGATGTTGCCAGCGCCCAGAACGGTAGGTGAATACCTGCTGCTGCCAGCGCTCGGTTGAGTTCACGAATACCCAGCACTACTGCAACTGCAATAACGAGTGCAAAGAGTGCGCGATAGGTTGCCAGCGAGAACCAGACAAGCAGAATGAGAAAAATACTGACTGCAATAGAAGGTAGTAATTTGCGGCCAGCCCGCTTATTGATGGCTTCGTTGAGAGAGTGAAGGTCGGACACGATAAGGAAACTGCCAGAAGTGTGTGATTACACTTCGAGAAGTTCGGTCTCCTTATGCTTGAGCAATTCATCAATTTTGGCAACGTGATCTGCCGTGATTTTTTCCAGCTCTTTCTCACCGCGGCTTAAATCATCTTTACCGATATCGCCATCTTTCTCGAGCTTTTCCATAAGCTCTTTGGCAGCGCGACGAATATTGCGGATTGAAACTCGCGAATCTTCGGCTTTGGTCTTTGCTACTTTGATGTAATCCTTGCGGCGCTCTTCAGTAAGTTGTGGAAAATTCACTCGAATCACTGCGCCATCTGTTGCTGGATTGACTCCTAAATCTGAATCACGAATTGCTTTCTCAACCGCAGACATTGCTCCCTTATCAAAGGGCGAAACAATTGCCATACGTGACTCTGGAACTTGAATCGTTGCAAGTTGTGAGAGTGAGGTCAGCGTTCCGTAGTAATCAACCATGATTTTGTTAAACATTGCAGGATGAGCCCGGCCAGTGCGAATGGCGCCGAAATCATCTTTGGCAACTTCAACAGCTTTATTCATCTTCTCTGTCGCCTCTTTGAGGGCGCTTGCTACATCTGCCATGGTGGTTGCTCCCCTAATCCTTCAGTGATCTCGTATCTCTCGCTTTAGGAAACGAGAGTTCCAATCTTTTCTCCACGAACTGCGCGACCAATATTTCCATTGGTCATTAAGTCAAAGACAACGATGGGAAGTTTATTTTCGCGGCAGAGGCTAAAGGCTGCAGCATCTGCAACTGCCAAGGATTTCTGAAGTACTTCATCGTAGGAGATGACATCAAATTTCGTTGCGCTCTTATCTTTACGTGGATCTGCGCTGTAAACACCATCCACGCCAGATTTTGCGAGCAAGAGCGCGCCAGCGCCAATTTCGAGTGCACGCTGTGCGGCGACTGTATCTGTTGTAAAGAATGGCATTCCTGCACCTGCACCAAAAATTACGACGCGACCTTTCTCAAGATGGCGAATGGCGCGGCGCGGTACATAAGGCTCAGCAACTTGTCCCATCGTGATGGCAGTTTGTACCCGAGTATCAACGCCCTCTTTCTCTAGAAAATCTTGGAGCGCTAAACAGTTCATCACAGTTCCGAGCATTCCCATGTAGTCAGCACGGGAACGTTCCATACCACGCTCTGAAAGTTCTGCCCCGCGGAAGAAATTACCTCCGCCAACCACAATCGCAATTTGCACACCGCCGCGCACAACATCGGCAATCTGTTTTGCAACATCTTGAAGAACATCGGGATCAACGCCAATGCCCTTGCTACCACCGAAAACTTCGCCGGAAAGTTTAAGGAGCACTCTGCCGTAATTACCTCTACTGCCTGGCACGAGTGCTCCTTTCGCTCTATCTACAGTTAGTTTACTGACCTACACGGAAACGGTGGAATTTCTTGACGGCGGTTCCTGCCTCATCAAGAATTTGTTTCACAGTTTTCTTCGCATCTTTCGCAAAAGCCTGCTCAATCAGAGAAACTTCCTTCACAAATCCAGTCACGCGACCTTCAATGATTTTAGAAAGCGCTGCCTCTGGCTTACCTTCGGCGCGCGCAGTTTCTTCTGCAAGACGACGCTCAGTTTCAATGAGATCTGCCGGAACTTCATCGCGATGCACAAATCGTGGTGCAAATGCCGCGATATGTTGCGCAACATCTTTACCGACTTCAGCTGCTTCCTTGGCAAGTGAGACCAATACGCCAACTTGTGGAGGCAAATCTGGGCTGGTCTTGTGAAGGTAGAGCCCTACTGGGCCTTGCTCAACTGCGACATTGCGAATCTCAATCTTCTCGCCCATCGTCGCGTTTCCTTCATCAATAACTTCCTGCACAGTTTTGCCATGTGCCATCTTTGATGACAAGAATGAAGCAACATCGCCCGACTTTGCGCTGAGCAAGTGATCAACTAATTGATCACCAAGTGCAATAAAGCGCTCACCTTTAGCTACGAAGTCAGTTTCACAGTTGAGCTCGAGCATCACTCCAACATCACCTGAAACTTTTGCCACGACCAAACCATTGGATGTCAGACGGCCTTCGCGCTTGGTGACTCCCTTGAGTCCCTTCACGCGAATGATTTCGACCGCTTTATCGAAATCACCATCTGCTTCATCGAGCGCCTTTTTGCAATCGAGCATTCCTGCTGCAGTTGCTTCGCGAAGGCGCTTTACATCATCTGCTGAATAGTTAGCCAATTGAATTTCCCCTACTACTTCTGCTCAAGAACATCGTCTGTGTTCACAGCTTGAGCTGGAACCTCGGACAAGGCATCGTTATTTTGTGATCCGGAGGCAAGAATCTCCTTCTCCCAATCTGCAAGTGGTTCTGCTGCTGGAGATTCAGGCGCTGCATGTGCAGAGCGAGACTTCAACCCTTCAGCAACTGCATCGGTGATAACGCGAGTCAATAGCTCGATAGAGCGAATTGCATCGTCATTACCTGGAATCTTGAAATCAATTTCATCTGGATCGCAGTTGGTATCAAGAATTGCAATCACCGGAATTCCAAGCTTCTTGGCTTCTTGAACTGCAAGGTGTTCTTTCTTGGTATCGACTACCCAAATTGCTGCAGGCAACTTGGTCATATTGCGGATACCGTCAAGGTTCTTGAAAAGTTTTTCGCGCTCGCGGCGAAGGACAAGCAGTTCCTTCTTGGTCAGCAAGAGATCATTTGCTGATTCAAGTGCTTCGAGTTCCTTGAGGCGCTGAATACGCTTATAGACAGTTGGGAAGTTGGTGAGCATTCCACCTAACCAGCGCTCAGTAACGGTTGGCATTCCAACGCGAGCTGCTTGATCAATGATCGGCTTATGTGCCTGCTTCTTGGTTCCCACATAAAGAATATGGCCACCCTTTGCCACGATGTCCTTAACGAATGCATAAGCAGAATCGATAAGAGCAAGTGACTGTTGGATGTCGATGATGTAGATGCCATTGCGTTCTGTGAAAATAAAACGCTTCATCTTTGGATTCCAACGACGAGTCTGATGTCCGAAATGAACACCGCTGTCGAGGAGTTCGCGCATTGTTACTACTGCCATGACGGCACGCTCCTTCTTGGGTTTTTACGCGCTGCGCAATAAACCCGCTCGGTTAATGTCCTAACGATTTGTTAAGACCGTCGCACTTACAACGCCGACCGCTTATTTCTAAGCGGACCGAAGTGGCTTGTATTCATTGGATAAACCAAGTCATACATAAGTGCTGAGAAGTCACCGCGTTTTACTGCGGTGCAGGGCAAATCTTACCTGCTCAAAAAGGGTGCAAAATCCACGCTATTACGCACGGGGATGCGCTTGTTTAAATGCTTTCTGCAATCTCTCCGTTGAAACATGGGTATAGATCTGCGTCGTAGCAAGGGATGCATGGCCCAAGATTTCTTGCACTGTGCGCAGATCTGCACCGCCTTCAAGTAGATGAGTTGCAGCTGTATGGCGCAGCGCATGTGGACCTAGACGTTCCATTCCTTCAAGCGCCGTAAGTGCTTCATACACAATGGTGCGCACTGCCCGTTGATCAATTCTCTTTCCGCGGCTTCCCAGAAATACCGCTCCAGCAGATTTATCGGTGACTAATTCAGGGCGTGCCTTTTTAATCCAATCATCAAGCGCCCGCATAGCCGGATTGCCAAGTGGAATTGTGCGCTCCTTATTTCCTTTACCCAGTACCCTGATCGTGTTACGTGTGTAATCAATATCTTCTAGATCTAAACCACAGAGTTCAGAGACGCGCGCACCAGTTGCGTAGAGAACTTCCACAATCGCACAATCTCGTTTTGCAATAGGTGAATCTTCTTCTGCAACTCGCGCTGCTAATGAATCCATGGTTGTGCTGGCATCACTTATTGAAAGCACAGGTGGCAACGTTCGATGAGCCTTCGGAGTAGCAAGGGTTGCACCAATATCCTTCTGCAGATATCCATTCTTTGCCGCCCACTTAGTAAAGAGTCGAATGGATGTAGCTCGCCTAGAAAGAGTGGTTCGCGCCCCACCTTTTACCTGAATGTTGGCGAGCCAGGATCTGATGTGCGCGATGGTGATTTCAGCAGGAGTCTGCACTTGAGAGAGTGCAAGATGTTCTAAAAAACTCTCTAAATCTGTGAGGTAAGCACGAACTGTATGTACCGAAAGTGTGCGTTCTTTCTCAAGATGTCGGGTGTAATCCCTGCGCATCTTTTCGAATTCACTCATGCAACAAGAATATCTCTCAAATTTTGCATGAGCATGAAGCCACTATTGGGGTTTTCGACCCTGACGTAATAGTCCAAATGTCAGAGCATCTTCTAGCGCCATCGCAGATGCGGCAATGACGTTTTCGTGAACGCCGACGGTATTCCACTCACCTTTGCCATCGGAAGTTTCAACGAGTACACGAGTGACGGCGCCAGTTCCCAGGCGACCTTCCAAAATTCTTACCTTGTAATCGGTGAGTTCTAGCGATGCTAATTCTGGATACAAAGTATTGAGCCCATCGCGAAGAGCATTATCAAATGCATTTACCGGACCATTTCCAGCTCCCGAACAGGTAATTGCTCTTCCTTGTGCAGTAACAGTGACCTCTGCTTTGGTGACGATTTCATTGTTGCTGCCACGTTCGGTGGTGGTGAGCCAGTGATCAATGGTAAAAAATGATGGACGTTTTCCAGTTGCCTCTTCACGCAACAACAATTCAAATGATGCGTCCGCTGCTTCAAAGGTAAATCCGCGCGCTTCCATCGCTTTCACTCGCTCAACAACGCGACCGATAAGTTCGCGGTCTCCCCCAAGATCAACGCCCAATTCTTGCGATTTTAATTCGATAGATGCACGGCCGGCCATATCTGAAACCAACATACGCATATCGTTTCCAACAGATTCTGGATCTTCATGTTGATACATCGCAGGATCCACTTTGATGGCAGAGGCATGCAGGCCAGCTTTATGAGCAAATGCTGAAACTCCTGTGTAGGGCTGGCGGGGTGAAGGAGAAATATTGGTTACTTCGGCGATTGCATGCGAGATGCGGAATGCTTCGCGTAGCGCATTCTGTGGCAATACTTCGTGCTTCTTCTTTAATTGCAAATTAGCGATGATGGTAACTAGGTCTGCATTACCTGTTCGTTCGCCATATCCATTCAGAGTTCCTTGGACATGCG
This sequence comes from uncultured Candidatus Planktophila sp., assembly GCA_964529875.1. Lineage (GTDB taxonomy): Bacteria > Actinomycetota > Actinomycetes > Nanopelagicales > Nanopelagicaceae > Planktophila. The sequence goes on along the minus strand of CAZGXO010000029.1, from coordinate 7,587 downwards.
TTGCTCCAGCAGATACTGCAGCCATGGAATTTGCTACTGCGCACCCAGTGTCGTTGTGGCAATGGATTCCAAGGCGAGCAGAAGATGCGCCCAAAATATCGTTCACTACATCTGCCACTTCATCCGGAAGCATTCCACCATTGGTATCGCAGAGCGCAATCACATCAGCGCCCGCTTCTGCCGCAACTCGCACAACCTCAAGAGCGTAGGCGCGATTTGCGCGATATCCATCGAAGAAATGTTCGGCATCAAGAAATACGCGTTGCCCTTCTTGGCGCAAGTGTGTGATGGAGTCTCGAATCATCGCTAAGTTTTCATCAAGAGTTGTTTTAAGCGCCAGCTCAACATGTCGGTCATATGATTTTGCGACAAGCGTTACCGCAGGCGCACCTGAATCACGGAGCGCACCAAGAAGCGCATCATCGGCAGCCTTTACATTGGGACGACGGGTTGCGCCAAAGGCAACAAAAGTTGCGTTCTTGAGTTTCAACTCTTTCTTGGCAAGGGCAAAGAACTCAGTATCTTTTGGATTTGCACCGGGCCAGCCACCTTCAATAAAACCAACGCCAAGATCATCAAGATGTCGCGCAATTGTTAGTTTGTCGTGAACAGAGAGATTGAGCCCCTCTTGCTGCGCACCATCGCGCAGCGTGGTGTCATAGATATGAAGTGCTTCTCTATCGAATGCCGTCTGTTGTGACATCACAGCGCAACTCGCTTTACCCAACCATGTTTATCTGCAATCGTGCCATGTTGAATACCGAGTAGATGGTTACGGATTTGCATAGTGATGGGACCTGGTTGACCATCGCCGGTCACCCACGTTCCGAGCGCAGATTTTGCCTGTCCTACGGGAGAGACAACTGCTGCGGTGCCACAAGCAAAAATTTCCGTAATTTCTCCAGACTGCACGCCATCGCGCCAATCATCGACAGAGAGCATGACCTCTTCGGTGTGATATCCCAAATCTTGTGCCGCACTTAAAATCGAATCACGTGTGATTCCCGGAAGAAGTGTGCCGGTAAGTTTTGGCGTCACAACTTTTGCCTGCGCACCTTTACCTTTAACAAAGTAAAGGTTCATGCCACCCATCTCTTCAATCCACTTTCGCTCTTTGGCGTCAATCCAGACAACTTGATCGCAACCCTCTTTGGCTGCAGCTTTCTGCGCAACAAGTGAAGCTGCATAATTTCCACCGCACTTTGCTTCACCGGTTCCACCAATTGCAGCGCGCACATACTCGGTGGAAATCCACACAGAGACAGCTTTGGATGGATCAAAGTAGGCGCCAGCAGGTGTTGCAATGAGAAAGTAGGTTGCTTTATTTGTTGGACGGACTCCTAATCCAACTTCTGTGGCAATCATGAATGGGCGTATGTAGAGAGACTCGCCAACTTTTCCAGGTGTCCAACCAGCATCATGTTTGACAAGAGTGTGAATGGTTTCGAGAAATAACTCTTCAGGCATTTCGGGAAGCGCTAAACGCTTTGCTGATTTAGCGAAGCGACGTGCATTTGCTTCTGGGCGAAAGAGTGCGATGCCACCATCAGGCTGGCGATATGCCTTCATACCTTCAAAAATTTCTTGGCCGTAATGAAAGACAGCAGTTGCTGGATCTAAGGTAATAGGACCGTATGGCTTTAATTCTGGTTCTTGCCAACCACCGCTTTCCGTCCACTCGCAGACGACCATATGATCGGTGTAATACTTTCCAAATCCACAGTTTGCTACTTTCTCGGTGCGCTCTGCTTCAGGAACAGCGTTGGGATTGAGAGTAATTTTCATTTATTTCACCAACGCAACTAGCGCTGCACCAATCTCGGTGGTGCCGCGTTTCTTATCGCCACGTGCAGCTAAATCAGCAGCAACTGCCTTTTCAACATCGCGCGCAGCATCAGTAAGTCCAAGGTGATCAAGCATCATGGCAACCGACATCACAGTTGCTGTCGGATCTGCCAGATTCTTTCCGGCAATATCAGGTGCTGAACCATGCACAGGTTCAAACATGGATGGGAATTTTCCAGTCGGGTTGATATTGCCTGATGCGGCAAGCCCAATGCCACCACAGATTGCAGCAGCGATATCGGTCAAGATATCGCCAAAGAGATTGTCGGTGACGACCACATCAAAGCGTTCTGGGTTTGTTACAAAGAACATGGATGCGGCATCAACATGGAGATAATCAGTTGTCACTGTTGGAAATTCTTTTGCGACCTCATTGAAGGTACGCGTCCATAAACTTCCAGCGCGGGTGAGCACATTGTTCTTATGTACCAAAGTCAACTTTTTTCGCTCACGAGCTGCGGCACGTTGAAAGGCATCGCGGATTACTCGTTCTGCGCCGCGGCGAGTATTGAGAGATTCTTCAGTTGCGATTTCTGCATCTGTGCCTTGTGCAAGCACGCCACCTGCGCCTACATAAGGACCTTCGGTGCCTTCGCGCACAACCACAAAATCAATCGCAGCTTTTGTTGCAAGTGGACCAGTCACGCCAGGCATTAATTTGGCAGGACGCAAATTTATGTAATGATCAAAGGCGAAACGAAGTTTGAGCAATAGCCCGCGCTCGAGGACGCCGCTTGGAACAGATGGATCTCCCACTGCACCGAGCAAGATGACATCTGCTGTGGCAAGTTCGGCAAGTGTTGCATCAGGAAGAACTTCTCCAGTGCGATGCCAGAATCCGGCGCCTAAGTCGTAATGAGTTTTATTAAAAGTAACTCCATACTTTTGCGCAACCGCATCAAGTACCTTGAGACCTTCGCCGACAACTTCGCTGCCGATGCCATCTCCTGGTATTACCGCCAGATTTATTGTGCGCGACATTAGTTCACCAAAGTCACTGAACGAACGAGTTCTGCACCGATCTCTTTCTTGACTGCATCTGCAACTGCATCAGTAACCGGCGAATCTACAGTGAGCGCCATCAGCGCACTGCCTCCTGCTGATTCACGTGCAACTTGCATACCAGCAATATTGATCTTGGCTGAACCAAGTGCGTTACCGACTGCGCCAACGACACCTGGCTTATCGGCATAACGCAAGAAGAGCAAATTATCGGTGGGTGGCAGATCGAGATCAAAGTTATCGATGGCAATAATTTTTTCAACTTTGCGAATTCCCATCAAAGTGCCATCAACTTTAATTGATTTGCCATTACTTAAAGCGGCATGAAGTGAAATCATGCTGCGGTACTCGGGGCTATCTGGAGTTGTCGTCACAGCTGAGGTCACACCACGTTCTTGGGCAAGCCCTGGTGCATTGACATAGGTGACATCTTCACAACCAGATGCAACGAGCGCTCCTTTGAGTGCGCTTATTGCAAGTACGGAAGAATCATGGCCAGAGATATCTCCCTTCACAGTTATGTCCATAGATACTGGAGTTTCACCGGCAATCGCAGTTGCAATCTGCGCCATCTTTTCAACGAGTGGAAGTGATGGGCGAATCTCATCGTGAATCGCTCCACCCTTCACATTTACTGCATCAGGAACAAGTTCTCCGGCCAGCGCTTTGCGCACTGAAATTGCAACGGCAATACCTGCTCGTTCTTGTGCTTCATCGGTCGATGCACCTAGGTGTGGAGTTGCCACCACTTGATCTAATTGGAATAACGGTGAATCAGTGCATGGTTCGGTAGCAAAGACATCAAGTCCTGCACCAGCAACGCGACCTTCCTTGATGGCATCGTAGAGCGCTGCTTCATCAAGAACGCCACCACGAGCTGCATTAATAATGCGCACAGTTGGTTTTACCTTCTTCAGCGCATCAACCCCGATGAGATTGGCAGTCTCTTTTGTTTTAGGAAGATGAATGGTGATGAAATCAGAGCGTTTCAATAGTTCATCAAGTTCAACGAGTTCAACGCCTAATTGCGCAGCGCGTGCTGGTTGAAGATAAGGGTCATAAGCAATCACATTCATGCCAAATGCCTGCATGCGATGCGCCACTAATTGACCAATTCGACCAAAACCAACGACGCCAAGAGTTTTTTCAAAGAGTTCTGCGCCGGTGTACTTAGAGCGCGCCCATTTACCATTTTTTAACGCTGCATGAGCTGGAGAGATAAAGCGAGCAGAAGCTAGGAGTAATGAAATTGCAAGTTCTGCTGCAGAAACAATATTGGAGGTTGGGGCATTAACCACCATCACTCCTGCTGCTGTTGCTGCTGGAATATCAACGTTATCAAGGCCAACTCCAGCGCGCGCAATAACCTTTAAACCTTTTGCTGCGCCAATTGCTTCAGCATCCATCTTGGTTGCAGAACGGATGAGAACTGCATCAACGCCAGCGCCAAGAGACGCCAACAATTGTGCGCGATCTGCACCATCGCAATTGCGAACTTCAAAATCAGGACCCAACGCATCGAGCGTTGCAGCGCTGAGTTCTTCAGCAATCAGAACAACAGGTTTAGCCACGCGCCGCACTTCCCTCTTTGTAGTCGTCCTTGTTGGAGTTCTTCATCCAACTAAACATCTTGCGAAGTTCACGTCCTACGCCCTCAATGATGTGTGTTTCACCTTTTGCGCGAAGCGCCTTAAATTCTGGCGCTCCCGCCTCTTGATCATCGATAAAGCGCTTAGCAAAAGCTCCTGATTGCACATCAGCAAGAACTGCCTTCATATTCTCTTTCACACGTGGATCAATGACACGTGGACCTGAGATGTAATCTCCAAATTCAGCTGTGTCAGAAACTGACCAGCGCTGCTTTGCGATTCCGCCTTCATACATCAAATCCACAATCAACTTGAGTTCGTGTAGGCATTCAAAGTATGCAACTTCTGGTTGATATCCAGCTTCCACCAGAGTTTCAAAACCGTACATCACAAGTTGTGAAGCGCCGCCGCAGAGAACTGCTTGCTCACCAAAGAGGTCAGTCTCAGTTTCTTCTGTAAAGGTTGTAAGAATTCCGCCTGCGCGTAATCCACCAATTGCTTTGGCATAGGAAAGCGTCAAAGGCCAAGCGTTACCCGTTGCATCTTGTTCAACTGCAACAATGACGGGAACGCCGCGTCCTGCAGAATATTCGCGGCGCACTAAATGGCCAGGTCCCTTTGGTGCAACCATGCAGACATCAACATCGGCAGTTGGTTTGATGTAACCAAAGCGGATATTAAATCCGTGTCCAAAGAAGAGTGCATCGCCTTTCTTAAGATTTGGCAGAATTGATTCTGCATAAATGTGGCGCTGCACATGATCTGGCGCCAAAATCATGATGACAGTTGCTTCTTTTACTGCATCGGCAACTGAAACAACGCGTAGACCTTCGGCTTCTGCCTTGGCGCGAGATGGTGAACCTTCTTTGAGACCAACACGGACATCAACACCAGAATCGCGAAGGCTGAGTGCATGTGCATGGCCTTGTGAGCCGTAGCCGATAATCGCAACTTTGCGACCTTGGATGATGGATAGATCTGCATCCTCTTCGTGATACATAGTTGCCACGGTATTTCTCCTTTTTCTTTTTGAGCTAAGAAATTAGTTCTGGTAGTCGGGTTGGGTGTCGTGAATTACTTCGCTATTTCCATTGAGGATTTCCTTAATAGAGATAACGCTGATCAATTTGTCGAGCTGTGCAATGACCTGCTCGAGTGAGTGTCCTTCAACCCCCACAACGATGATCATCTTGGAAATAGTTGGATTCTCAGTCGGTCCTACATTGAGCGAATCAATGTTGAAAGCGCGGCGCGAAAATAGTCCAGCTACGCGTGCAAGAACACCGGGTGCGTTCTCCACAAGAACTTCGAGTGTGTGTTGGCGGCGTGCGGTAGTTGTCATTAGAGCTCCTGTGAATCCCAGTCAGGTGCTGTTGCACGTGCAATCATGATTTCATCGTTCGATGTTCCTGCCGCAACCATTGGCCACACCATGGCATCGCGATGAACGCGAAAATCAACAACAACGGGTTGATCATTAATAGACATGGCTTTCTCAATTGTCTTATCAAGATCTTCAGGTCGTTCGCAGGCAAGTCCAACACAACCCATTGATTCGGCAAGCATAGGAAAATTAGGAACGCGCTTGGAATCAAGAGATGTATTGGAGTAACGACCTTCATAGAAAAGTGTCTGCCACTGGCGAACCATGCCCAGTGATTCATTATTAATAATGGCCACCTTGATTGGAATAGCGTTGAGTGCACACGTTACTAACTCTTGGTTGGTCATTTGGAAACAACCATCACCATCGATTGCCCAGACTGTTGACTGTGGTGCACCAACCTTTGCGCCCATTGCAGCTGGAACTGCGTAACCCATGGTTCCGGCGCCACCAGAGTTGAGCCAGGTGCGTGGATGTTCATAGGAAATAAATTGCGAAGCCCACATTTGATGTTGGCCAACTCCTGCCGTAAAGACAGTGTCGCTTCCAGAAATCTGACCAATACGTTGAATCACATGCTGAGGTGAGAGTGATCCATCTTCAGGTAAGTCATATCCGAGTGGGTAGGTTGATTTGAGCGAATTCATCTGACGTAACCATGTAGATAAATCAGTGCGGTTCTTCGCTAATTCAGCCTGGAGCGCAGGTATGAGCGCCTTGATAGTTTCGCGAACATCACCCACAACAGCAACATCTGCGTGGCGGTTCTTTCCAATTTCTGCAGGGTCAATATCTGCATGAATAATCTTGGCATTTACAGCAAAAGTTGAGAGTTTTCCAGTAACGCGATCATCAAAGCGAGCGCCTAAAGTAATCAGCAAATCAGCTTTTTGCAGCGCTGTAACAGCGGCAACTGTGCCGTGCATTCCGGGCATTCCCATATGTAATGGATGTGAATCTGGGAAAGCACCACGCGCCATCAGCGTTGTCACAACTGGTGCGCCTAAAATTTCAACAAGCTGGCGTAGCTCACGGTGCGCATCTGCTTTGATGACTCCGCCACCAATGTAAAAGACTGGTTTGGCAGATTGTGCAATCAACGCTGCTGCATCACGAATCGATTGCGCATCTGGTACAACTTTTGGTTTATATCCAGCTAGTGCAATCTCGGTTGGCCATTGAAACTTGGTCATCTTCTGCATGGCATCTTTGGCAACGTCAACCAGCACAGGTCCTGGTCGACCGGTTGTCGCAATATGAAATGCCTCAGCGATAACTGCAGGAATTTGATCCGGATCGGTGACTAAGTAATTGTGCTTCGTAAATGGCATTGTGATGCCACGAATATCCGCCTCTTGAAATGCATCTGTGCCGATTGCGGCAGATGGAACTTGGCCAGTAATTGCAACAACGGGAACTGAATCCATCGCCGCATCCATGAGTGGTGTTACTAAATTTGTCGCACCTGGCCCAGATGTTGCAATGCAGACTCCTGCTTTACCTGTGACTTGTGCATAGCCAGTTGCAGCGTGACCTGCACCTTGTTCGTGACGTACCAAGATGTGGCGAATGGTGGAATCAAAGATGGGATCGTAGGCGGGAAGAATTGCACCACCAGGTAGACCGAACATCACATCAACGCCAGCAGCTTCTAGGCTCTTCACCAATGAAGTAGCTCCTGTCATTTCTGTGCCGTTCGCTGTTGGAACGTGTGTTGCCATCTACCTTCTCCCTTCTTCAATAAAAAAACCCTCAGATATCTGAGGG
>CAZGXO010000028.1:0-13279 GCA_964529875.1 uncultured Candidatus Planktophila sp. | reverse complement strand
ACTATCTCATCGCTAGATTCAAGCGCTGCATTTAGTGCCGGGTGATCACTGATGCGCAAATCACGGCGAAACCACACGATATTTCGAGTTGGTGATTTCATGGCATGATTTAAGCACTATGCAAGAGTTGAAGCGATTTCAAGTGCGTGGGGTGCCAGGAGATGTTCAGCGAACCTTTATCGCCGATAGAACAGTTGATTTCTGGCTGCCCCGCGAAGGCGCATCCCATCTACTCGTAGCTCACGACGGACAGAATGTCTTTGATGGGCGTACATCTACTCATCGCGGACAAACATGGAAGATGGCGCAATCCGCACTTCGCGTCAGCAAGAAGCTGGAGTGTTCTCCACCTGCCATCATCGCCATCTGGCACAGCTCCAGCAAAACAGATCCTTGGGGAAGGGCGAAAGATTTAACGCCACAAGATTTTTTTACACCTGGCCAATACATCAACCCACAATATAAACCAGATAACGTGACCATTGATTTGCACGCAAATAATTATTTACAAACAATCTTCTCCACAATAGTTCCTACAATCGCACCTGATATTAAGTCGCAGAACACCGCCATGATTGGCTCGAGTATGGGTGGGCTGGCAACGTTGTATGCACTTACAAAACATCCCCAAGAATTTTCAACTGCGCTTGCTCTATCTCCACATTGGACGCTCAGTGATGAAACATTGGTCGAGAAGATGATTGCAGCGCTACCAGCAACCGAACCTTATAAAGTGTGGATGAGCCGCGGGACTAAGGGGCTTGATCGCGATTATGAGCCACTACAAAATCTCGCCGACGATTTGATGCGAAAGCGCGGTTATACCTCTCGCAATTTCCATAGTCAGGTTTACTCACGTTCAGGACATAATGAGAAATCGTGGGCTCGCTACCTTGATGAACCACTTCGCTTCTGGCTTAGTAGTTAATCTTAAATTTCACGATCTTTGAGGTCGCGCTCTTTCCAGATTCAGTCTTTACCACTGCAACAAATTCCAGATTAGTCCCAGACGGAAACTTCCGCGGTTCGATATAGACGCGATAGAGACCATCATCGGCAACCGAACTCTTGATGGTGCGTCGATCGGATGTACCTAAATTCACCCAGTTTTTACCGCTCTCGCGCATCAGGAATGTCACTTGGTTGTACTCATCGCCTGGCACCGTTGCGCTAATTTCTAGCAGATAATCAAGTGCGTAATCAGAACGTGGCGCATTCAATTTAATGGATGGGGCAGCTTTTGCTTTCAATGGTGAGACAGCTTTATAGGCCGCATACGAGTAAGCAGGAAGAGTGACCGCGGCGGTATTTTTTGTAAAAGATGCTGCAGATGAATTTCCAAGAATTAACTGCCACTTGGAGCCTGAAGTGCTGACTTTGAACTTAGCCTCAGCTTGCTTGGCACCTGCGTTATACACAACGACATACTCTTGACCTTTGAGATATCGAGTCACAGCAAAGAGCGATCCATTAGCAAAACGAATTTGTTGCGTACCTGAACGCAGAGCTGGATTTTTAGCAATCACTGCTTGCATCTGCGAAATCTGATCTTCGAGTGGGTTCTTCACATCGAAAGAACTCTTGGTTCCAATTGGATCCGAGCCGACGCGATTTTCATCTTGCCAATACGTGACAGCGGTTGCAAACATATCTTGGCGAGCTTGGGCATCGCCACCGCTTCCAGCCAGACCCTTTTCATCTCCGTAATACAGAGCAGGGCCGCCGCGAAGTAAGAATAAGAGCGCATTGGCCAATTTAGATTTAGCCAGAATAACTTGCTGGTCGCCATTTGCAGATCCGGCAATAAACATACCGATTCGACCCATGTCATGGTTACCAAGGAAAGTAGTTAAACCATAGGCAGATGTAGAGGAAGTGGTGTAAAGATCGTCGGCATTAAAGAGTTCGACTAATTTCTCTGCTCCACCATCGCTGGTGACAAAGTTTGTAATTGTGCTCTGGAAGGGAAAGTCGAGAACGCCAGGGAAAGATTGCTCACGCACAAATTTAGAGGTTTCAATTGGGTTGGAGTCAAAGATTTCTCCATAGATAGGAAAATCTGTCTTCCCAACACTTTTCGCAGTTTTTAAGATAGCTGGAATAAATTCTCGCCAAAATTCAGGATTAACGTGCTTTGCAGTATCAATCCGAAATCCATCAATGCCGAAGTTTCTAATCCAATCGCTCCAGACTTTGATCCAGCCCGCGACGACTTCTGGTTTTTCGGTGAAGACATCGTCAAGTCCCATAAAGTCACCGTCAAAGACAGATGTCCCAGACCAGGTCGAATCACCTCGGTTGTGATAATTGGTGACGTCATTGAGGAATGCTGGACTTTTTGCGTTCGCTAATGAAGATGGAACAGATGGTTGTTTTGCAAATGACTTTGTAGCGCTCAATTTAGGAAAATCTGCCTTACCAGCAAATTTCGCCGGATCAAATGGATTTCCATCAGCATCTTTATAGGGAGCTGACTTATGATCAACATAATTATTATCAGTTGAATATTGAATGACATCAGCGGTGTGGTTGACCACGATATCCATGATCACTTTCATACCTTTGGAGTGAGCGGCATCTACAAACTTCTTAAAATCTGCATCACTTCCGTAGTGTGGATCAATAGTTGTGAAATCTAACCCCCAGTACCCATGAAAAGCTGATGAATTTCCTTGCATGGTTTGTTGCTTAATAGGAGGAGTAATCCATACAGATGTGAAACCTAAATTCTTCAAGTAATCTAATTTGGCAGTCATACCTTTGAAATCACCGCCGTGATACATCACATCACTAGCTGGATTAAAACCACTTTCGAATGAATCTGCTTTCATCCCGCCAGCATCATTACTTGCATCGCCATTAAAGAAACGATCTGTCATCACAAAGTAGGCAGATTCATCGCTCTGCGAACCACGCGCAATGGGTGTAGCAAGAGATGCAAAATTATCTGCTGCAGTGCTCGTGGAAATACCAATTGTGAGAATAAGTGTGAAAAGAATGAGTAACTTTGCCTTCATATTATGCAACTTCCCATATAGCTGCTGTGCCGTTTGCTAACTTCAATTTAATAGCGCTTCCTTTTTGTTCTGGACCAAAGAGAGTCTTGGAAACTTTGTAGCCGTAGCGAGTAAGGTCAATATTTACCGTGCATGTATCGCGGGCGACCAGAACCAAGAGGCTCTGTTTCTTTGACTCTCGAAGGTAGAGAAGATAATCATCATCTACATCAACCCAACGCAATCCACCTTCGATAAGCGCAGGTGCATTTTTGCGAAGTTTGATGAGAGCTTTTACATTGTCTAAGAACTCTACATCCCATTTCTCATCCCACGGCATTGTGCGACGCGCATCTTCTCCCCAAGCGCCTTCCAGCCCTAATTCATCACCAGCAAAAATTGAAGGAACTCCCGGATATGTAAGGAGCATTCCCATCGCCGCCAGATGTTTCTCTTTATCTCCGCCAACAACATTTCGCATTCGTGCTGTGTCATGAGAATCAAGCAATGTCATGCTCTCAATGAGGGCTCGCCAAGGTATCGATGAATTAAATGCTGTCATCGCTTGCAGAAATTGCCAGCCGGTGGTTTTTGGAATGTTAATTGGAAGTCCGTGAAATCCTCCGGTTGCAAGATTTGGTGTGTGATTAAACCAAGCCCAGAGTGGACGCATAAATCCGTTGTAATTCATCGTGCCATCCCAACCAGATCCATTGAGATCACTTGCCCACATATCTGCATTCTCTGCAACCAACCAAGTATTTGGCTTGACATCATTCATCGCTTGGCGGATATCGCGCATCACGTTGTCATGCAGATCTTCTCCACGATATCGACCCGTTTGATTTCCTACATCAATCCGCCAACCATCAAGATTAAATGTGGGTGAAAGCCAGCGTTTGATGACCGAATTTTTGCCTCCATAAAAACGTTTCTGTAGCTCGCGTGAAGCAAAGTTTAATTTAGGCATCTGCTTGACCTGATAAAAAGTTGCATAGCCAAACTTGGTCTTCTTATCCCAATAGAAGAACTTATTCTCTAGTGAGGATTTTACTTTCTTGCCTTTTAAAAACCAGGGGTGTTCATTGCTGCAATGATTAGTTGTAATGTCTCCAACAACTTTAATCTTTGCTTTATGGGCTGCTTTAACGAATGCAATAAATGCTTTATCGCCACCTAGTAGTGGATCAACATGGTCGAAGGATGTTGCGTCGTAGCGATGGTTTGATTTTGATGGAAAAAATGGTGTGAAATAAATTCCGTTGACACCTAAATCAGAGATATAACTGAGGCGAGATTTAATTCCTTCAAAGTCTCCACCATAAAATTCGACTCCAGTTCGTGGGCCACGACCATTGGGTAGTGCATTCCACTTCACCGGAATCGCCCAGTCGGGAGCCTTACGATCTATCGCTTTAGCAAAACGATCGGGGAATATCTGATAGAAAACAGAGTTCTTGAGCCATGTAGTGGAATGTGGTCGCGCAATAACGCGAAAATCTTCATTGCTATGAACGTCATGGCTAAATAAACCAGAGGCATTAAGCCAGTCATATTTACTTCGACCATCACCTGCATTTTGTACAAATAAAAACCGATAGCTTGTGTCGTAATTCTTAATCGGCAGCTTTACCGACCACCAAGATTCAACGGAATTTTCTTTCTGCTTTTTTAATGGCAGCACAGTTGCTTCACTATCTGAATAAAAACGAACTAGCGCAGTGTCAAAGGTGTAGGAATTTGGAATTCGCACCCGTAGAGAAATTTCACTTCCTAACGTGGGCGCATCGTTGCTTACATATAACTCGCTACCATCGTGATGGGGCAGCGGATATGGCTGAGACATTCTCAAATTCCCCTTGTCATCTTCCGTGGCCGGGCAAAGGCTGCAGGCTTACTGTAGGGGTGAGCATCAATTCCTTCGCCTTTTGCAGTTTTTGCAATTTACAACAGTTCGGTAACACGGTGAATCTTCCTTGTAGACCCCCCATAGGCGCTAATAAAATTCCGCCATCCCATGTGGGAGAGCAGTACACCCTCAAACAAGTTAGGAATTAACAGCATGGTTTTACGTAAGCGTACCCTCGCAATCGCCCTGGTTGCCGCTGTTGCTGCAACTGGAATGATTGTTGCACCATCAAACGCTGCTACATCTGCCTCCAAGATCGTAACAATCTGGTCAGGTGCTCAAAGTGCAAAAGATGATGAACAGACCCCAATCATCGCTGCATGGGCAAAGACACAAGGCATCACAATTAACGTGGTCTACAAGAAAGATACACGTCAGGAATTTATTAAGGCTGTCCCTGAAGGAAAGGGTCCAGACCTTATGGTTGGAGCTCACGACTGGACCGGAACTCTTGTTGGTTCAGGAACAATTGCACCAATCGTTATCGGATCACTCAAGACTCAATTCTCTAAGGACATGCTTTCTGGTTTCACCATCGGTGGAAAGCTCTATGGAATGCCAATCTATTCAGAGAACATTGCACTTATCTGGAATAAGCGTGATGGAAAAGATCCAAAGGGAATGAGCGTTGCAGATCTCATCGCTTCAAAGCCAGGACTTGCTATGCCAATTCAAAAGGCTGCAACAAATGGCGATCCTTACCACATGTCAGCATTTGCATCATCATTCGGACTTACCCAGTACACCCGCGATAACAGTGGTTGGACAAAGAAACTTGGTTATGGCCTTGATGGTTCAACACAATATGCAAACTGGCTTGTTGCAAATGGTCCAAAGCTTGTTGCAACCGACGGTTGGGATAAGTCTGCTTGCCACATTCAGTCAGGTGGATATGCAATCTCCGGTCCTTGGATGTACAACCACGTTCAAGACACCATTAGCGGTTGCGCTTCAAAGCCACTGACTAAAGATCAAGTTGGTATTGCACCAATCCCATCAGCAGGTGGCAAGGCAGTTCACCAATTCTCTGGTGTCTATGGATACTGGCAGTCTGTCAAGGTATCTGGTCAGCCAAATGCAATTAACGTAGGTCGTGTACTTCGCTATGTAGGTTCAGCTGACTTCCAGCTTGCTTACCAAGCAAAGGCAAATAACATCCCTGCAAATAAAGTTGCAGCATCACGCGTATCAGATGCAAACCTTGCAGCATTTGCTGCAGCAGGTAACGGTGCTTACCCAATGGCTGCTTGGGTCTTCCAAGACACAGTCTGGGCAAAACTTGGACAAGCTGAAAAGGCTCTTTACGAAGGTACATACACTGGAGATCCAGGTGACTTCCTACGTAAGGCAGTAGCTGCCCTACAAGCAACAATCGATGCTGCGTAATTGATCGATAGTTGTAATTAAAAAAAGTTAATACAGTTGAAGGGGTTCAAGACCACAATGGCCTTGAACCCCTTCAACTATTACTGAATGATTGCTTGAAATAAATTCGAAGGAGCCTTTGGCCCATGAGAAATCGCCAGCAGAAGTTTGATCTCAACTCAGGTGGTGCACCTAGCCTCCGCGGTACGTTGATCAAGATATTTCTGCTTGGACTTGTTGATGCGGGTATCGGATTTGTTCTCTTTCTTCTTGTTGCAAAAGAGCAATATGCATTCTCAATATTTATTGCAGTTATTACCATCCTGGTTAATTGGATCTACCTACGTCGCGGTGGATTACCCGCTAAATACCTTGCCCCAGGCGTACTTCTCTTACTATTTTTTCAAGTCTATGTAGTGTTCTTTAGCGGCTACATTTCATTTACCAATTTTGGAACTCTTCATAACGGTTCTTATGTCGAAGCGCTTGATGCCATTCAGCAAGCAGCAGTTGCTCCCATTGAAGATGCCACCGAATACGAAATCAAGGTGGCGCGAAATGCAGATGGCGATTTAATTTTTCTCGCGGTAGATGCAGCTGCTGGCAAGGTTTATGCTGGCGGTGCAAACTATGCAAAAAATCCTTTCCGAGAGATCACTGCAGCAGATGGTTTAGTTAAAGATGAAGCTGGTTACCCAACAGCTGTCCCGGGTTTGACGATATTAAGTGATGATGAAATTGTTGATAATTCTTCCAAAGTTGTAGCGCTGAAAGTCCCGCTTGGACCAGATATTAAGGCAGATGGCTTCTTAGCCACCGTAGATGGATATTTAGCTCAGCAGAATAAGTTTTCTTATGTATACGATGAAAAAACTAGGGTGATGACCCGGTTAACAGATGATAAGAAGTTTATCGCCGACGATTCTGTAGGATTTTTCAAAAATAAAGATGATGGCGAATTGCTGAGCGATATTGGTTGGCAAGTGAATATCGGATGGAATAACTACAAGAAGATTTTCGGTGATAAAGATCTACGCGGTCCACTTACAGGAATCATTCTCTGGACCTTCCTCTTTGCATTCTTATCTGTCTTTACCACTTTTGTACTTGGATTAATTTTGGCGCTCATCTTCAATGACCCCCGAATCCGTGGATTAAAGGTCTATCGCTCAATTTTTATCCTCCCCTATGCCTTTCCTGCATTCCTCTCGGCATATGTCTGGCGTGGAATGTTTAACACCCAAGATGGATTCATCAATAGATCTTTACTTGGGTTTATGGGAGAAGACCGAATTCCGTGGTTAGAGCAGCAGGGGCCAGCCCGCGCTGCAGTGTTGCTCGTGAATCTCTGGCTCGGATTTCCTTATATGTTCCTTATCTGCACCGGCGCTCTCCAAGCAATCCCTAATGATCTTCTCGAAGCTGCCAGCATTGATGGCGCATCTGCGTGGAAACAAATTCGCGCCATTAAGTTGCCGCTTCTATTAGTGTCACTCGCTCCACTTCTTATCGCATCCTTTGCCTACAACTTCAATAATTTTGGCGTTATCTATCTGGTCAATGGAGGTGGCCCATTCTTAGACCCCACTTTAAAAGTCACGGCCGGTGCCACCGATATTTTGATTACCTTTGTCTACAGAATCGCCTTTAGCGGATCTGTAGGTTCTGATTACGGATTGGCGAGCGCCTTCTCGGTTCTTATTTTCTTAGTCATCGGCTCAATCTCATTCTTCTCATTTAAACGTACTCGCGGCTTAGAGGAGTTAACACAATGACAACTCAGGTTCAGACTCTTAAACATGCAAAAGCCCGACGCGGTGGAATTGTGAAATGGTCCCGCCAGGTGGGCTGGAAGCATCTCGTTGCTGTCGTTGTGATGGCCTATGCGCTCTTTCCATTGCTCTATATTGTTTCGACATCTTTGACCAATATGGGTGGAATCGAAAACTTTACTTTCTTTGGTCAGTTCTATACCAAGAACTACACAGATTTATTGACCTCTAGTGATTATCCATTCGTCACCTGGATGAAGAACACGGTCATCATCGCGGGTATTACCGCAATCTTGAGCGTCTTTATTAGCGCCTTTGCTGCCTTTGCCTTTTCGCGTCTGCGCTTTAAAGGGCGCCGGCCTGGTTTGCTGGCATTGATTCTGGTGCAGATGTTTCCATCCATTTTAGGACTTACAGCAGTGTATGGAATCTTAAGTAAGTTAACAGATTACGTTCCAGCGATTGGTTTGGGAACTAAGGCTGGGCTAATTCTGGTTTATCTAGGTGGCTCTTTAGGCGGTGGAACCTATCTCATGTATGGATTCTTCAATACGATTCCAAAAGAGTTAGATGAGGCGGCCAAAATTGATGGTGCAACTCATACTCAGATTTTCTTCAGAATTTTGCTGCGCTTGATCGCGCCAATATTGGCGGTGATGGGTCTGCTCTCATTTATCGGCACATTTGGAGATTATGTGCTGGCATCGATTGTCTTTGAAACACCAGAACAATTAACGGTGGCGGTAGGTCTTAACCTCTTGCTCTCTGATCCTTGGTCAAAGAATTGGGCGATGTTTGCAGCAGGCGCCGTGATGTCTTCTGCGCCAATAGTGATTCTCTTCGTATCGCTACAGAAGTACATCACCAATGGTTTAACTGGTGGCGCCGTTAAAGGCTAATTACTTGTGTAACTGCTCCACTGTGTGATCCCAGCCCTTTACATCTTCTGGCTTACGTGGACCTTTACCCACATAGCGAGCAGATGGGCGAATCAAACGACCGGTGCGCTTTTGTTCAAGAATATGTGCAGACCATCCGGCGGTACGCGCTGCAGTAAACATCGAAGTAAATAGTGGCGCAGGTACTTGCGCAAAATCCAAAATAATTGCGGCCCAGAACTCCACATTTGTTTCTAGAACGCGATCTGGTTGACGTTCACGGAGCTCTTTAAGCGCTGCTTTTTCCAGCGCTTCAGCAACTTGATAACGCGGTGCATTAAGTTCTTTTGCAGTGCGACGCAAAGTGCGCGCACGTGGATCTTCAGCGCGATACACACGATGACCAAATCCCATTAAACGTTCTTTACGATCGAGCAAACTCTTGACATAACCTTCGGCATCGCCGGTCTTCTCAACTTCTTCAATCATATGGAGCACGCGAGATGGTGCACCACCATGAAGTGGACCAGACATGGCGCCAATTGCACCAGAAAGCGCAGCACACACATCGGCACCAGTTGATGCAATCACGCGACCAGTGAAGGTTGAAGCATTCATTCCATGCTCTGCGGCAGAAACAAAATAGGCATCGATAGCGCGAACATGAAGTGGATCTGGTTCACCGCGCCAACGAATCATCATGCGCTCAACAACAGTATGTGCTTTATCAACTTGTGATTCAGGAATCATGGGATTAAAGATTCCGCGAGCAGCTTGTGCTAGATAAGAAAGTACCATCACGGAAGTGCGCGCTAAATTGCTGCGCGCTTCTTCATCGGAAATATCAAGAAGTGGTTTAAATCCCCAAGCGGGAGCCAACATAGCAATTGCAGATTGAATATCTACGCGCACATCACCTGAGTGCACAGGAAGTGGAAACGGTTCTGCGTTGGGAAGTCCGGGATTAAATTCATCATCAACCAGCAATCCCCATACGTTTCCGAAAGAGACGCGACCTACGAGATCTTCAATATCAACGCCGCGATAACGCAGTGCGCTGCCTTCCTTATCAGGCTCTGCAATTTCAGATTCAAATGCAATAACGCCTTCTAGGCCTGGCTTGAAATCTTCTGCCACGTGTTACTCCCCCGTTTTGAATTCTTACCAAGAATTCACGCACTAATTCTGCACCTGTCCAAGGGGTGCTGACCACCACAAGGAGTGCAGATGCACTTCATCCAAAAGTGAGGTTCGATACACCTATGACCGATGACCTAACGCGCGATTCGATTCGAGCAATGCGCCGCTCTTATGGCGAAGTCGGCATGGAATCACTCCCTGCAGATCCGTTCGTAGCTTTTGCAGAGTGGCTACAAGCTGCCGCAGAGAATCCAGTTATCGTCGAAGCAAATGCCATGGTGCTCACCACATTGGGTGCAGATAGTAAAGGCGCAGAATCACTTTCTACCCGCACTGTTTTATTAAAAGATATTTCGCACGGCGGATTTACCTTCTTCACAAATTATTCATCGCGTAAAGGCCATGCCATCGAGATGAATACCCACGTCACTCTCCTCTTTCCTTGGTATGCAATGGAGCGCCAAGTTTCTATTGCGGGATTTGCCGAAAAGATTTCGCGCGATGAATCAGAAGAATATTTTGCAACTCGCCCCTGGTCATCGCAGATTGGCGCATGGGCATCGGCACAATCTGCGCCACTTGCATCGCGCGCTGAATTAGAAGAGAGATTCGCCGGCGCTGCTGCAAAGTGGCCTGAAGGAAGCACAGTTCCATGTCCGCCACATTGGGGCGGCTATCGCGTCACACCAATCAGTATTGAATTTTGGCAAGGACGATATTCACGATTGCATGATCGCTTGCGCTATGAGCGGGCTAACACGCATTCTGATTGGGAACTCAATAGGTACTACCCGTAGTCTTGCCCCATGAGCGATGCCATTGTTATTCCCGATAATTTGAAGCCACGTGATGGACGTTTTGGTTGCGGTCCATCAAAGATTCGCCCAGAAGCGCTCTCTGCGCTTACTGCAGCTGGCAGCAATTACATTCTCGGAACTTCACATCGCCAAAAGCCAGTTAAAAATGTAGTCAAGAGCGTGCGCGAAGGTCTTACTTCGCTCTTCTCTCTTCCTGCAGGATATGAAGTCGTTCTCGGTAATGGCGGCTCTACTGCATTTTGGGATATTGCAACATTTGGTCTCATTGAAAATCGCTCACAGCATTTAGTCTTCGGCGAATTTTCTTCTAAATTTGCCGCAGCCGCGAAAGATGCACCGTTCTTAGCCGATCCTTCTGTCATTAAGGCAGAGCCAGGAAGCCACCCCACTGCACATGCTGAAGCAGGTATTGATGTTTATGCGCTGACACATAATGAAACATCAACGGGTGTTGCCATGAATATCCAGCGACCTGCAGGAACAGATGGTGCACTTGTTTTGGTCGATGCCACATCTGCAGCCGGTGGTTTAGATGTGAAAGCAGAAGAATTTGATACGTATTACTTTGCTCCGCAGAAATCCTTTGCATCAGATGGTGGCTTGTGGCTAGCACTTATGAGCCCCGCCGCTCTTGCCCGCGCTGAGAAAATCAAAGCAAGTGGCCGTTTTATCCCCGCATTCTTTGATTTGATGACGGCAATTGAAAATTCCAGATTAGATCAGACCTACAACACCCCTGCGATTATTACTCTGATGTTGCTCGATGAGCAATTGAAGTGGATGAATACCAATGGTGGTTTGAAGTTTGCTGCCGGACGTTCTGCAGATTCGGCATCTCGACTTTATAGCTGGGCAGAAAAGACCAGCTACACAACTCCTTTTGTGGCAGATCCAGCACAACGTTCAAAAGTTGTGGGCACGATTAACTTTGATGATGCCATCGATGCTGCCAAAGTAGCTGCAGCGCTTCGCGCCAATGGCATTGTTGATACCGAGCCATATCGCAAGCTGGGCAAGAATCAATTGCGTATTGCCATGTTCCCTTCTGTTGATCCTGCCGATATTGATGCACTCACTGCCTCTATTGATTATGTAGTGTCACATCTCTAACTGTGGCTTCAACTTTTAAGCGCGACCGTTATTTTTGGGCGCCGGCACTCCAAACTGTCTGCGTCAATATCTTCTTAGGAAGTTTTGGACCATCGCAGCCACTACTGCGGGCAGATCAAGGAACATCACTGACCATTGCGGGTCTGCATGGAACTGCGCTTGGACTTGCTTCGATCTTGGCAGGACTGGCTAATCCGCACTTAGCGCATCGCTTTGGCCGAGCAATTACAGGTTGGATTGGTCTGACTATTTTTTCCATTGGTCTGATGGCCTTTGTCGCATCGCCTTCAGTTCTCTTCTCGATTCCTGCAGCGCTCTTCACTGGTTTTGGAGTTTCTATCACCATCAATAATGCGCTGACTGCGATTACAACTCACTTTCAAGAGTTATCTCCGATGGCGCTGACACAATCAAATGCAATTGGTTCGTGCGGATACATATCTGGAACGCTCATCGTTGGCTCCATTGCAAATAATTACCGAGATATGTGGCGCCTCGGCATGCTGATTGCAATTCCCCTTGCACTCATTCTCTTTCTTGTGCGCGATAGAGAACCAGATCTACATGTACCAGATGAAGCTGGTCCACAATCAGGAAAGTTATCGCGCCAATATTGGTTCTCGTGGGTTGGTTTTATCGCCTGTATTGCCAGTGAATTTGCCATTTCATTCTGGGCAGCAGCGCTCATTATTGATCGCACCGGTGCCTCGCCTGCTATCTCTACCTTAACTGTGGCAGCGCTCGGAACTGGCATGTTTCTTGGTCGGTGGTATGGCGGACGTATTCTCAAGCACATGCCACTTGATGCACAGTTAAAACTCATTATTGCAATTCAAGCAGTAGGTTTCTTTATTCTCTGGTTCTCCCATAATTTATTCTTAAGTTTTGCCGGAGTTCTCATCGCGGGTGTTGGTGTATCAAATCAATTCGCACTTGCCTCAATTCGCATGATTGATTTCAGTGAAGGGCGGCCAGATTTAGCAATCGGTGGAAGTTCAACAGGAGCCGGACTTGCCATTGCGGGATCGCCATTTTTATTGGGAGTGCTCGGTGATCTCTTTGGCATCTCTCGGGCATACCTGATGGTGCCGGTCTTAATCTTTATCTCCTACATCATTGTGAAATTAGTACCATCTCATGTGCCACAGAAAGTGCTGGAAGATAATGAACTTTAAGAGCCGCCGGCTGATTACCTTATTAACGCTGCTCGGACTTATTCTGCTGATCTGGCTAGGACAGTAGAAACTCGTAGATCAGCAGGGCGCGCCACTTTATCTTTAAAGAAAATCCA
>CAZGXO010000027.1:11679-13372 GCA_964529875.1 uncultured Candidatus Planktophila sp. | reverse complement strand
AATAACTCCAATCCCGAGACTGTTGCGCCCCCAAGATCGCTCCATCGCCTTGCCAATTTAGTAGGCCATGGTTTGTAGATGACATCAAAGAGCAGGCTTGTGGCTACATCTTTCACATTTTCTGCAAGTAGATCAGCAGCGCCAGATGGGGTCGTATTCACAACAAGTGAATAGGAAGAGGTGTCATAACTATCCATCCAAACTTCGTAGGTGAAGTGCGAATGAGTAACAATCTGTTCAAGCGCTTCTTTTCGAGAACGTGTTCTTCCAAGTACTGTAATTTTCTTTGCGACACCATCCAGGCTCGCACAAATTGCTCGCGCCGTACCGCCGGCTCCTAAAACAAGAACATTGTCGAAATTTGTGAATGCAATGTCGGCAAGTGCATTGAGAAAACCCAAACCGTCCGTACTTAAGGAGCGCCACTTACCATCACGTTTGATGAGAGTATTTCCCGATTGCGATTTCAGCACATCAGATGATTGCGGGATCTGCAGGCTGACAATTTCTTCTTTCAGGGGCATAGTCAAGGAAAGATAATCAAAATCTGCTGAACGGGATTCTAAAAAGTTTTGGAGTTCTCCGCTTCGAACTTCAATGGCTTCGTATGTACCTTCCAACTTCAGGCGCTCAAAAATTGAACGGTGAAGAACTGGTGATAGCGAATGCGTAATAGGCGAACCAAGAACTGCGCCTCGAATCATCCTTGACTCCTAAACTTGCCTGCTCGTAAATTCTTCTTATATTCGATCTTCCAATTACTGAACTCATTGAGATTATCTGTGAATCTAGTGTCGCCAGGCGCAACTGTAATGAAATAGAGCCAATTGCCTGGTGCTGGATCTATCGCCGCCTCCATGGCTAGCGCTCCAGGGTTATTGATTGGCCCCGGAGGTAATCCATAGCGTTGATAGGTGTTGTAAGGCGATTTGATCAGAGTCGATTGTGTGCTCAAGAAAATCGTACCCCTTAGTTTCTTTACATAGTGAACTGTGGAATCAAATTGCAGCGGCATACCTTTCGCCAGACGATTGTAAATAACTCTCGACACTTTACCGAAATCTCTTTCTTGGCCTTCAGCTTGGATCAGAGATGCCATGATGAGAAGTTTTTGCGGAGAAAACTTGGCACCACTTTCAAAAAACCCAGCACGTTTCATCTCTGCTTCTGCTCGATTCACCATACTTTGCAATGCGGCTGAGGAAGTAGTTTCTTTATCAAAACTATATTGCGCTGGAAACAAAAGCCCCTCAATGGTCGTAAATCCTTGCGGCTTGTTCAAGGTTGTGAGAGCACGGTTTACCTGACTCTTTTCAAACCCAGCGGCATACATTTGAGGAAGAACTTCGGATACCCACATTCCCTCTTGGATATTGATCAGGCCTGCAATACGGCGTGGATCTAAGAGTTGGACCAGAACGTGCTTGGCGCAATTTGATGTAGTGAGACGGTGATCTCCGGGAGCAACTTTCTGTGATCTGGGATCTCCTACTGCGACACGAAAATACGCTTGCGCAGATTTGACCACACCTGCCTTATACAACGTTTGGCCAATGAGGGAACCTGAATCCCCCGCATTGATATGAACTATTACTTCTTCGCTTGAGACCTGACAAGGAAAATCTGGCGCGCTATTACCGCTGGATCGGATGGCGTGCACGCCTAGCGTGAAACTTCCACTTATCAGCAGAGC
>CAZGXO010000027.1:0-11579 GCA_964529875.1 uncultured Candidatus Planktophila sp. | reverse complement strand
TATTCAGATAGAAGGGCAGATATATCTTTCTGCAACCGCGCATCCTGCGTGCGCAATACTTTTAGAGGCGATGCCAAGATGCAATCATGATCTGAAATTGCGACACCTATACGAACGTCGCCATAATCAAAGGCTAGACGGCGACCACGAATCACTTCGCGCTACCTTGCTCTAACCTTTAATCGCGTTACAGATTGCCGTGAGCGCTTGGTCGATAGCATCAATATTTGTGCCACCGCCTTGTGCGAAATCGCTCTTACCGCCGCCACCGCCACCAAGAACTTGTGAGCCCACCTTCACTAAATCACCTGCTTTGATACCAGATTTTTGCGCAGCATCACTTACTGCAACCACCAAAATTACCTTGCCCTCATTGACGCTGGTTAGCGCCACCACTGATTGCTGCGCTCTAGATTTAAGGTCTGTCGCGATCTTTCGCAGATCATCACCCGAAATTCCATCTCCGAGTGAAGTCGCAATTGTCGTAGTTCCAGAGAGCACTTGTGATTTTTCTGCAATTGAAGAGATTTGAGACATGACTTGAGCCGACCTCACCTTTGCCAACTCTTTCTCAATCTCCTTCATCTTGTTAAGTAGTTCAGAAATGCGTTCTGGTAACTCTTCAGCTCTCGAACCTTTAAGAATATCTGTCAAAGAATTGAGTAACACATGCTCTCTTGCTAAGTATTGATAGGCATCCACGCCCACAAGCGCTTCTACTCGTCGTACTCCTGCTCCAATGGAAGACTCAGAGAGAAGCTTCACGACTCCTAGTTGTCCTGATGCCGAAACGTGTGTACCGCCGCATAATTCGCGAGCCCAATCACCAACGCTGACTACACGAACGACATCTCCATATTTCTCACCAAAAAGCGCCATAGCGCCCATCTTTTTTGCAGCATCTTGCGACATGGTTTCTGCCGTTACTGCCAGATTATCGAGAAGCAATGTATTCACTCGAGATTCAACATCATGTAATACTGATTCTGGTACTGCTCCAGTTGAGGGAAAATCAAATCGGAATCGACCAGGGGAATTTTCCGAGCCTGCTTGAGTTGCAGTTTCTCCTAGAATCTCTCGAAAAGCCTTATGCACCATATGAGTTGCAGTGTGTGCCCGAGATATTGCCTGACGTCTTTCAATGTCAATTGCCGCATGTGCTAAAGAACCAACTGTTACTTCTCCTTCAAGAATTCTGCCGCGATGAACTGAAAGGCCCACCACAGGATTTTGCACATCATCTATCTCAATCACTGCGCCGCTTTGCACCAAGATGCGGCCACCATCTGCAAGTTGCCCGCCGCCTTCTGCATAAAAAGGGGTTCGGTCAAGAACTATTTCAACTTCATTTCCGGCAACAGCACTTGCCACGCTTTTGCCTTCCACCAAAATTCCATTGACAGTAGATTCGGATTCAGTATGCGAATAACCGATAAAGGTTGATGCGCCCTTGGTATCGGCAATCTTGCGATACTCACTGACATCTGTGTGGCCACTCTTCTTAGCTTTGGCGTCAGCTTTTGCACGATTTCGCTGTTCATTCATGAGGCGTTTAAAGCCTGCCTCATCCACTTCTAATCCTTCTTCACGAGCCATTTCCAAGGTCAGATCAAATGGAAAACCATATGTGTCATGCAATTTAAAGACATCTTCACCGGCAAGTACAGTCTTTTTACTGCTCTTTAACTCAGAGGCTGCCATATCAAAGATCGATGTACCACTTTTGAGCGTCTGAAGGAATGAATCCTCTTCGGCAGTAGCTACTGCAATGATGCGATTTTCATCCGTAACGAGCTCGGGATATTGCGGACCCATAGCGCCAATCGCCGATGAAGTCAGTTCTTTCATAATGGGATCATTAACCCCCAATAAACGCATATTTCGTATGGTGCGACGCATCATTCGCCGTAAGACGTATCCACGTCCTTCATTTCCCGGAGTCACTCCATCGCCGATAAGCATGGCTGCAGTGCGTGCATGGTCTGCGACTACACGAAGTGAAACATCGGACGCTTGAGATTTTCCATATTTAACACCGGTCAATGTGCTGGCCTGCGTAAGAATCTGCATTGTTGTATCAATCTCGTAAATATTCTCGACACCTTGTAAAAGTGCGGCGGTTCGCTCTAAACCAAGTCCTGTGTCAATGCTCTTCGCAGGTAGCTCGCCCAAAATAGGAAAGTCTGATTTTCCACTTCCTTCGCCGCGTTCATTCTGCATGAAAACCAAATTCCAGACTTCCAGGTAGCGGTTCTCATCGGCAATCGGGCCACCTTCAGCGCCATATTCGGGGCCGCGATCGTAATAAATTTCTGAACATGGACCACATGGTCCCGGTACTCCCATGGACCAAAAATTATCTGCCATATCTCGACGTTGAATACGTTCTCGAGGAATGCCTATCTTCTTATGCCAAATGTCTGCTGCTTCATCATCATCTAAATAGACAGTTACCCAGAGACGATTTTCTGGAAATCCATAACCACCATCTGCGATAGGTCGGGTTAACAGTTCCCAAGCAAGTGATATTGCACCTTCCTTAAAATAATCTCCGAAGGAGAAATTTCCACACATTTGAAAGAATGAAGCATGCCGGGTGGTTTTTCCTACCTCGTCGATATCAAGGGTGCGGACACATTTTTGTACAGAAGTCGCGCGTTTATATGGAGGGGTTACTTCTCCGAGAAAATACGGTTTAAAGGGCACCATTCCGGCATTGACCAAGAGCAGATTGGGATCATCGGCAATCAGCGATGCCGATGGAACTATGGTGTGGGTAAGCCCTTGACGATTCTCTTTTTCAAAAAACCGTAGCCAACG
Organism: uncultured Candidatus Planktophila sp.; assembly: GCA_964529875.1. Lineage (GTDB taxonomy): Bacteria > Actinomycetota > Actinomycetes > Nanopelagicales > Nanopelagicaceae > Planktophila. The sequence continues at coordinate 8,759 of CAZGXO010000027.1, read as the reverse complement.
CGAACGGATCTCAGCAGATTGCACTAGTTAGCTCCACCCACTCTAAATTATTCGGGTTTCTTCTTCTTACGCCCTTTGCTGATTTGGGCTGCACTTAAAAGCGCCCCAGCGACCTTCACTGCAGCACCATTCTTCTCCATAAAATTCGTTGTAGCACCTGAAACCTTGGTCGTTACATCTTCTACATTCTTAGTGATTTTGGCGATGCTCTCGAGCGGGCTATTGATCAGTTCTAGCGTACGGGTGGACTCGTGTAAGAGCGGCGTTGTGTCATCAGTAAATGCTTTCAAGGAAACCTTAGCTTCGTCGATAAATTTGCTCACTCTAAAAATTGCGTAACCCAGTGATACCGCGATGACGAAGAGAGATGCTGCAGCAATGATTGTTGCAATTCCACCGGGACCCATATCGCTAGCCTACCTGACTACTCCTTTGGAGGAGTCCAATCAATTGCAGCTTCTTTTCTTTGCGCAGGAGTAATAGGTGTGGGTGCTCCAGTCAGCGGATCTCCGCCACTTGCAGTCTTTGGAAATGCAATTACTTCTCTAATGGAATCAGAACCAGAGAGCAGCGCACATACACGATCCAGACCGAGCGCAATTCCACCGTGAGGCGGAGGTCCATAATTAAATGCTTCGAGCAAGAAGCCGAATTTACTTTGTGCTTCTTCATCGGTTAATCCAATTACTGAGAAAACATCTTGTTGAATTGCACGATCATGAATACGAATTGAACCACCACCGAGCTCAGTTCCATTGAGAACTATGTCGTATGCGTACGCAAGTGCGGTGGCGGGATCTTTCTTAAATGTTTTCGCAAACTCTGGTTTAGGTCCAGTGAAAGGATGATGGACTGCTGTCCATCCACCAGCATCCGTCTCTTCGAACATAGGTGCATCAACTACCCAGAGGAACTCCCAAGAATCTTCCTTAATAAGTTTGCAACGCTTACCAATTTCTAATCGGGCAGCGCCAAGTAGTTGTTGTGAAGCAACTCTCTCGCCGGCAGCAAAGAAGATTGCATCTCCTGCTTGAGCCCCCACTTTTGCGGCAATACCTGCCTGTTCTTTCTCTGAAATATTTTTAGCAACCGGTCCGCCCAAAGTTCCATCTTGATTGACCAGGATGTAGGCAATGCCTTTTGCGCCTCGCGCTTTAGCCCAGTCCTGCCATGCATCTAATTCACGGCGTGGGGAATCTGCTCCTTGAGGCATAACGACTGCACCCACATAGGGAGCTTGAAAGACGCGAAATTCGGTCTCTGCAAAATATTCGGTGACATCAACTAATTCATAGGCAAACCGTAAGTCGGGTTTATCAGATCCATAACGCGACATGGCATCGGCATACGTCATGTGCTTGATGGGAGTTGGAATATCAAAATTAACCGCCTCTTTCCACACTTTCACTAGGATTTTTTCGGCGATTGCAATCACATCAGCTTGATCAACAAAGGACATCTCAATATCCAACTGTGTAAATTCGGGTTGGCGGTCAGCACGGAAATCTTCATCACGGAAGCAACGTGCAATCTGGTAATACCGCTCCATCCCTGCAACCATAAGGAGTTGCTTAAAGAGCTGCGGCGATTGCGGTAGTGCGTACCAAGAACCTGGTTGCAAACGAACAGGGACAAGAAAATCACGGGCTCCTTCAGGAGTTGAACGTGTGAGGTATGGAGTTTCGATCTCCAAGAAATCAAGTTCATTCATGATTGTTCTAATTGCTGCCGTAACCTTGGAACGCAATCGTAAATTTGCTGCCGGACCTTCGCGACGAAGATCTAAATAGCGATAACGAAGACGAACTTCTTCAGAGATATCAATATCCGCGCCGGAATCAACTGGAAAAGGTAGGGGTGCTGCCTCAGAAAGAATGACGACATCATCTCCCATGACCTCAATTGCACCCGTTGCAATATTGGAATTTTCATTTCCCGCAGGGCGAAGCGCAACTTCTCCTGTTATCTGCAGACACCACTCTGCGCGTAGTTGTCCTGCAACTTTTTCATCTCGAATAACTACTTGAACCGAACCTGTGGCATCACGTAAATCGATGAATGCGACTCCACCATGATCTCGTCGGCGAGCGACCCAGCCAGCCAATGTGACAGTTTGACCAACGTGGGAAGCGCGAAGTGCACCCGCATCAGTATTTCTTAGCATCTTTAACGCGCCGCCTTTGAGTTCTCGATTTATATGAGCGCTTTTTGCAGCTCATCCGCCAATTGCGCAATCTTAACGGAAGTAGAGCTTCCATCTGTCATCCGCTTGAGTTCAACAATTCCACTACTTAATTCAGAATCACCGATAACAACGACGTATCGAGCGCCCGATTTATCCGCGGTTTTCATCGCTCCTTTGAGGGCGCGATCTCCAAATGCAATATCTACTCGTATACCGAATTCACGAATTTTGGTTGCAATAAGTAGCGACTGACTTTTCGCAGACTCCCCCAGTGGAATGATGAAGAGGTCGGAGGAGAAAGTAGAAGTTGGAATTGTATTTTCCGCGATCGCAGCAAGGAGGGCGCGATCAACTCCTAATCCAAAACCAATCCCAGAGAGCGGTTGTCCCCCGAGAATTTCCATGAGGCCGTCATAACGACCACCTCCGCCGATCCCGCTTTGGGCGCCTAATTCTGCATGAATGAATTCAAAGGTAGTTCCGGTGTAGTAATCCAAACCGCGGACCATTCGGGGATTAATTTCGAAAGCGATTCCAAGGGCAGTGAGATAGGACTGCACCTTTTCAAAATTTCGCGCTGCGTCTTCAGATAAGTAATCCAAAAGAACAGGTGCAGCTTTCATCGCTTCAACCATCTCAGGTCGCTTGTCATCAAATAGTCGAAGGGGATTAAGCGCGGCTCTCTCTTTTGTTGCATCATCAAGCGGCAAAGTCTTTAAATATGCCAGCAAATCAACGCGTTGAGCAGCTCGTGATTGCGCATCTCCTAATGAAGTAATCTGTAAAGTGTAATTTTTGAGTCCAAGATTCTTAAAACCACGATCAGCAATAGCAATTACTTCGGCATCAATAGCCGGATCATCTAAACCGATGGCCTCAATGCCCACCTGATAAAACTGGCGGTAGCGACCTGCTTGTGGACGTTCTGCCCGAAAATATTGACCTGCATACCAAACTTTGACTGGAAGCGTTCCGCGATCAAGGTTGTTTTCAATAACAGCTCGCATGACGCCAGCAGTTCCTTCAGGACGCAATGTCAGTGATCGACCTCCACGATCTTCAAATGTGTACATCTCCTTAGTAACAACATCGGTTGATTCGCCGACTCCACGAGAAAAAAGATTGGTATCTTCAAAGACAGGAAGTTCCATTAACTGATATCCGGCAAGGCGCGCAGGAGAGATCAACTGCTCTCGCACCCATTCGAAAGCAGTGGATTCAGGTGGCAGGTACTCACGAACCCCTTTAGGCGCCTGAAACTTCTCGTACTTCATGGCGCTAATTCTTTCAGATAAGGGTTATTTTTTCGCTCGAATTTAATTGTGGTTTCCGGTCCATGTCCAGGTAGAACCCGCAAATCATCAGATAGCGTGAGTACTTTCTTTGTGAGGGTTTTCGTCATTTCTTCAGAGTCGCCGGTTGGCAAGTCTGTGCGACCGATGGAGCCAGCAAAGAGAACATCTCCCGATAAGAGCAACTCAGAATTAACGGTGTACATGACAGATCCGCGGGTATGCCCTGGAGCATGTATTGCAGTGATCTTCATTCCCAATAAATCTATGACAGTTCCGTTATTGAGTTCGACAACTTTCTCGGGCTCAGAAAATTTCATTCCTTGTAATAGTTTCAGAAATTCAGGACCGTGAATTCCGGCAGGATCCTTGATGAAGCGACGATCTTCTGCATGAACATATGTTGGAATCTCATAACCATCTGCAAGTGGCGTCACCGAAAATGTATGATCTAAGTGTCCATGTGTAATGAGAGCTGCAACAGGTTTTACCTTTAACTCTTCAATGATCGCTTGGATATCAACGGAAATATCAGGCATCCCGGGATCAACGATGATGCACTCGCCTCCGACTTCGGGAGCAATCACCCAGCAATTTGTGGCGAACATAGGCGCTGGAAAAGAACGCACCAGCATGGCTTAACCCCTATTTCTCGCATGGATTTACGACTCCGTGTGCCACAGGGTACCTTTGACCTCTTAAAAACTACGCACATATAACGGAGGCGTTCATCGCTACTCCACGGAGAAATCCGCGGATGAACGAACGCTAACGCGCCAAGGAGGATCCCCATGACCGATGCAAATCCAACAACGCTTGCACAGCACACTCAACCAAGTGCAGCAACTGCTCTGATTGGCGATCCGGCTCGTTTTGGTCGTGTTGGTGACGATGGAACTGTCTACGTACAAACTCCTGATGGCGAAAAGGCGGTTGGTTCTTACCCTGGAAAAACTGCAGAGGAAGCTCTCGCATATTTCGTACGTAAATTCGAAGTTTTAGCATCCGAAGTCGCGCTCACAGCAGCACGTATTTCTAGTGGTGCCATGGTTCCGCAAGATGCACATGAAGCGGTAAAGAAGTTGCGTCAACAAGTTCAAGAATTAAATGGCGTCGGAGATTTAGCAGCGCTCGCCGAATCAGTAAATCAATTGGAACCGCTCATTGAAGGTGGTCGCGAGGCTTATGAAGCAAAGAAGGCAGCTGAAAGCGCAGCAAAAGCTGCACGCAGAGAGCAAATCATCACTGAGAAAGAGAAGATAGTCTCTGAAGCAGAATCACTTGCGCTCTCTGAAAATTGGAAAGCCACGGGTGATCGCCTGAAGGCACTTCTTGAAGAATGGAAAGCAGCTCCCCGTCTTGATAAGAAGACTGATGCAGCTTTCTGGAAGCGCTTCTCCGCATCACGCAATAAATTTGATAAACGCCGTAGAACTCATTTTGCACAACTAGAAGCAACTGCTGGAAAAGTAGCCGAGGCTAAGAACCTCCTCGTTACCGAAGCCGAGAAGTTGGCGACCTCAACCGACTGGCTCGCCACTGCCCGGAGATTCAAAACCCTCATGGATCAGTGGAAAGCTGCCGGACGTGGAAAGAAGAATGAAGATGCCAAATTGTGGGCACGCTTTAAAGCTGCCCAAGATCAATTCTTTGCCGCAAAGAACGCCGACTTAGAAAAACGTGAAGTCTCAATGGCTGCAAATCTGGTCAAACGTGAAGAGCTCATCATCAAAATAGAAGCGCTCGTACCGTTTACTGATGTGAAAAGTGCAAAGAGTTCATTCCGCGAACTCATGCGCACATGGGACAAAATCGGAATTACACAACGCGATAAGCGTTCTGCGCTTGAAGCTCGCATTTCTCTAGTTGAAGATGCCATCAAGTCTGCTGACGCAGATTTGGCGCGCAAGACTGATCCAGGAGCCAAAGCGCGAGCTGCAGAAGTTGTCGCACAGCTCACCGAATCAATTGAGAATTACACCAAGGCAGCGGCTAAAGCAGATGCAGCGGGCAATTCGAAGAAGGCACAAGAAGCCCGGGAATCTGCCGATGCGCGTCGTGTTTGGCTCGTTGAGGCAGAGCGCCATCTCGCTGAATTTCAGTAAAAAGATTTAGGTGCGATAAACGTCGTAAACACCCTCTACTGCACGTACCGCTGCCAGCACGGAATCTAGATGTGTGGCATCGGCCATTTCAAAGGTGAAACGAGAAATGGCGACACGATCTTTTGAGGTGCTCACGGCAGCATTCAAAATATTTACCTGCTGTTCTGAAAGCGCTCTTGTTACATCCGCCAATAATCTGGCGCGATCAAGTGCTTCCACTTGAATATTTACCAAGAATAAACTTCCGGCACCTGGTAACCATTTAACTTTTACAATTCTCTCTGCTTGATTATTTCGCAAATCGGTAGCGTTAATGCAATCTTCACGATGGACTGAAACTCCAGATCCTTTGGTAATAAAACCCATAATTTCATCACCCGGAACCGGAGTGCAGCAACGTGCAAGTTTGACGAGTACATCGCCAGTACCTTCGACCTCAACGGCACTTGATGTTCGCTTGGTAGTCGGAACGCCCGTTGGGATATTTTCAATAGTGGGTTCTGGATGAGAATCTTCAGCTATCAGAGATGCTGTCAACTTTTCAACGATAGATGCTGCAGATACGTGTCCATCACCTACTGCGTTGTAGAGCGCATCAATATCTGAATATCGAAGTTCATGTGCTAATTCAAGAAGAGAATGGCCTGCAAAAATCTTCTGTAGTGGCAGACCCGCCTTGCGCATCTGTCGAGCAATTGATTCACGACCAGCATCGATAGCTTCTTCGCGACGCTCTTTGCTAAACCAGGCTTTGATTTTTGAGCGCGCTCGTGGGCTCTTTACAAAATTGAGCCAATCTCGGCTCGGCCCAGCGTGTTCGCCCTTATTGATAACAATTTCAATAACATCACCATTATTCAATTTTGACTCCAAGGGAACCAAGCGGCCATTTACCTTGGCGCCTGCACACTTCAAACCAACATCTGTGTGCACGGAGAAAGCAAAGTCAACAGGTGTCGAACCACCCGGAAGTGCGATCACTGATCCTTTAGGTGTGAAAACAAATACTTCGGGAGACCCTAAATCAAAGCGAAGTGCTTCTAGGAACTCAGATGGATCTTCTGTTTCCTTCTGCCATTCATGAAGTTGGCGCAACCAGAGCATTTCCGGAGAATTCTTATCTCCTTCTCCCCCTTGTTTATATTTCCAGTGCGCTGCAATACCGAATTCAGCCCGTGAATGCATCTCAAATGTTCTAATTTGAATCTCGATTGCTTTGCCATTTGGGCCAATTACAGTCGTATGAAGTGATTGATAGAGATTGAATTTGGGCATTGCGATGTAATCTTTAAACCTGCCAGGCACCGGGCTCCATCTCGCGTGAATGGAACCAAGAACTGCGTAACAATCACGGACATCATTTACCAATACACGGATACCAACCAAATCATAGATCTCATTGAATTCTCGGCCGCGTACAACCATCTTCTGATAGACGCTGAAAAAATGCTTCTTTCTACCTGTGACGGTTGCGGTAATTGAATCTTGCTGTAGATCCGCTTCAACAGTAGAGATCACTTCTGCGGTAAGTGCATCTCTTGAAGGTGAACGCTCTGCGACTAACCGAGAAATTTCTTCGAATTTTTTCGGTTCAAGAACTGCAAAGGAGAGGTCCTCCAGTTCCCACTTAATCGCATTCATGCCTAGTCGATGTGCAAGGGGTGCATAAATATCAAGGGTTTCGCGGGCCTTACGTTGGGCGGTATCGGGGTTAATGAATTTCCAGGTGCGTGCGTTGTGCAACCTATCGGCCAATTTGATAAGAAGAACTCGAATGTCACGAGACATGGCAATCACCATCTTGCGAACTGTCTCGGCTTCAGCGGTAGGGCCGTAAGTCAACTTATCTAACTTAGTAACTCCATCTACTAAGTTAGCAACTTCATCACCAAAATCTTGTCGCAGTTGCGCTAGCGAATATGGCGTATCTTCAACGGTATCGTGCAAGAGCGCTGCTATGAGTGCAGTTTCATTTAATCCAAGTTCTGCCAAAATTTGTGTAACGGCGACTGGATGGGTGATGTAATCCTCACCTGATTTTCGTAATTGACCGCTATGTGCGTTGTGTGCAACAGCAAAAGCTTTCTCGATAGAAGTGAAATCTGCCTTTGGGTAATGCTCTTTGAGGGCGCCCATTACGGGAGCCAACAAAGTCTCAGTCTTCATCGCCTCAAAAAGGTTATTTGCGACCTTTGCGCTTCGGTTGTTTGCGATTCATAGGTGCCGCTACAACCGGAGTGCGAACATCACCGCGCGATGCAACTCGCTTCGCTAGCGCTTGCATTGCTGGTTCCTTCTCGCGTAGCTGCGCAAGGAACGGTGGCGCAATGAAGATTGAGGAATATGTACCGACCGCAAGACCGATGAAGAGCGCAAGAGATAGATCCTTTAAAGTTCCAGCGCCCAGTAAACCTGCTCCAACAAAGAGAATCGATCCGACGGGAAGTAGAGCAATGACAGAGGTATTAATCGAGCGGACAATAGTTTGATTGACTGCAAGATTTGCTGCTTGCGAATATGTCATCTTGCTATTGGCAGCAACTGATTTTGTGTTTTCTCGAACTTTGTCAAAGACCACCACAGTGTCATAGAGCGAATAACCCAGGATGGTTAAGAATCCGATGACAGTGGCAGGAGTGACATCGAATCCGACCAAAGCATAAATTCCAACGGTGATAAATACGTCATGTACGACAGCGACGATGGCCGAGATTGCCATCTTCGGCTCAAATGCCATGGCAAGAAAGATCATCACAGCAAGGAGAAAGGCAATCAGACCATAGAGAGCTTTCTTAGTAATTTCCTTACCCCAGGATGGACCCACCAATTGAGTGTCGATGGATTCGGCAGTCACGCCAAAAGTTGATGTCAACGCATCTTCAATTGCTTTTGATTGAACAGAATCAACTGCACCAGTTTGGATGCGGACCTTGGAATCTCCGATTTTCTGAACAATGATTTCTCCAGGAATTCCCACTGATTCAACTGCAGTGCGCGCTTCTTGAACTGTTGCATCAGCCTTATTCACTGTATATGAAGCGCCACCTTTGAATTCAATACCGAGGTGTAAACCCTGCACGGAGAGCGCAAAAATCGAGACCGCGACGAAGAGAGCGGAAACCAAATACCAACGCTTTCGATTTTCAACGATATTAAAAGAAGTTTCACCTGAATACA
>CAZGXO010000026.1:7601-13570 GCA_964529875.1 uncultured Candidatus Planktophila sp. | reverse complement strand
AAAGATTCCTTTAATTTTCCAACACTGATCCTCTTTGAAGGAAAGGTAACTCCAACCAATCTTGCAGCTATCAATGAGCATATGGCTGGCGTAGGGGCGCTCACTTTAGATGGGACATCAGCCAAGATTTCAGATTACTTGGCACCCGGACAAGCGATTACTGCATTTCCTTCTCAAGATGGGAAAGCAATTTTGGCAAATGTGCCACTTGATGGAAATGCAATTGCACAAGTTCTGCCAAACGATAAACCGGTGTTACCTGCTGTTGTTGAAGCGTTGCGTGAAGATGTGAAGCCACTTGCAGAGGCAAATGGCGTCTCTCACTATGTCACTGGACCTGGTGGTTTACTGGGAGATCTCTTTGGCGCTTTTGAAACATTAGATTCCACCTTGTTGCTCACAACGCTGGGCGTGGTAGCGATTATTTTGATTGTGGTTTATCGCTCTCCAATTTTATGGATCATTCCACTGCTCTCGGCTCTCTTTGCACTTTCAACAGCTGGCGGGATTGTGTATCTGCTCGCAAAGCGAAACATCATCGATGTTGATGGCCAATCACAGGGAATTCTCTCCGTGTTGGTGATCGGTGCGGCAACGGATTATGCGCTCTTACTCATTGCGCGCTATCGCGAAGAGTTGCATCATCATGAAAGCCGCTTCGATGCAATGCGCACCGCATACAAAGGGGTGTGGGAACCCATTCTGGCATCGGGTTCCACAGTCTCGATCTCACTTTTGGTCTTGCTCTTTAGCCAGTTAACGAATACAGCAGGGCTTGGGCCAATCGGCGCCATTGGAATTGTCTGTTCCATGATCACCATTCTGACTTTGCTTCCTGCCTTGCTTCTCGTTTTTGGTCGCTGGATCTTCTGGCCGCGAGTTCCACATAATGATGGTGACGATCACGTGATGACAGGTGTGTGGTCAAAAGTTGCAAACGCAATTGGTCGTAATCCTCGTCGCGCATGGGTGATTTCTGGAACTGCGCTTTTGCTCTGTGCATTTGCTGCAACCACACTCAAAGCTGATGGTCTGGGAACTGTTAACACCTTTACCGGCAATCCTGAATCAGTTGTTGGGCAGAGATTATTGGTGAAGCATTTTCCTGGCGGCGAAGGAGATCCCACTCAAGTTGTTGTAAGCGCTGACAAGATTGAAGCGGTTAGTGCAGCCTTGAAAGACGCTCCCGGCGTCACAGATATTGCACCGCAATTAGAGGGTATGCCCGTTCCTGGTCAGCCACTACCGCCAGTGAAAATTGTTAACAATAAAGCCATCTTGAATGTCACACTTGATAAAGCGCCAGATAGCGTTGAAGCAGGAAATGACATTCCTGGAATCCGTGCATTAGCAAAGAAAGCAGATTCAACTGCCTTGGTAGGTGGCACAAGTGCAGTTTATTTTGATGTACGAACAGCAAATGATCGCGATAATAAAACTATCATCCCAATTATTTTGATTGCGATAACTATCATTTTGGGACTCTTATTACGCAGCATTTTTAGCGCAGTAGTTCTGCTCGGCACTGTAGTGCTTTCCTACTTTGCCACGCTCGGGGTTTGTGCTCTGGTCTTTAACCATGTATTTGGTTTTGCCGGTGGGGATACATCCTTCCCACTCTTTGCCTTTATCTTCTTGGTGGCACTCGGAATTGATTACAACATCTTCCTGATGACACGTGTGCGTGAAGAATCCGGAAAGATCGGCACTCGCGCAGGCGTGATCAAGGGAGTAACTGTGACCGGTGCAGTCATTACATCTGCCGGAATTGTTTTGGCTGCAACCTTTGCTGTTCTTGGATTATTGCCACTGGTTCCACTTGCAGAACTTGGTTTTGCAGTTGCCTTTGGTGTACTTCTCGATACGATCATTGTTCGCTCAATCTTGGTCCCTGCGCTCGTGCACGAGATCGGACCTAAGATTTGGTGGCCCTCTAAACTCTCTAAGAGTTAATACCTGATGCGAGTTGGAATTGCAGGCTACGGCTTAGCCGGACGGTCTTTTCATGGACCACTGCTCAAGGGCTGCGGTTTTGAAATAGCTGCAATCGCAACGAGTAATGCAACTCGTGCCCGGCAAGCAAAGGATGATTTTCCATTGACCAATGTGGTCTCGGATTTTTCATCCCTTGTGAAGCAGAATCTCGATCTGATCATCATTGCTACTGCCAATAAGGTGCATGCTGAACAAGCGCATGCGGCAATCTCCGCAGGAATTCCAGTTGTGATTGATAAACCAGCTGCGCGAACTGCCAGTGAAACCGCTGAGATTTTTGCTGCGGCAGAACGTGCAGGTGTTCCGATTACAGTGTTCTATAACCGTTTGTGGGATAGCGATGCGCTCACCATTAAACAGGTGGTCCGTGATGGCCTGATAGGCAAGCCATTTAGATTAGATTCACGGTTTGAAAGATTTAGACCGCAACGAAATCCAGCCGCATGGCGTGAGAACGAATCACCTGAAAATGGCGGTGGATTACTTCTTGATTTACAGACCCATTTAATTTCAACTGCCTTAGATTGGTTCGGTGCAGCAGAACTCACCAATGCGCATATTCGCAGCATCCGTGGCGAATCAGAGGATGATGTTGTGCTGACACTTAAGCATGCAAGTGGTGTTGATTCATATTTATCGGCAAGCGCTATCTCCGGTAATCCCGGCCCGCGCATACGAGTTCTTGGTTCAGAAGGTGCGCTCGTCATTGAAGATTTAGATCCGCAGGAAGCTCTGCTCCGTTCTGGAGAATTTCCCGAAGGTGGAATCTGGAGCGTGCCCACATCTTCACGAGCCTTCATTTATCGTGGTGACGCAAGAGAAGAGATAGTGGCGCAGCCCGGAAATTATGGAAAGTTCTATAGGGCGGTCAAGGAAGCACTTGCTACGGGTTCACCACTTCCAATTAGCAAAGAGCAAGTCATGTCAGTTGCACGAATAATCGATGAGGCGCGCCGCATCAATGCTCGATAAAGAAGTCATTGTTATTGGCGCTGGGCTCGCAGGTATCAGCGCCTCTCTCACTCTCCAAAATGCAGGTTGCAGAGTTCACCTCATTGAATCCAGCGACCACCCAGGGGGAAGAGTTGCCAGCGATTACATAGATGGATTTATTTTGGATCGTGGTTTTCAGTTGATCAATGCTCGCTACCCAGAATTGCAACGGCTAAACATCATGAATGAAATTCAATTTACTCAAGCCGAAAGAGCGGTAGAGATTGCACTTGATAATCAAGTAGCCGTCATCGGAGATCCGCGCAGCAAGCTCTTCGCTAGTTTGTCGAAAGAGACTGGCTCAATCTCTGAAAAATTAGGTTTTATTCGGTATTTGGCCTCTTCCTCTAGAGATGAATTCACAGTGGAAGATGAATTAGCGCCACTTGGGAATTTATACAAGCGCGTACTTAAACCGTTTTTATCGGGAGTTTTTCTCATTGATCCAGCTCAAGTAGGTGCCGTAAGTGGCAAAGAGATAATCCGCTCATTTATTTCGGGCCAACCAGGGCTGCCGACTCGGGGAGTAGGAGAGTTGGCAAAGAGACTTGCAGCTGGAATCTCACGTATTACTTATCAGCGGAGCGTTGATTCACTGGCCGAATTTTCACAGAACCCAGTCATTGTTGCCACTGATGTCACAACTGCAGCGCAACTTCTAGATATGCCAAGCGTGCCGAAACTTGCAGGAAGCATCACGTGGTATCACGAAGTTCCAATTGATCTCACAACTTCCACACTGTTGCGCGTCGATGGATTACAGCGAGGACCAGTCATCAACTCCATCGCTATCTCTCAGCTCGTGCCTTCATATGCTCCACGAGGAAGAGTTTTGTTATCGTCAACAACCATAGATTCAGCTTCTGAATCAGAGGTCAGAAGACACCTTGCAACCATATGGCAGTCTTCAACTTCAGAGTGGTCATTGATTGCCAAATATGAAATTCCGAAATCTCTTCCCATATTTGGCAAGGGAGCCCATCCCGTCACCAGCGCGAAAATTCGCGATGGAGTGTATGTGGCAGGTGATTATCGAACTGCGCCTTCGCAAAATGGCGCACTTCTCGCCGGACGTTTAGCGGCTGAAGAATTACTCTTGAATCAAGGCGCTTAGCGCATTGGTAATGTGCGGGTAATCCCACGTAAAACCTGCATCTGAAAGTGCTTGAGGAATTACTTTCTTACTTCCAAGAACTTCGCTGGAGAATCCACCTAGAGCAATTTTCAAAGCGATAGCAGGTGCTGGAAAGAGCGCTGGTCGATGCATGGCTCGCGCAAGTGCAGAGGTAAATTCCTGATTGGTCACCGGATTAGGCGATGTCAGGTTTACCGGACCAGAAATCTTGTGCTCCAGTAAAAATGTAATTGCTCTGATGACATCGTGCAGAGTGATCCATGACCACCATTGCTTGCCATTACCTAATTTGCCACCAAGGCCCAGTCGAAAGAGAGGCAACATTTTTCCAAGTGCGCCGCCGGTTGGATCTAAGACCAACCCGGTACGCAGTTTGACTGTGCGCACATCAGTAGCAAGATCTGCAGCCGCTTCCCATTCGCGGCACACAGCAGCGAGAAAATCATCTCCTACGCGATCGCTTTCGATAACAGCGCGATTACCTGATTCGCCATACCAACCGATAGCGCTTGCTGAAATAAATACTTGTGGCTTTATTTCATTGACCGCTTTTGCAATAGCAGTAGTGCCGAGCAATCTGGAATTCAGAATTTCTGCCTTGTATCTCTTATTCCATCGCTTATCGCCAACTCCAACACCTGCAAGATGGATGATGGCATCAACACCGCGCAACGCTTCTATATCTACATAACCAGTCTTTGGATCCCATTGAATTTCATCGGGTGCGACAACCGGGCGCCTTACTAATCGTTGAACAGTATGTCCTTCGCTTTTGAGATGACCGACAAGAGCTGTGCCAATCAGGCCTGATGCACCTGTGATCGCAATACGTTGAGGAAGTGACACTGATTTAGAGACCTAAATCAGATTCGAATGCGCCACCTTCAAGTCGCTCTTTGAGCGTTACGAGGAAACGTGCAGCATCTGCGCCATCGACGACTCTGTGATCGTAAGAGAGCGCGAGATACACCATGGAACGAATCGCAATAGTTTCTCCACCATCTTCACCTTTAACAACCATCGGGCGCTTCACGACTGCACCTAGCCCCAAAATAGCGACTTGCGGTTGATTAATAATCGGCGTATCAAAGAGCGCACCACGCGAACCAGTGTTGGTGAGTGTGAAAGTTCCTCCGCCAAGTTCATCAGGGTTTACCTTGTTATCGCGAGTACGTGCAGCAAGATCTGCAATCTTGCGAGCAACGCCGCCCATATTGAGATCTCCGGCGTTATGAATGACAGGTACGAGGAGACCACGTTCAGTGTCAACTGCAATTCCGAGATGTTCTGCACCATGATAAATAATCTGATCGCCTTCAACTGAAGAGTTTAAGACAGGGTGTTGCTTCAGCGCCTCACATACTGCAACTGCAAAGAATGGAAGGAATGAAAGTTTGACGCCTTCGCGGGCCTCAAATGTTGCTTTAGCGCGATCTCGAAGTCGAGCAATCTTTGTGACATCTACTTCTACTACCGTTGTCAGTTGCGCAGAAACTTGTAGCGATTCAACCATTCGTGCAGCGATAACTTTACGGAGTCGCGACATAGTGACTGTAGTCCCGCGAAGTGGGGATACGGCAGCAGCTGCAGCGCGTGGAGCAGGAGTTGTCGCAATTGGTGCGCTCTGCGCTGGAGCAGATGACTGAACAGGTCGCGCTGCCATGACATCTTCTTTACGGATTCGCCCGCCAATTCCAGTGCCGCGTACTGATGCCAGATTTACTCCGAGATCATTAGCTAGTTTGCGAACAATGGGAGTGACATAAGCATCGTTAGGTTGTGCTGGTGCAGCAGGTGGTGTTGAGTGCACAACCGGTGGAGTAATAACTGGTGGAGTAATAACTGG
>CAZGXO010000026.1:0-7501 GCA_964529875.1 uncultured Candidatus Planktophila sp. | reverse complement strand
CAGGTGGTGTTGAGTGCACAACCGGTGGAGTAATAACTGGTGGAGTAATAACTGGCGCTGCAGGTGGGGTAACCGGAGCGGCTTGTTGCACAGGTGGCGCTGGTGGCGTTGCCGGAGCTGCACTGTGTGTTGAAGTTGTACCAGAGGTGCCGATAAGACCTAGACGTGCACCAACTGCAACTGTTGTATCAACTGGAACATCAATAGCAAGGAGCGTTCCTGCGACAGGAGATGGGATTTCCGTATCAACTTTATCTGTTGAAACTTCCAGTAACGCTTCATCAACTGCAACGGAATCACCGACGTTCTTTAACCATCGTGTCACTGTTCCCTCACTGACGCTTTCGCCTAGTGCTGGCATAGCGATGACGGTGCCGCCACCAGATGATGCTGGAGCAGGTGGAGGAGTTGGTGCTGCAGGTGGAGGAGTAACGGGAGCAGTTGCTACTGGAGCCGCAACTGGCGCTGGAGTTGGTGGAGCCGCTGGTGCACTTGCTGCACCTGTTGCAATCACTGCTAGTTCTGCGCCTACTGCAACTGTTTGATCGACGCCGACAATAATTTTTGAGAGAACTCCTGCTACCGGCGATGGAATTTCGGTATCAACTTTATCTGTTGAAACTTCAAGGAGTGGTTCATCTACAGCAACGGTGTCACCTTCATTTTTAAGCCAGCGAGTAACTGTTCCTTCACTGACGCTTTCACCAAGTGCTGGCATTGTGACTGAGAATGTCATATTGATTTTCTCCTATACCTTAACCGTGCGCATGAAGCGGTTTACCTGCCAGCGCCATATGAGCTTCGCCCATCGCTTCTGACATTGTTGGATGTGCATGTATCAGTGGAGCAACATCATCAGCTGATGCTTCCCAATTAAATATTAATTGTGCTTCGGCAAGCAGTTCACCGACGCGCGCTCCGACCATATGAATTCCAAGTACTGGGCCATTCTTTTGGCCAATTAATTTGATAGATCCAGAAGTCTTTAAAATCTGCGCCTTACCATTACCCGCTAAGTTGTAATCGAGTTCAACAACATCGTAGCCGCGCTCCTTAGCAACTTTTGAGGTAAGCCCTACTGATGCAACTTCTGGTTCTGAATACGTCACGCGCGGAACACCATCGTAATTAATGGGACGAGGGTTAAGTCCAGCAATTGTCTCTGCCACCAAGATTCCTTCTTGGAATCCAACGTGGGCAAGTTGCAGCGTGGGGATGATATCTCCGACGGCAAATACTCCAGGAATATTGGTGCGACAGTGATCATCAACTAAGACATAGCCGCGATCCATCGCTATACCAACTTCCTGGTATCCGATTCCATCAGTGACAGGGCCACGTCCTACTGAGACCAAAAGAACCTCGGCTGTAAATTCTCGACCATCTTCAAGAGTGACGGTGACGCTGTCACCATTGACTTTATGGGATTTAAATTTAACTCCAAGCTCAAACTTAATTCCGCGCTTACGGAATGCGCGCTCAAGTTGCTTGCTTGACGATTCATCTTCAAGTGCTATCAGGTGGGAGAGACCTTCAATAATGGTGACATCGGCTCCGAATGATTTCCAGACCGATGCAAATTCACAGCCAATGACTCCGCCCCCGAGAACAATGACGCTCTTTGGAACGTAATCCATGGAAGTGCCTTGGTCTGAAGTAATAACGCGCTTGCCATCGATTTCTAGACCCGGAATGGTTTTTGCATAAGAGCCTGTTGCAAGGACAACGTTTTTTCCAACATATTGCGTTCCGTTAACTTCAACAGTGTTTTGTGAAACCAGACGACCGGATCCCTCTACGAAAGTGATATTTCGTGATTTGACCAAGCCCTGCAAGCCTTTATACAAACCGGCAATCACACCATCTTTATAAGAATTTACTCCTGCCATATCGATGGAGTTAAAAGTTGCATTGACTCCAAATTGAGAAGATTCGCGTGCGCTATCGGCAACTTCGCCAGCGTGAAGCAGAGCCTTGGTTGGAATACACCCGCGATGAAGGCACGTTCCGCCGACCTTATCTTTTTCGATCAGTGCGACAGTTAATCCAAGTTGTGCTCCCCGTAAAGCTGCGGCATAACCGCCGCTTCCGCCACCGAGAACCACTAGATCAAAATTGGCCAATCGACTTGCTCCTTTATTCCGCTTCAGCAGCCCTATCTTGCCAGCCTTTGGATGCGCTGCCTAACCGGGTTGATGTGGTCTCTCTTACTGAGAAAGAGCGTCAAGGGCTAACTGCACAAGTGAGCGAAGTGCTACTCCGGTGCCGCCAACTGGGGTGTAACCGTGGGCTGCGCCTTCGTTATATGCCGGTCCTGCAATATCGAGATGTAACCACGGTAATTCATCAGATACGAAATCTTTTAGGAAAAGACCTGCAACCAGCATTCCGCCCATACGTTCGCCAATATTTGCAAGATCTGCAACTGGTGAATCAAGTGATGCACGAAGTTCTGTTGGTAGTGGCATCGGCCAGAAAGATTCTCCAGTCTTCTTTGTCGCTGCAATAAATCTCTCCGAAAAATCTTGATTGTTAGTCATCACCGCACTCGTTCTGGTTCCCAATGCAACAACCTGTGCGCCAGTCAAAGTTGCCACATCAACAATGCCATCCAAATCTTTACTTTCTTGCGCCTTGACTAAAGCATCTGCCAATACCAATCGCCCTTCCGCATCGGGATTGAGTACTTCAACAGTTTTTCCGCCATAAATTGTGATGACATCGCTTGGTCTCGTTGCGTTATCGCTGATCATATTTTCGGCAAGCGGTGCATATGTTTCAATGGCAATCGGAATTTTCAGAAGTGCGATAGCAATCGTTGCCGCGCATACTGCTGCAGCTCCGCTCATATCTGATTTCATCGCCTCCATGCCTAGAGCAGGCTTGAGAGCCAGACCGCCTGAGTCAAAGGTGATTCCCTTGCCGACGTAAGCCAATTTCTTCTTGGCTCCCTTAGGAGAATAAGAGATCATCAAAAGACGTGGAGGATTTGCGGACCCTTGCCCAACACCAATAATCCCGCCGAAACCTTTTGATTTTAATTGTGAATCTGTCATGACTGAGACTTTCAGCCCAGCGCTTGCGCCCCCAGCTTTCTTCACTGCTTGGGAAATCGCATCGCAGAAAGTTTCAGGCGTCAGGTGGCTAGGTGGAGTATTGATGAGATTACGCACCATATGTGTATATGTTGCAACGATCTCTGCCTTATGCACCGCATCTTTTGCTTCGGATTTCTTAGCTAACTCTGAATGAATGGTGATCGAAGTGAGAGGAGTTCTCTGTTCAGATTTGCTGCTACTTCTAAATTGATCAAAGCGGTAATTTCCGAGGGCTGCTCCTTCTGCAATTGCGCCAACTGCTTGTGGGGTCTTGGCCGGAAGCGAGAAAGTTGCGCTGGTATTTCCAGCAATTGCCCGCGCGGCGCTGCCAGCAGCACGGCGCAGAACTTCATGGTCATACGTTGTTGATGCTTTTCCTAATCCGGTAAATACCAGCAGGCGAGTGGAACTTCCAGGAAGTTTGATTACTTCATCAGCTTTGCCGGTTGCCCCTAAATCTTGCAGGGTGGAGATAAGAGATTTGGTATCTAAAGAGAGATCGCCAGATTCGATGGTGAGGGATGCTGAAGTTTTGGCGTTCTTTGCCGATTTATGGGCAAGGCCAACAACCAAGATGTCATCTTTCACAATCCCATCGCTCAAGCGAATGGAAGTCATAAGAAACTCCTCACACTTCAGTTGCTATTTTCAGTTGCCCTGTTTGATAGCCCTGTTTGATAGCCAATGCGCAGAGCGTAAGTGTAGGTTGTGGTTTGTGAGAAATTCACCTTTGCATCACAAGCACCTGGAGCGCTCCGCCAAGATGGCTGATTTTGGTGGCTGGCTTATGCCCATTGAATACCCAGATTCCGGAGTTTTGGCAGAACATGCGGCAGTTCGCGAACGTGTTGGTCTCTTTGATGTGTCGCATCTTGGCAAAGCTACGGTAAGCGGGCCCGGGTCGCTTGAATTTCTCAATGCGCAATTTACCAATGATCTACATCGTATTTCAGATGGCAAAGCGCAATACACGCTCTTGTGCACCGAATCAGGTGGTGTAATTGATGATCTTATTGTCTACCGAAATAGTGAAACTGATTTCTTCCTGATTCCAAACGCTGCCAATACATCTGCAGTCGTTGCCGCTCTCAAACAAGCAGCACCTCCAACTATCAAAGTTGCCAATATCCATCATGATTACGGAGTTCTCGCACTTCAAGGTCCGCAATCACAAGCTGTGCTCAGGGCGCTTGGCGTGAATCCAGAGATGGATTACATGGCATTTTCACATGTGCAGATTGCCGGATGCGATGTCATTCTCTGTAGAACTGGGTACACCGGCGAACATGGTTACGAATTGGTTCCACACACTTCCGATTGTGAAAAAGTGTGGGATGCACTTGTTCTGGCAATGGCTCCCTTCGATGGATTGGTCTGTGGTTTAGGGGCGCGAGATACGCTCCGCACAGAGATGGGCTACCCACTTCATGGCCACGAACTCACTCTCGACATTACTCCCGTACAAGCAAGTGCTAGCTGGGCGATTGGTTGGAAGAAAGATGGTTTCGCTGGCCACCAAGCACTGCGTGCACAGCGTGAATCAAAGAATTTTCGCTCGCTCAAAGCTCTCGTTCTCACAGATCGCGGTATCCCAAGAGCCGGAATGAAAGTACTGAACGCAGATGGTACTGAGATTGGAATTGTTACCAGCGGAACGTTTTCGCCAACGTTGAAAAATGGAATTGCGCTTGCACTTATCGAATCCAATTACGGCGTTGGTGCTGAAGTTTTCATTGACATTCGCAATAGAACGAGTGCCGCGAAGGTGAGCGAATTACCGCTTGTTCCTTCCCATGTCCGCTAATTTCTTAAATTCAATGGGCGCTAGAAATGCAGCCTTGGTGTGCGCTCTTCGTAATGTATGAAGTATGGAACTTCCGGCGATGCTGATTAAGGTTGCGGTAAAGATGGCACGTGGGATATCCCATGCTAAAGCTGAGAGAAAGTGGTAACTCAAGAATCTGCTGAGATTTTCGGCAATAGGCGCACCCGCTACATACGAGAGTTGAGTATCTGTGCCAAGTGCCCAGGGCCAAAATTGCAGATCCATAGCGATTCCAAAGAATTCTGCAGCGATAACTCCGTAAAGCGCTAAGGCAGCTATTTCACTTTTGCCGCGAAGATTGCGTGGAATAAGTGCTGTTGCTAAACCAATCCAACCTGCAGCAAAGGCTTGGTATGCAAGCCAGGGACCTATCCCTCCAGTAATCAGCGCTGAAAGCACCATAGATATCGCACCGAGTAAGAAACCAAAGGATGGACCGAAGACGCGCGCTGCCAATATCAGAACAAACCACATAGGTTCAATGCCTACTGCTCCAGTTCCCATCGGCCGAAGAGCGGCAATCAGTGCACTGAGCACTGCAAGCAGGGCAATTGATTTGGTATCTAAATTTTTATTGCTGACATTTGCAAATAATGTGATCAGAGCTAGGGGGAGTGCGCCTGCAAATATCCATTGCGGATGTGAGCGAGTAGAAGAAATTAAAAATGGCCACAGAAAACCTAGCAGGCTCACCGCGCTCGTGAGAGCTAGCGCAATTTTTGCAAAGCCATGAAAGTGAAATATGCCCTTGGTTTGCTGTGTCATTACTTCTCCAGCGCCGCAACGACATCGGCCACTGTCAACCATGGTTTCGGTGACATCACTTTTGCAACTTGTGGGGCAAATGCAGGGGATGACAACAAGACATTAAGAGTGGGTCCATCTGCAACTATCTCGCCTTCCGCCAGGAAGATCACACGGTCCGCTAATTCCGCAACGAGCTCGACATCATGCGTTGCCAAGATGACTGGCCGATTGAAGGATGTCGCAAATTCTCGTAAGGCAAGAGCAAAGAGTTGTTTAGCCTTGTAATCAAGCCCGCGCGTTGGCTCATCTAATATCAAAATTTCTGGATGGGCAGATAAAACAATGCTGAGTACAAGCGCCAAACGTTGACCTTCGGAAAGATCGTGAGGATGAGTAGTCGCAGAAATCTGCGGCACTAAGCGGTTGAGAAAAGAAAAGGTTGAGCCCGAAGGATTGCCATTATCTTTATCAGCGAGAGCACATTCAGCGTGAACAGATTGTTCGTAGAGCAAATCACTCGGTTCTTGTGGAACAAATCCAATACTTCTTCTGCGATCACTCCCTGACAATGTTGCTGGGTCCCGTTCATACACTTTCACGCTCCCGGCATCTGGTCTTCTCACACCTGCAATTGTGTGAAGGAGTGAAGATTTCCCAGCGCCATTGCGCCCCATGACGGCGACAATTTCACCGGCATAGATAGAGGTAGTGCAAGGCTGGAGCGCCACATGGCTCTGATATTTCACCTGCACACGAGAAAGCGAAATGGCAACGTCACTCCGCACAGATTGAACCGAATCTGTTTTATGGTCGAGTGCGCGAATGTTTTCGGTCAATCTGCGCACTTCACGCACACTGGTACCAACTTCATTGAGATTAAGCGCCCGCGCAAGGCGCACGATAGGTGGAACTAAGTCGGCAGTTTTTAATATCTCTTCAGCTGGGCCAATCGCAGCAGATCCATCTCCTTCGATGTAAATAATTCGATCGACAAATTGAATGACACGTTCTAGTCGATGTTCTGCGATGACGACCGTCACGCTTAAGTCATGTACCAACCGATGGAGCACAGAAAGGACTTCTTCGGCAGCAATAGGGTCGAGCGCACTTGTCGGTTCATCAAGTACCAAAACTTTGGGGTGCATGACTAAAGCAGCACCAATGGCGACGCGTTGTTGCTCTCCACCACTGAGTGATGCAATAGACCGATGTCGAACGCTATTGAGGCTGAGCAAATCTAAAATTTCTTCTACACGTTTGCGCATCACGTCGGCAGGAAAATTGAGTGATTCCATTCCGAATGCCAATTCATCTTCCACAATATCGGTGACGAATCCCTGTAATGGATTCTGTCCCACAATGCCAATCAGGTGAGCAAGACCTCCCGGTTTCACATCGTGAGTTGAGATCCCGTCAACTGTGATGTCACCTGCCAATATTCCACCGGTGTGATGTGGAACTAGCCCATTAATCAGGCGTAGAAGTGATGATTTTCCAGACCCCGTTTCTCCCATTACAAGAACCATTTCGCCTTCTTGAATAGAGAAGGAGAGATTCTCAATAATTGTTTTGATTGATTGCGGATAAATCAATGAAACGTTGGAGAAAGTAATCATATGAAGAGGATTGCTCCCATGAGTATGAATGTGATTGCAACAACTGCGGTATCGTGCATCAGCCAGGGTTCAGGTCGGTATCGCGATCTCTTGCGACTGACGCCAAATCCACGTGAATCCATGGCCGCAGCCAACTGAAGTGAACGTGCGAGTGATTCTTCAAGGAGAGGAAGTGCAAGTTCTCTGACTGAAAGTTTCTCGTATCCGCGCAATCT
>CAZGXO010000025.1:9133-13783 GCA_964529875.1 uncultured Candidatus Planktophila sp. | reverse complement strand
TAAGCACGCCGCCAGCGTTCGTCCTGAGCCAGGATCAAACTCTCCATAGAAAGTTTTTTCTCATGGCTAATCAGACAAACAAACTGTCGTTTAATTTTGTCTATACCAAAGGAAATCAACGAGTATTGCGTTGCGCTAAAAATAGCGTCTAGCACTTACTTCATTGAAGTTATTTAAATTTAGAGAATGGTTCTTGATTCATTACACAGCAAATATAAAATATTTATTGCACAGCAAATAAGGCCATTCTCTGGCATTGACTTATGGCACGCTGTTGAGTTCTCAAGGTACGGATGCGCACTGCGTCAAGGAATCTCTTCCTATTTTCAGGGCAGACTGCCAAACCTAGTCCATCGCTTCGAGCATGGTCAAACCAGTTCGAAATGTCCTAGATTGGGAAGTTGTGCTGTACGGCCTTTGTAAGTCCGTTCCACAGCAAGGGGGCTAACTATAGGGGCGGGCTCCACGAGGGGTCAAATCGGGGTTTTCACTGGAAAAGAGGGGAAAATCGCCGATATCGCCATACCAAAAAGTGCGATATTTATGCGTAAAAAGCGAGATTTTTAAAGGTTTTAGCAGTTTCGCTAGATAAGCTCGACCGCCGCCAAATCGCGCTTGCCCTTACGTAAAACTGCATATTTTCCGCATAAAAAGTGGCCTTTTTCGAGTCGGAAATCCTCTCCCGAAATCTTCTCATTATTGAGGTAGGCGCCGCCTTCTTTCACGATCCGCCGAGCTGCCGATTTGGAATCAACAACCCCAGACGCTGCCAGCAGATCCACCCATGTTGGAATCTCCTCGCCCTTTTTCACCGTGGCTTTAGGAAGCTCTGCAAGCGCTGCGGTCAAGGTCGCCTCATCCAGCTGCGAGATATCTCCTTGTCCAAAGAGCGCTTTGGCCGCCGCTTCTACTCTGTCGCATATTTCGGCGCTATGAACGAGCGAAGTTAATTCGCGAGCTAACTCTCGGTGGGCGGTGCGAGCTCCGGGATTTTCTAGATGCGCTTTCTCGAGCTCTTCTATCTCTTGGCGCGATTTGAATGAGAATACTTTCAGAAATTTAATCACATCTTTATCATCAGAGTTGAGCCAATATTGGAAAAAGGCATAAGGGGATGTCATCTCAGGATCGATCCAGACAGAACCGCCTGCTGTCTTACCGAACTTAGTACCGTCTGCTTTAGTTAAGAGTGGCACAGTAAGTGCATGTGCAGTACCACTTTCTACGCGGCGGATTAAATCTAATCCGGCAGTGATATTTCCCCATTGATCTGAGCCGCCAATTTGCAAAGTACATTGATAACGGCGATAGAGCTCGAGATAATCGAAAGCTTGCAGAACTTGATAAGAGAATTCAGTATAAGAAATTCCATCTTTTTCTAGTCGTGAGGCAACTGCATCCTTATTGAGCATTTGATTCACGCTAAAGTGCTTGCCCACATCTCGGAGAAACTCAATCGCTGAAAGCGGCGCAGTCCAATCGAGATTATTAGCCATCCGCGCTGGGTTTGCGGCAATATCGAAATCCATAAATTTTGAGAGCTGCTCTCGAATGCGCTGCACCCACTGTTCGACGATGTCTGTGGTGTTGAGCGTGCGCTCTTCATTTTTGCCACTTGGATCCCCCACCAGACCAGTTGCTCCACCGACAAGCGGAATAGTGTGATGACCGGCCAATTGGAAACGGCGCAACACGAGCAGGACAACGAGATTTCCTACATGGATACTCGGTGCCGTGGGATCTGTGCCGAGATAAACCGTAATGGGTTTTTTCAGCGCTTCCCGAAGAGCGGCTTCATCCGTGGTTTGGGCGATGAGACCCCGCCATTTCAAATCATCAAGGAAATCGCTCATCACTGCCCCATCATCTCGGAAAAGGCTTGCACTTTGCTGGCAATTACAGAATTTGCAGCTGCAGATTCTTTCTGTAAAAGCGAGATTTGTTCTGCAAGCGCGGTTGGCGAGCTGGCCCCTTGGGAAGTGCGCGACTTCAATGCACCTTCTACGGTAAGTACCGATCTCACATCTTTGGTGAGTTTCGGATGTATTGCAGTCAGTTGATCATCAGTTAATTGATGGAGTTCTTTACCTTCTTTTTCGCACTGCGCAACACATTTGCCCGCTGCCTCATGCGCACGTGCAAATGGCACATGGGCGCGTACTAAGAAATCTGCAATCTCGGTCGCTAAGGAGAACCCTTGTGGTGCAGCCGCTTTCATCTTCTCTCTATCAAAGGTGGTTGTTGCGACCATGCCTGTGATGGCGGGAAGAGTTAAAAGAACCGTATCTATTGAATCAAAGAAAGGTTCTTTATCTTCTTGCAGGTCGCGGTTATAGGCAAAGGGCAAACCTTTGAGCATAGTCAGAATTCCGGTGAGATTACCGACGAGCCGTCCAGCTTTGCCACGCGCTAATTCCGCCATGTCGGGATTTTTCTTCTGCGGCATGATGGAAGAACCTGTTGAGTACGCATCAGCAACGCGCGCCCAACCAAATTCAGAGGTTGCAAAGATGCACCATTCTTCGCCAATTCGCGAGAGATGGATCCCAATCATCGAGAGAATAAAGAGCGCTTCTGCAACAAAATCGCGATCTGAGACAGCATCAATGGAATTTGCTGCGCTTTTCGCAAAACCTAATTCAGTTGCAGTGCTTTCAGGTGAAAGCGGCAGCGATGAGCCAGAGAGCGCTCCAGAGCCGAGCGGGCTCACAGATGTGCGATCTAACCAGTCAACGATGCGATCAATATCTCGCGCAAAAGCGTGTGCATGCTTTGCAACTTCATGGCCAAAGAGGACAGGTTGGGCATGCTGCATATGGGTAAAACCAGGAGCCGGCGCATCTGCATATTCTTTCGCCTTTGCTATCAGTTCGACTTGCAAGAGCGAAATCTGCCTTGCGACCTCCAACATGTGATCAATGGCAAAGAGTTTGAGGTCAGTAGCCACTTGATCGTTACGCGATCGACCAGCCCGAAGTGATCCACCAATCTCACCCAGTTTTTCGGTGAGACCGCGTTCTAGTGCGCTATGAACATCTTCATCGCCAGGTAGCGGAAGAAATTTTCCTGCCGAAACTTCTTCCTGCAATTCGCGTAATGCAGTGCGGATAGATGTGCTTATCTCACCGCTAAGAATTCCACTTTTCTCCAAAACATTCAGATGTGCATGCGATGACCGAAGATCATAAGGAGCTAAGCGCCAATCAAAATGAACACTGCGCGAGAGCGCAAATACTGCATCCGCCGGTGCATCTGAAAATCTGCCACCCCACAGCGCCATCACTCTGCTCTCTTTCTCTTGGAGGCTTTTCTCTCTAAACCACCAAAGACCCGTAATTCTTTCGCGAGTTCGCCTCCACCTGTTGCTTTTGCCGACACCACGAGCACCGTGTCGTCTCCCGCAATTGTGCCGATAATGTTCTTATTGCCTGCATGATCTAGAGCGCTCGCTAAAAGTTGCGCCCCACCAGGTGGAGTGCGCACGACCGCCAAATTTCCACTTGCTTCAACTGAGAGAATCAAATCTGCCGGCATGGGAAGGGCGCGTGCCATGGAATCATCATCGCTGCTTGAGATCTGATAGACCGACTCTCCTGCTGCATTTCGACCGCGAACTGCGCCAATTTCTTCGAGATCACGGCTTGCGGTCGCTTGAGTGACATCAAATCCAGATTTTTTCAGCGCTTTCACCAAATCAGATTGCGAATGGATTACTCCAGATTTGATGAGAGCTATAGCTTTAGCGCGGCGCGCACTGACGCTAGACATCGCGTACCCTCGCAATCGCTTGTTGCAAAATCTTTACACCTTGTTCAGCCTGACGAAGCGGAATATTGAGAGCTGGGGCAATACGTAGATAGGAATCACTTGGCGCGTTCAGTAATAAACCTAACTCTTCACATTTCTTGGCAACTTTCTTGGCTATAGCTGCATCTAAGGTAACCCCAATCAGAAGTCCCGCACCGCGTACTTCAATGACCCCAGGAATAAGTGCAATTTCACTCCGTAAAAATTCACCGACTTTGGCAACGTTTAAGAAAATTCTCTCTTTTTCAATAGCCTTAATCGATGCAATTGCAGCTGCGGTAGCAATTGGATTGCCACCAAATGTTGAGCCGTGATCTCCAGGCTTAAATAGGTTCGCTGCAGATCCCAATGCAATCATCGCTCCTAATGGAAGTCCGCCACCTAACCCTTTGGCTAGAGTGATTACATCGGGCTTTATTCCTGCGTACTCATAGCCAAACCAGTCCCCAGTTCTTCCCATGCCAGTTTGCACACAATCAAAGACAAGGAGCGCACCTGTTGCATCACAATAATCTCGTAAATTCTTCAAGTAATCAGTTGGCGGTACTAGTACCCCTGCTTCTCCCATAATGGGTTCAACGATGACCATCGCAGTTTTTCTGGATATCGCTCGCTTTGCAGCTTTGGAATCTCCAAACGGAATATGTGTGATGCCTTTTATCAGCGGTTTAAAGGGGTCACGTTTGCTTGGTTGGCCAGTCAATGAAAGAGCGCCCATCGTGCGACCATGAAAAGCTTCTTGGGTGGCAACAATTCTGGTTCTACCAGTTTTACGTGATAATTTCAGGGCAGCTTCATTTGCTTCCGCTCCAGAATTGCAGAAAAACACTCTGGCAGATTTTT
>CAZGXO010000025.1:0-9033 GCA_964529875.1 uncultured Candidatus Planktophila sp. | reverse complement strand
GCAGCTTCATTTGCTTCCGCTCCAGAATTGCAGAAAAACACTCTGGCAGATTTTTCACCTGTCATTTTTTGCAAGAGCGCCGCTAATTCCAAGACATTCGGATGCGCATAAAAATTACTTACATGGCTTAATTGACCTGCTTGCTTTGTTATTGCTTTCACAATTGCTGGGTGAGCATGGCCAAGAATGTTGGTGGCAATCCCCGCTAAGAAATCAATGTACTTATTTCCTTGCCTATCCTGCACAAGAGATCCACGACCTGAGACCAATTCAATAGTCGGTGTTCCATAATTTGCTTGTAGATACTGATCCCATTTTTTCATGCCATCACCAACGTTCCACCAACTCCAAGAAGAGCGCTTTCCAAAGCGGCCGGATCAGTTCCATCAATAATCCGAACTGCTTGTGCACCTGCCGCAATTGCATCTAGACAGGCTTGCACTTTAGGAGCCATTCCTTCTGCAAATGTCCCCTTGATCGATTCCAAATCGGTGGCGCTGATATCTGTTATGAGTGAATCTGCATCTGGCCAATTCCGATAAATGCCCGCTACATCAGTCATGATAATTAGCCAATCTGCATCAAGGGCTCCCGCAATCGCAGCGGCTGCTAAATCAGCATTCACATTGAGACCGCCATCGTTGCTTTGATTGTGCGCAACTGGAGCAATCACTGGAACAACTCCATCTGCAACGCACTCTCTCATGTGTTCTGTCTGTACGGAGATAACTTCGCCAACTAAGCCAAGGTCAGCGGACGTGCCATCTACGAGATGATCCAACACTTTGGCAACCAGGGTATTTTTATGGCGTCCGGAGATAGCTCTTGCTGGTACCCCATGTTCATTCAGCGATTTCGCAACTGCAGGTCCAACTTCGTGCACAAGAACTTGCTCTACAACCTCAAAAATTTCGGGGGTCGTCACTCTGAAACCACCAATGAAATGGCTCTTGATATCTGCCGCAGCTAATGCCGAGGCAATCTGTGGTCCTCCACCATGCACGATCACTGGCTGCACGCCTTGTTTGATTGCACGCGCAATTGATTGAGCAAATTCACCATGCTCATCGTTCATGGCATGTCCGCCAAATTTAATAACGATCATGTCGAGTAGGCCGAATTCTCGTGCACATATTCATGGGAGAGATCATTCGTTACTACCGTCGCACTCTGATCTCCAACATGTAGATCTATTTCGAGCGTGACAACTCTCCCCTCAAAGGAGACCAAATTCTTATCCTCAAATGGTGCAGAATTCTTGGCAACGTGCACTCCATTTAAGACGACATCGATCGTGAGCGGATCCATGAACGCTTGGGCAGTTCCGACCGCTGCCAGAACTCTCCCCCAATTGGGATCGCCACCAAAAATCGCACATTTCAGGAGATTGTTTCGCGCGCATGCACGTGCAACTTCCACAGCATCACTTTCAGTTCGAGCGCCCTTGACGTGAATCTCAACAGATTTAGTGGAACCTTCTGCATCATCAATGAGTTGTCGGGCTAAGGATGTGCACACTTCGGTGAGCATTGATTCGCATTCAGCATCCGAAAGGATGACGCCACTAGCTCCGCTTGCCATCAGCAGCACTGTGTCATTCGTGGAAGTGCAACCATCAGAATCAATCCGGTTAAAGGTGCGGTCTGTGACTCGTGTAAAGATTTCTTGCACATGAGCCGGAAGTATCGCATCAGTCATCACAACAGAGAGCATCGTCGCTAAAGCGGGAGCCAACATTCCAGCGCCTTTTGCAATTCCTGCACAGTGCGCACCATTCATCTGCGCCACAGAAATCTTTGAGACGCTATCAGTTGTCATAATTGCGGCAGCTGCATCCAGTAAGGATTCTTGTGACATCTTCTTCGATATCTCTTCTAAGCCGGCAACTATTTTCGGCATCGGAAGTAATTCGCCAATTAACCCCGTTGAACAGACCACAATTTCACTCGCGGATACTTCAAGCAGTTGCGCTACTTTTTCAGCGGTGTGATGCGTGTCCGCAAAACCTTGCGGTCCGGTGCACGCATTAGCTCCCCCTGAATTGAGCACTACTGCTCGGACCTGTTGTCCCTTCATCACTTCACGCGACCAGATCACAGGCGCTGCAACTACTTGATTGCTGGTAAACACTGCTGCAGCTTGAAAATGGGGTCCAGAATTTTCAATAATCGTTAGATCTAAATTTCCATTGGATTTAAGGCCAGCAGCTACAGCACCTGCACGAAATCCCTTCGGTAAAGTCTTCATACGCCAAGGCCTGACGACATTAAACCCGTAGTCGGAGCAAAACCGCACATGAGATTGGCATTCTGCACCGCTTGCCCAGCTGCGCCTTTACCCAAATTATCAATTGCGCAGGAAATAACGAGTCTATGTGCATGTTCATCCACTGCAACTTGCATATGAACCATATTTGATCCTGTAAGAGCTGCCGTCTTAGGTAATTCCCCGAGAGGCAAAATGCTCACAAATTCCGATTCCGCAAAGTATTTCTTATACAAGGCATGGGCTGTGGTGGTGTCAATATCTTGACTGAGCTTTACAGTAATTGTTGCCAATATGCCTCTTGGCATAGGAGCCAAAATCGGTGTGAAAGAGAGGGTCGTTTCAACTCCAGAAATTTTTGTCAATGCTTGTTCAATCTCCGGGGTATGTTGATGAACTCCCCCAAATTTATATGAAGAAAGCGATCCAGCTACTTCACTGGCAATCAGATTAATCTTGGCTGTTCTACCGGCTCCTGTTGTTCCAGAAGCAGCAACAACTACGACATCACTGAGATCTGCAAAAGATGCTGCTGGAGCGGTACCGAGTGCAATGGCAGTGGCGTAGCAACCCGGATTAGCTACTCGCTGAGCTTCCTTTATCTCTGCAGCAAAAGAAGGAATATCAGCAAGTCCATATGTCCAAGTTCCAGCATGAACTCCGCCATAATATTTCTGCCATGCAGTTTCGCTCTGCAATCTGTAATCAGCACCTAAATCGACGACCTTGCTATGTGCTGGCAACTGCGCAATCGCTTTCGCTGATTCACCGTGAGGAAGAGCGAGAAAAATAAGTTCGCACTCTTGAAATTCTGCCGCCGGGAACTCTGAAAAGAGACGATCTCCAAATGATTGAAGATGTGGGTGTACTGAAGTAATGAGTTCACCAGCCTGGCTGTGTGCAGATATTGCATGGATGGTGAAATGTGGGTGGCGCTCAAGCAGACGCAAGAGCTCACCTCCGGCATAGCCGCTAGCTCCTACTACCCCGATCTTCATTCACTCAGCATAGCATAGTTATGCATCATTATGCATATTTATACAGACCGAAGTACAGCTCCCGTGGCTTTTACTGCGGCATTCACCGCTGATTCACGCATAGTCGCAACTTCTTCACCGGTGAGGGTGCGATCTGCTGCCCTAAAAGAGAGGGTAAAAGCGAGAGAAACCTTTCCATCCCCAACCTTGTCGTAGCGATCAAAGAGTGAAATATCTTCGAGTAACTCACCCGCACCTGATCGCAGCGCCTGCATCACCGAATCTGCAGATACCCCAGCATCGACGATCAACGCAATATCTTGGACAGCTGCTGGCATCGTTCCCACTGATTGTGGTTTTACGATTGGCGAATCTGGAAGCGCACTCAATCCCACCGCGAAAGCCACTGATCTCTCTGGCAATCCGTACTTAGCGAGAATTCGCGGATGAATCTCGCCAGCGTGTGCAACTGCCTTTCCATCAACAATAATTTCGGCACATCTTCCAGGATGCCACGGAGCAAAATCTGAACGCTTGACCGTAAAAGGTAGATTGCACATCTCTACGATGTCTTGCGCAAAAGCTATTGCATCTTGCCATGTGTAAGCACGTGCCTTTCCCTGCCAATCTTCATTCTCAGATTTACCAACCAAAAGACCGGCAACATGAAGCGCCTGAGGTGGGACACTCGTGAAAATTTCTTGGATGAGTGCATCCGAAGGACGGCTACCGGTTTGTGGAGATATTGCGGGAACCAGTTTTTGCGAACTTCTAAAGATTGAACCCATTTCAAAAATTGCGAAATCTTTAGCGCCGCGACTGATATTACGACGCGCAACTTCAATCAATCCAGGTACTAGATGCACGCGCATCAAGGGATTTTCCTCTGACATTGGATTTGCGATTCGGTATGTAGCAGCACGTTCACCGACAAAACCCATAAAGTCGATGGTCTCTTGGCTCGTGAAAGGAAATGTTTGGACTTCTGCTAATCCCCTACTGGCTAACATAGTGGCGATAGCTCTCTGGCGACGCTGCCGTGGCGTGAGGCTGGCGTGCTTAGGTCGCGGCGGCAAAATGGAGGGAATCGCGTCATAGCCGACCATGCGCGCTACCTCTTCTGCACAATCAGCAGGCGCAAGTAGATCCGAGCGCCAGGCAGGTGGATCCACCACTAACTTTTTCACGTCAGCCGATTTCTCGTTAACGTCACATCCAACTTTGCGCAAAAGCTCTGCAACTTTCGCTGGCGTTATCTCAATTCCAAGAGTCCGCGAAATATATGCCGGATCGAGCGTCAGAGTTGGAGCGAATCGTGGCGTGCCATCTACAACAGTTGCCACATGCTGGGCTGGACTGTGCTCTGTTAGTAATTGCACAAAACGTGCAGATGCGAACTCTGCAAGTGAGGGGTCTACGCCGCGTTCTAAACGGCGAGAAGCTTCAGATGACAACTTATGGCGCCTTGAATTTCGCGCCACACATACCGGATCAAAGCGCACAGCTTCAAGTGCGATATCTGTCGTTGTCTCTGAAATCTCTGAGTACGCGCCCCCCATAGTGCCTGCTAAAGCAAGTGGTTGTTCATCATCACATACCATCAAATCTTCAGGATCTAGGTTGCGCGTTTGTCCATCAAGAGTAATAAAAGGCTGCGCCTTCCCCGCCCGCTTGATAGTTAATCCACCTTTAATTTTAGCTTTATCAAACGCATGTAAAGGTTGGCCTAATTCCAACATCACATAATTGGTGACATCCACAACGAGAGAAATGGAGCGCATCCCCATTTTTTCGATTCGTCGGCGCATCCATAGTGGAGTGGTTGCCGATGAATCAAAGTGAGAGAGCGTGCGCAGGTAGAAGACTGATGCAGTAGCTGTGTCGGCAATCTTTGCAGTAACGCCTTTACCGGTTTCCGGAAACTTTAAGCCACGTAGTGCATCAACGGGATCGGTAAACGGTAGCGAGAGCGCACTTGCAATCTCTCTCGCAATTCCACGAATGCTCAGGGCGTAGCCACGATCAGGGTTTACTGCAATATCGAAGATCACATCTTCTATCTGCAATTTAGCGATGGCATCTGCGCCAACGTCAACGGTAGATGGAGCGAAGGTCATGATGCCGCTGTGGTCTTCGCCAAGACCTAATTCCCGAGCCGAGCAGATCATGCCATTCGAAGTTTTTCCATAGGTTTCGCGCGCAGATATTGCAAAATTGCCTGGCAAGATCGAACCTGGAAGGGCAACGACTACGCAATCTCCAACCGCGAAATTGGTTGCACCACAAATCACAAAACGAGTTTGGGATTCACCGCAATTGAGTCCCACATATCGAATCGGTTTTTTCTGGCCAGTAATCTCTTCGATACTCAGTACTTCTCCAAAAACAATCGGGCCAGTGAGATCTCGGCCTTGCTCAATGATCTCCTCAACCTCAAAACCAACTCGAATCAGCGCATCAGAGATTTCTTGGGGAGTAAGTGTGGGTGGAATTGCTACGAATTCGCGTAGCCACGATAACGGAGCGCGCATCTAGAGCCCCATTCCGAATTGACGGGTAAACCGCAGATCGCCTTCGACGATGTCATGCATATCAGTGATGCCATGACGCACCATTAAAGTTCGTTCTAGCCCCATGCCGAAGGCAAAACCTGAATAGATGTCGGTATCAATGCCGCAGGTAGCGAGAACTTTCGGATTGACCATGCCGCATCCGCCCCATTCAATCCAGCGATTATTAAAGAAAATATCCACTTCAGCACTGGGCTCAGTAAATGGAAAGAAAGATGGGCGAAGACGAGTGCGCACTTCTGAACCGAACATATGACGAGCAAAATTGTCGAGCGTTCCCTTGAGATGGGCCATCGAAATATCTTTATCTATGACTAGACCTTCGACTTGATGGAAGACAGGGCTGTGCGTTGCATCTAATTCATCAGCGCGGAAAGTGCGACCTGGTGAAATGACATAAATCGGAGGTTTCTGCGTGAGCATGGTACGAATTTGAACCGGAGATGTCTGCGTACGAAGCACCATTCCTGATTCAAGTGGTTCGATGAAAAAGGTGTCCTGCATCGTGCGCGCTGGATGATCTGCTGGAATGTTGAGAGCATCGAAATTAAGCCATCCAGATTCAAGTTCGGGCCCCTCTTCCACCGAATAACCCTGTTCGATAAAGAAATCAGATATCTCATTTTTGATAATTGAAATCGGGTGCAGGCCACCGCGGTGCGCTCTTTGCACAGGAAGCGTGATATCAACGACTTCCTCCGCTAAAACTTTGGCATCCCGCTCTGCCTCCAAACGAGCTGTCGCCTTTGCTAAATCAGAATTGATGGAGGCCTTGGCATCGCCAATTAATTTGCCAGCAGAAGCTTTTTCGTCAGGAGCGAGTGAACCAAGAGACCTACTGGCAAGTGAGATAGGAGCTTTATCTCCAAGGTGGGCAAGGCGAGCCACCTTTAACTGTTCGAGATCTTTTGCTGCAGAAAAAGCAGTTGCTGCATCTTTGACCCACGATGC
The DNA here is from genome assembly GCA_964529875.1 of uncultured Candidatus Planktophila sp. GTDB lineage: Bacteria > Actinomycetota > Actinomycetes > Nanopelagicales > Nanopelagicaceae > Planktophila. The sequence goes on along the minus strand of CAZGXO010000025.1, from coordinate 2,270 downwards.
AATATCTGCAGGATTCATGGCGGGTAGTCTAACCCGCCACCTTCGTAGAAAGCGTGAAGATTGTGATTGCCGCCGCTGCGGAGAGATTGAGACTCTCCGCACGTCCGTTCATGGGTATGGTTATTTCAGTTACTGCTTCACCAAGTTCAGCGGCACTTACCCCACGAGCTTCATTGCCAAATATTGCGATTGCTCCCCCATCAATTGATATCTCATCAATTCTCTTCGTGGCATGCGAAGAGAGAAGATACTTATGAGCAGATGAAAATTTTGCGGTCAGATCACGAAGTAATACACCTTCAACTACTGGAATATTCCAGAGCGATCCAGCAGTAGCACGAACAACCTTGGGTGAATACATATCGACTGATTCTGGAGAAGTGATCACTGCGCTGACCCCCATGGCATCAGCTGTCCGCAGAATTGTTCCAGCATTTCCCGGATCTTGAATCTGATGCAGGTAGACGATTACAGGAATCTTTAACTCTGGCAGATCAGTAAGAGTGAGCTCCGGTTTGTAACAGACCGTAACGACACCTTGCGGGGTCACCGTATCTGACATCGCTTTCATGACGGCTTCACTCACTTCGATCACTTCAAAAGCTGCAAAGTCATAATCTGCTAATTTAGATAAGCCGTTTTCGGTAGCGTAGATTGTTTTGATTTCTGGGCCACGATTGTTATGCAGCGCTTCCCGCGCACATTGGATTCCTTCTGCAACAAAGAGGCCTTGCTCGTGGCGCTCTTTCGCCCCCTTAGAACCAATAAGAGCCTTCACTCGCGCAATATGGGGCGAGTGAAGGCTCTCAATCATTGGCCGTTCCTTCTGTACTTACGATTTACGCAGTAGCAAGGTTCTTGCGAGCTACGTCAACCAAAGCTTTGAAAGCGGCTGGATCGTTGGTGGCGATATCTGATAACACGCGACGATCAATTTCAAGTCCGGATGCTTTTAGCCCCTGAATGAAACGGTTATATGTCATGCCGTTCTCACGTGCTGCAGCATTGATTCTTTGAATCCAAAGCTGGCGGAAATCGCCTTTCTTATCTTTACGATCATTAAAGGCATAAACCATTGAGTGAGTAACTTGCTCTTTTGCCTTTGTAAAAAGACGTGAGCGTTGCCCGCGATATCCGCTGGCGCGTTCTAGAGTGGTGCGACGCTTCTTAGCTGCGTGAACTCCGCGTTTTACTCTCATTTAGCCACGCTCCCTTACTTCAAACCAAGCATGCGCTTGGCTGTCATGGTGACGGTTGATTTTGCTGATGACTCTTGGCTCAGACGACGTGTAACACGTGATGATTTGTGCTCGAGCAAGTGGCGCTTTCCAGCACGCTCATGCATGATCTTTCCGGAACCAGTAACGCGAAATGTCTTCTTCGCGCCACTATGTGTCTTCATCTTTGGCATTTTCTTCTCCTGTTACCTCGTCGTTGCGTCAATCTCTTCTGCTAAAACTTCTCTTACTCGGCTGCTTTCGCTGCCGCCTTCTCCTTGGCTGCTCGCGCCGCCTTTTGCTCTGCTACCGCCTCAGTCTTCTTTTTAACTGGGCCAAGCACCATCGTCATATTTCGACCCTCTTGTTTAGGGGCGAACTCAACGAAAGCAATCTCCTTCACATCTTCTGCAAGACGCTGCAAGAGCTTGAAACCTAACTCTGGTCGCGTTTGTTCGCGGCCACGGAATTTCATCGTCACCTTGACCTTGTCGCCACCTTTGAGGAATTTCTCGACTGCTGAGCGCTTGGTCTCATAATCGTGAGTTTCGATCTTCGGTGTGAGTCGCACTTCCTTCACCACAATGTGGGTCTGGTTCTGACGAGCTTCGCGAGCTTTCTGTGCGATTTCGTACTTGTACTTTCCGAAATCCATAATCTTGCACACTGGTGGATTTGCATCGGGGGCAATCTCTACGAGATCAAGACCGATTTCATCTGCCATTGCTAGCGCTGCTTCTATATCAACAACTCCAATTTGTTCACCTGTGTAATTGATGAGACGAATTTGGGGTGTGCGGATACGGTCATTAATGCGTGGTTCTGTTGTGATTTCTACTCCTATGTTCGGTTTCGTTTTAACTTGAGTATCCAAGTCGCCGCATCAATCGCGCACCGCATAGGAAGATCACTCGTGCTGAGCTTTCTTACCGACAAACCAATCCGCCGAAGCAGTAGAGGTGGGAGCGGTGAGCTCCTCTTGCAGCAGCCGAGGCTACTGGTCTGGGGCTAAGGCTACCTGAGCGGATGAGAATTGAGAAATTGAGCGATAAA
>CAZGXO010000024.1:0-13953 GCA_964529875.1 uncultured Candidatus Planktophila sp. | reverse complement strand
TTATGGCTTGGTGAAAATTCTGAAGGTCAACAACCGCTTATTAGCGAAGCAGTCCGTGGTGAAGGAGCATATTTGCTCAATCAAAAAGGTGAACGATTTATGCAAGGGCTTCACCCTTTAGCAGAACTTGCACCCCGAGATGTAGTGGCAATCTCCATTATGAGAATGATGAATGAAGAGAAGACACAACATGTCTGGCTAGATGTGCGACATTTAGCAGGATTTAAAGAGCGCTTTCCCACTATTTATCAATCCTGTATCTCTCATGGAATAGATCCCCTGCAATCTCTTATCCCAGTTGCTCCTGCTTCGCACTATGCATCAGGTGGAGTTCGGGTTGATCTCAATGGACGTACAAGTGTTGCTGGGCTCTATGCATGCGGAGAAACGGCATGTTCTGGCGTTCATGGAGCTAACCGTCTAGCGTCAAATTCTCTGCTGGAAGGTTTGGTTTTTAGCGCACGGATTGCGGCAGATATCTCTGCACATTTACCTGAAAAAACAGAGCCAGTATCGAATATTTCACCAACCTTGTTGCTTGATCCGAAAGTCCGCCATGAGATTCAAATAAGTATGAGCCAAGGAGCAGGAGTTTTACGTTCTTCAGATTCTTTGCTCAAAACGAGTTCTGACCTCACTCGGATTGAGTCGCGCTCGAGCCAAGAACCTTGTGTAGAGGCGTGGGAAACAACAAATTTATTTCAGCTGGCGCAGGCAATTGTGAAAGCAGCACTCATACGACAAGAAACCCGCGGTTCACATTGGCGAGAAGATTTTCCAGCTACAAGTGATGTGTGGAAGAAGCGTATTGTGCAGCAATTAGATCAGAGCGGATATTGGACGAGCGGTTATCAGGAGGTTGGAAAACCATGATAGATCGTGATTTAGTGACAAAGGCGCTCGCTGAGGATTTACAAGGCGGAAGTGATATCACTTCACTTGCGACTATTTCTGAATCTGCAACCTCAACTGCGGATTTTGTAGCTCGTAAGCCTGGAGTTGTAGCCGGAATTGATATGGCAATAGAAGTGCTACATCAAGTCAAACTCTCAGAAATTAGCGTTGTTGCCAAAGATGGGGATTTTATTCAAGCAGGATCGACACTTCTGACTGTAAGTGGATCAACTCGCGCGATTTTGCAGGCAGAGCGCACTGCACTCAATTTCCTTGGACATTTAAGTGGAATTGCAACACTCGCACATCAATGGGTGGAGGCTGTTGCCGGCACACATTGCATTATCCGTGACACCCGTAAAACCACTCCCGGATATCGCGAATTAGAGAAGTATGCAGTCCGAATGGGTGGTGCAACGAATCATCGTATGTCACTCAGTGATGCTGCGCTCATTAAAGATAATCACATCGCAGCTGCTGGCGGAGTGGCACTTGCATTTAAGAAAGTACGTGCCGAATTTCCTAATTCGAAGATTGAGATTGAGGTAGATACTTTGCAACAGTTGCATGAATTGTTGCCGTTAAATCCAGATTTGGTTCTGCTCGACAATATGAGCCCGGCACAATGCGCCGAGGCTGTCTCAATTGTGGGGGGAGCTTTTGAACTTGAAGCCTCCGGTGGAATTTCAATGAGCAACGCTCGAGAGTATGCCCTTTCTGGCGTTAACTATTTAGCTATTGGTGCGCTTACTCATAGTGCACCCGTATTAGATATTGGTTTAGATATGAGATCGGAGTAATCATGTTGTTGACAATTGACGTAGGAAATACCAATACCGTTCTTGGAATTTTTGAGAAGAAAGATTTGGTCAAATCCTGGCGAGTCAAAACTGATCCGCGTACTACGGCAGATGAGTTGTGGTTGCAATACAGTGCACTTACAAGTGGATATGCAATCACTGGTTTATCTGTCTGCTCCACAGTTCCAGCAACTCTCCGCGAGCTACGAACCATGATTGATAACTATTTCCACGATGTGCCAACAACCATCGTTGAACCAGGTACCAAGACAGGAGTACAGCTGCTTGTAGATAATCCGAAAGAAATTGGCGCTGATCGCATTGTCAATACATTGGCGGCGCACACTCTCTTTGGTGGACCTGCAATCGTCGTAGATTTCGGAACGTCTACTAATTTAGATGTGGTTTCACCTAAAGGAGAATTCCTCGGCGGTGCTTTGGCTCCCGGAATCGAAATTTCGGTAGATGCACTTGCAGCACGCGCAGCACAACTTCGTAAGGTGGAGTTAATTCGTCCAAAGAGCGTTATTGGAAAAAATACTGTAGAAGCGCTGCAATCTGGAACTATCTTTGGTTTTGCAGGACAAGTAGATGGACTTGTGGAACGAATTTGTGATGAATTAGCTAAGACTTACGAAGGAACTCCAACCGTGATTGCGACAGGTGGATTAGCCCCATTGATCATTGGTGTCGCAGAAACAATTGACGAACATGAGCCAGATCTAACCCTGATTGGACTTCGTTTAATTCACGAAAAGAACATCAATTAGTGGCGCAGCGGTAGACTCCTGCCACTATGAGCGCTGATAACTCGACTACGCCAGAAGATGACCTACCAGAGCAGCTTCGGATTCGTCGTGAGAAGCGGGCGCATCTTATTGAGCGCGGAATTGAGCCCTATCCCGTTGCTGTGGCTCGCACTCAATCGCTAAAAGAAATTCGCGCCAAGTATGTAGATCTTGCCATTGATGTGGCAACTGGAGATATTGAAAGTTTGACGGGGCGCATTATTTTTAAGCGCGATACAGGAAAACTCTGTTTCGCTACTTTACGTGAAGGCGATGGCACTGAGTTACAGGCCATGCTCTCACTCGACAAAGTTGGCGAAGATTCACTTGCTGCATGGAAATCAGATATTGATTTAGGTGACATCGTGTCAATTACCGGCGAGATCATCACATCAAAACGTGGCGAACTCTCAATTTTGGCTCATTCATGGACAATTGCAGCGAAATCTCTTCGTCCGCTTCCCAATGATCATAAACCGATGTCGGAAGAGACGCGAGTAAGAATGCGCTACGTGGATTTGATTGTTCGCGAAGAAGCACGAACTGCAGCACGCATGAGACCTAAGGTGATGCGTTCGTTGCGCGATACTTTTAATAGCCAAGACTTTATTGAAGTCGAAACTCCTATGTTGCAAGTGATGCATGGTGGGGCAGCAGCTCGTCCCTTTAAAACCTATAGCAATGCATATGACATGGATTTATATATGCGTATCGCACCAGAACTCTTCCTGAAACGATGCGTCGTAGGTGGAATAGAGCGCGTCTTTGAAATCAATCGCAATTTCCGCAACGAAGGTGCCGATTCTTCGCACTCGCCAGAGTTCGCCATGATTGAGTCGTATATGGCATACGGTGATTGGCGCAGCATTGCAGATTTAACTCGCTCACTCATTCAAAATGCCGCACTTGCAGTTGCTGGCTCTCATATTGTGACTCACCATGATGGACGTCAATTTAATTTAGGCGGGAGCTGGAAAGAGATTTCTCTCTACGATGCAATTTCCGAAGGAGTCGGCGAGAAAATTACTGCGCTCACCCCTATCGAAGATTTAAAGAAGATTGCCACTAAATTAGGCATGAAAATTGACCCAAAGTGGATTACCGGCAAATTAGCAGAAGAGATATTTGAGCATGTAGCGCTCGATAAATTAGTTGAACCCACATTTGTCATGGGATTCCCAGTTGATACTTCGCCACTCGTGCGAGCACATCGAGAGATTCCGGGGGTTGCCGAAAAATGGGATCTCTACGTTGATGGCTTTGAATTAGCAACTGGATATTCAGAATTAATTGATCCTGTTATTCAACGTGATCGCCTTGTTGAGCAAGCACAACTCGGTGCAAAAGGTGATTTAGAGGCGATGCAAGTTGATGAAGATTTCTTACGCGCCATGGAATTTGGCATGCCTCCAATGGGTGGCATGGGTATGGGCGTTGATCGCTTGTTGATGGCGCTTACTGGCCTTGGAATTCGCGAAACAATTCTCTTCCCGCTCGTTAAACCTGAGACTGATTAATAATGGTTCTTATTCGTCCTGCTAAAACTTCTGATGTGAAGGCCATACGAGAATTAGTTGATGCATATGCCGCCCCTGGCCAAATGCTGGCTAAAGAGACTGTAACTTTATTTGAAAGCGTCCAAGAATTTACTGTTGCAGAACTTGATGGAAAAATAGTTGGTTGTGGAGCTCTCCATATTCTTTGGGAAGATTTAGCAGAAGTTCGTACAGTTGCTGTAAAAAAAGAGCTGCATCGTCAAGGAATCGGACATCAAATTCTGCAGAAGATCATCGATCGTGCCCGAATTATTGGAGTCTCGCGAATATTTTGTCTAACTTTTCAAACTGAATTCTTTGGTAAACATGGATTTACAGAGATTGAAGGAACTCCAGTGGCTGCCGATGTCTATCAAGAGCTTCTGCGCTCATACGATGCAGGTACTGCTGAATTTCTTGATCTTGAATCGGTCAAGCCCAATACCCTCGGCAATACCCGCATGCTTCTTACCCTGTAGCGAAATTTCGCGACCGGCCACCCCCGTATTTGGGCGTTCTCGGGAATACCTGACCCATATCTGGGGTTGTATGGCACGCCTGCCTTTCACCTCGCACCTTCCCATTGCTGGGTTATAGGCTTACCGAACAGAGAGCAGCACGAAGGAGCCCAGAATGTTTGAGCGCTTTACCGATAGAGCAAGACGCGTTGTGGTCTTGGCTCAAGAAGAAGCACGCATGCTCAATCACAATTACATCGGCACCGAACATATTCTGCTTGGCCTCATCCACGAAGGCGAAGGCGTTGCTGCAAAAGGTTTGGAATCACTCGGAATTTCACTTGAAGGTGTTCGCGCCCAAGTTGAAGAAATTATTGGTCAAGGTCAGCAAGCGCCAAGCGGACATATTCCATTTACACCGCGCGCAAAGAAAGTTCTCGAACTTTCACTTCGCGAAGCGTTGCAACTTGGACATAACTACATTGGCACCGAACATATTCTGCTCGGACTTATTCGCGAAGGTGAAGGTGTTGCGGCACAAGTACTTGTTAAGTTAGGTGCAGATTTGAATCGTGTGCGCCAGCAAGTAATTCAGTTGCTCTCAGGTTATCAAGGTAAAGAGGCTGTCACTCAAGGAGGACCGGCAGAAGGCACTCCTTCAACCTCATTAGTTCTTGATCAATTTGGCCGCAATCTCACTGCCGCAGCTCGTGAAGGAAAACTTGATCCTGTCATTGGACGCGACACAGAAATTGAACGCGTGATGCAGATTCTTTCTCGTCGCACCAAGAACAACCCAGTTCTTATTGGCGAGCCAGGCGTTGGAAAGACCGCAGTAGTTGAGGGATTAGCGCAAGCAATTGCCAAAAATGATGTTCCAGAGACCCTGAAAGATAAGCAGTTATATTCACTTGATTTAGGCGCACTCGTTGCGGGTTCACGTTATCGCGGAGATTTCGAAGAGCGCTTGAAGAAAGTCTTGAAAGAAATCAAGACTCGTGGCGACATAATTATTTTCATTGATGAGATTCACACATTAGTTGGCGCCGGCGCAGCAGAAGGCGCAATCGATGCAGCCAGTATTTTAAAACCGATGCTGGCACGAGGTGAGCTCCAGACAATTGGCGCTACAACCCTCGATGAATATCGCAAGCACATCGAAAAGGATGCGGCTCTTGAGCGTCGTTTCCAGCCAATTCAAGTAAAAGAGCCTTCTGTTGCTCACACAATTGAAATTCTCAAAGGACTTCGCGATCGCTACGAAACGCATCACCGCGTCTCCATTACTGATGGCGCACTTGCTGCAGCAGCCAATATGGCAGATCGCTATATCTCCGATCGCTTCCTTCCAGATAAAGCTATTGATTTGATTGATGAAGCCGGTTCACGTCTTCGCATTAAGCGAATGACTGCACCTGCTGAACTTCGTGAGTTCGACGAGAAAATCGCAGAAGCTCGGAAGGCAAAAGAGTCTGCAATTGATGCACAAGATTTTGAAGGCGCAGCTGCGCTTCGTGATAAAGAGAAGACTCTTATTCAAGAGAAGCAAGAAGCAGAGAAGAATTGGAAATCAACGGATCTAGATAAGGTCACCGAAGTTGATGAAGAACTCATTGCACAAGTTCTCTCTGCATCCACTGGTATTCCAGTATTTAAATTAACGGAAGAAGAGACTGCCCGACTCTTGCGCATGGAAGAAGAACTTCACCGTCGCGTCATCGGCCAAGATCAAGCTATCAAGGCTCTCTCACAAGCCATTCGCCGCACTCGCGCAGGACTGAAAGATCCAAAGCGTCCTGGCGGATCATTTATCTTTGCTGGCCCATCTGGAGTCGGTAAGACTGAACTTTCCCGCACCCTTGCCTCATTCCTCTTTGGAGATGAGACTGCGTTGATTCAACTTGATATGTCTGAATATTCAGAGCGCCATACTGCATCACGTCTCTTTGGTTCACCTCCAGGATATGTTGGTTACGATGAAGGTGGACAGCTCACTGAAAAAGTACGTCGCCGTCCTTTCTCAGTTGTTCTCTTTGATGAAATTGAAAAAGCGCACCCAGATATCTTCAACTCACTTCTTCAAGTGCTTGAAGATGGACGCCTCACCGATGCGCAGGGCCGCACTGTAGATTTCAAAAATACTGTCATCATCATGACTACTAATCTCGGTACCCGTGATATTTCAAAATCTCTTGGACTTGGTTTTGCCAATGCTGATGATGATTTAACAAATTACGATCGCATGAAGGGCAAAGTCCAAGACGAGCTCAAGAACCACTTCCGCCCTGAATTCCTTAACCGTATCGATGATGTCATTGTCTTCCACCAGCTCACAAAGGAGCAGATCATCCAAATTGTTGATCTGATGATTGCCAACCTTGATGAGCGCCTCAAAGGAAAAGATATGGGAATCGAACTTACCCAAGCGGCTAAGGATCTCTTGGCAGCGCGTGGTTACGACCCACTCCTTGGTGCACGTCCATTGCGCCGTGTCATTCAGCGCGAAATTGAAGATGCTCTTTCAGAGCGCATTCTCTTCGGCGAACTCAAATCCGGCGAGATCGTGGTCGTTGATGCATCTGGAGAAGGAGCCGATGCCACCTTTACCTTTAAAGGTTCAGCAGTTGTCTCTACCCCTGATACACCAGAAGATTTAGCTGAAACAGCTCAGTAATTTTCGGCAAATGCTTTAAAGCGGAAATTTCTTTCCGGGGTTAAGTATTGAATGTGGGTCAAAAACCTTCTTAATTGCTCGCTGCAATTGCAGAACTTCTGGGGAAACTTCATTTTGCACCATTGCAGATTTGATTGAGCCAATTCCATGCTCGCCACTTGCAGTTCCTCCAAGTGATTGAGCGATAGCAACTATTTCTGCGAATACTTTTTGTGCTCGTTCTGCCGCAGCGTGATCTCCGTGTTCATGCACGATCGTGGGATGCATATTGCCATCACCCGCATGGCCAAATATTCCGATGGTGAGCCCGCTTGCAGCGCTTAGCGCCTCCACCTTTGACACAAACTCTGCGATCTTATTGATGGGAAGGGCCACATCATCGAGCAGGGTTGCACCCATTCGTTCTAGCGCTGGGTATGCCATTTTTCTTACACGTATTAAGTCTGCCGAATCTTTCGGATCATCAGAATAAGCACCATCAATTAGATTAAATTTCTTACACACTTGTAGCGCTTCTTCACATAAGTGATGGTTCTCATCTAACTGCATGAGCAATACCGAACCAGCAATTTCAAATCCAAGTGGATGCCATGCTTCTACCGCCTTGAGAGTTGTGTGATCAACGATTTCTAGCATTGCAGGTTTAAATTTCAGCAGGTGCGCAGCTGCGCTTGCTGCATCAGTTACCGATGAAAATGTGGCAATCATGGTTGCGGGTGGTTGCGGACGAACGACGAGATTGAGCGTTAATTCAGTGATAATTCCGAGAGTGCCTTCTGACCCGATAAAAAGATGGAGCAAGTCATATGTAGTGACAGATTTCTTGGTGGCCTTGCCTAATTCAATAATGTCTCCATTAGCAAGCACTACTTGCGCGGCACGCACATGAGATGCAGTAACTCCATATTTAACACAGCACATGCCACCAGCGTTGGTGGCGGCATTTCCACCCAAAGTCGACCAGTCTCTGCTGGCAGGATCTGGCAGATATGCCAAGCCCAGCTCTTTCACCTTATTATCTAAATCAAGATTAATCACACCCGCTTCAACTCGGGCGATGAGATTTGCAGAATCAATATTGATTATTCGATTCATTTTTTCAAGAGATATCACAATTGAATCTGCAGTGGAGTTCGCTCCTCCTGCTAAACCGCTGCCAGCACCACGAGTAACTACTGGAATTTTCTTCTCATGGGCAAATTTGAGAGCAATTGAGATCTGCTCTGCATTCTTAGCTAGTAGCACTGCCGTTGGTGGTGCTGATTCTGCAAATGGCGCTTGATCGCGCGAATATGAGCGAGTGATATCTGGGTCGGTAATTAAAGTGGCACCGTCACCAAGTAATCTTTCAAGTTCTGCAAGCTGGCTCACACTGCTTACTCTAACCTGCTAACGAGGAAGTGAGAACTTATTTTTACCACGCAATTCAATTAATCCATCGTCGAGAAGAGTAAGTAGCGCTTTCTCTAACTGAGATGGCACATCCCAGAGTTGAGAAATTTGATTTTTGGTAAGAATTTCATTTTCACGAAGCGCTTGCACAATAGTGCCGCGGCATTGGCGATCTGTGCCATGCCAGCTCTGCCGCCTTTTAACAATATCTGATTTTGGATAATCCAAGCTACGCCACTTACACGAATTCGCCACAGGACAGATGCCACATTTAGGTGATTGCGAAGTGCATATAACTGCTCCTAATTCCATAGTTGCAGCAGCCCATACATGGGGATTCTTCTTTGGAATGAGCGCGTCATATTGAGATTTTTCTGATTGTGAGGCGCTGGCTTTAGGTGATTCAACCCCATCAAAACATCTGGCAAAGAACCTACGAATATTGATATCAAGCACAAGAGAACGTTGTGAAAATGCAAATGCCATGATGGCAGCAGCTGTGTATTCACCAATTCCGGGTAGCGCTCGTAATTGAACTTCGCTTTGGGGAATCTGGCCGTGGTATTGGCTGGTTATCACTTTGGCACATTCATGAAGGCGCAGCGCTCGTCTGGGATAGCCAAGTCTTCCCCATGCTTTGATGACATCTGCAGTACTTGCTTGAGCGAGCGCAGCCGCTGTTGGCCATTTCTTTATCCAGGCTTCGTACACTGGTTGCACACGATTGACCGGAGTCTGTTGCAACATAAATTCTGAGACCAGCACGCCCCATGCATCAGTATTGCGCCAAGGCAAATCTCGCTTATTCTTTTTAAACCAATTAATGATCTCTTTTTCAAACATCAGTCACCGCTGATTTTGACGCGCGCCAGTGCTTGGTCAAGCCGTGAAACTTCTACAATCTCCATTCCGGCAATGACTGCATCAGAACCAGCGGGAACGAGCGCACGTTTAAAGCCGAGTCGATGAGCTTCTTGTAATCGACGAAGTACGCCACTTACTTTTCGTATTTCACCAGCTAGTCCAACTTCACCAATTGCAACAAGATCAGCTGGCAGGGCTAAACCTTTGGCGGCAGATGCAACTGCTAGAGCAAGTGCTAAATCTGCAGCGGGCTCAGACATTTTCATGCCACCGACAGTTGCGGCGTATACATCTCGCCCACCCACTCGAATATGTGCACGGAGTTCAAGGACTGCAAGTGTCATGGAAGTGCGTGCAGAATCTATTCCGCTTGTAACGCGACGGGCATTTCCAAAATCATTCTCTCGACCTGCACTTACCAGCGCTTGGATTTCGGCAAGGAGTGGCCGGCGACCTTCAAGTGTGACGGTCACACACGTACCTGGAACTGGTTCGGTATGGCGAGAGGTAAAAAGACCTGTGGGATCAAGCACGCTCTCGATACCGGTATCACTGAGATCAAAGCAACCAACTTCATCGCTTGCCCCAAACCGATTCTTAATGGCGCGAATTAAACGAAGACGCGAGTGACGTTCGCCTTCAAATTGCAGAACAACATCGACGATATGTTCGAGCAAACGTGGTCCGGCAATGGAACCATCTTTTGTCACGTGTCCGACTAGCAGGAGAGTGATATCGCGCTCCTTGCAGATTCGAATCAGCGCCCCCGCAACTTCGCGAACTTGAGTGACTCCACCCGGTGCGCCATCTGCAGTTGTTGAACCAATAGTTTGTACAGAATCAATAATGAGAAGTTCAGGTTTTACCGCATCAATATGCGCAATGACTGCGCCTAAATCAGTTTCGGATGCTAAAAATAATTTGGGATCTACTGCATTGATACGTTCTGCGCGAAGTCGAACTTGTGGCGCAGATTCTTCACCAGAGATATAGAGAGCAGTGATTCCTTGAGATGCAGTTTGCGCAGCTACTGAGAGCAATAAAGTTGATTTTCCAACACCGGGTTCGCCGGCTAAGAGAATTGCAGCTCCCGGCACGAGACCACCACCTAAGACGCGATCTAATTCGCTCACGCCAGTTGCGCGCGCACTTGCTGCTGCTAAATCAACTTCGGCGATAGGTGTCGCCTTTGAGGTTACGGTTCCGGGAACAAGCGAAAGTTTTTTAGGAGCAGCAAGTTCTTCAACAGTGCCCCATGCCTGACATTCGCCACAACGCCCTACCCATTTTTGCGAAGTCCAACCGCACTCAAAGCAGCGGAATGGATCCTTCTCGACCTTAGCCATGGCTGTAGGTTAGAGGAGAGTTACGACTATTTGCCTGCTGCAAGTGAAGCTGGATGTTGGATGACAAAGAGCGGAAGTGAGCGTGAATTGGCAGCGCGAATGCCTTCCATCCTCTGGTCACAAATGTCAGCCAAAATTTTGTAGGCGGCAGCTCCCATTAATTTTTCTAACTCTGCCTTATTTGAAAGATAAACCGGCTGATTTCCAATGTGTGCATCGGTATTACTTGTGCAGTACCAATCAAAATCTTCGCCGCCATCGCCCCAACCAAGTCGTTCGTATTCTCCAATAACAGTTACAGAATATTCGCGCTCGCCAACTTCACGAGTTTCAAAACTTCTGCGAATCGGCAACTGCCAGCAGACATCAGGTTTGGTATCTACAAAATGAAGATTCTTTTTGATTGCTAAGTGGTGAAGTGCGCACCCAAACGATCCAGTAAATCCGGGAGCGGAGTAACCTTTTCGATTGAGGAAGATGCACGAATTATCGACTGTTCGTGTTTTTCGTTCTTTATCTTCATCAAGATCAGTGATGTGCAATTTTCCACCAGGTTTTTTGGGGCGCGCCTCTTGGTAAAATTGCCACATATCTGGCGTGAGCATCTCTGCAGCCTTGAGTACACGTTCTTCATCAGCTTTATCTGAATACATCGCACCTTCTGTGCAACAACCATCATTTGGACGATCTTTAAATACTCCTTGGCAACCATCGCCATAAATGCAGGTCCAATAGGATGTGAGCCAGGTCAAGTCACACTTAAAGATTTCTTCTGCATCGCTTGGATCGGTGAATTCGACCCAGTCACGAGCGAAACCTGGCTTTATCTCTGACATAGCCTCACAGCCTACGCGTACTCTTTCGCTATGGCTAATCGCGATAACGATTTTTTAGTTGGCATTATTGGTGCTGGCACAATGGGAGAAGCATTTATTTCTGCTCTACTGAGATCTGGTGTGCCAGCAACATCAATTAACGTTGTCGTAAGACGGAAAGAACATGGAGAAGAGCTACATAAGAAATATGCAGTTTCCATTAGCGATTTAGCTACCGCTACTTCGACTTCGGATGTTTTGATTTTAGGGATAAAGCCACAAGGGCTAGCGGAGTTACTCCCTCAGATAAAACCCCATTTAAGATCGCACACTCTGCTTGTCTCACTTCTTGCCGGAAAGACAATTGCTGGAATTTCAGAAGGTTTAGGTGGCCATGGCTCGATTGCACGAGTCATGCCCAATACGCCAACACTCATTGGTCAGGGGATGGCTGGATATTCACTCAGTGAGGGAGTAACCAAGGCGCAACGAGAATTTCTCCAAAAACTGCTGAGCGCAACTGGTAAGGCGCTAGAAATTCCAGAGGATTTACAGAATGCTCTTACCGGAACGAGTGGCTCTGGCCCAGCATATTTTTTTAGATTCGTTGAAGCGATGATTGATGGCGCGAAAAAACTTGGTCTAAGCGACGATGATGCAACAACTTTAACGATACAAACAATTGTTGGCGCAGCTATGTTGCTTGATCAATCAACCGATTCTCCCGCACGATTACGCGAAAAAGTTACGAGCCTTAAGGGGGCAACAGCAGAAGCTCTTGCCGTATTTGATGAAGCCGATATTTCTGACATTGTGGCTCGCGCTATGGCTGCTTCGGCACGAAGAGCAGGAGAACTCGCCGAATAATGAAGAAGGCGCTTCTTATCGGGTTGGTTACCATTTTTTTGGTTGAACCCACTTTTGCTGCTCCCAAAAATATCCAGGTGAAGAAGATAGAGATTGTCATGGCAGCAAATAACGCAGAAGGTTTGATTCTTAGTGGAAAGAACATCATTACCTTTGCAAATACACCTTCACCAAATGCCAATGCAGTAGTTACCGCTATAGATGCCGCTGGCGGATCCCAGTGGGTTCGAACTATTGATTCAGGAAGCGATGAAGTTGTCACTGCCGCCAGCGTAGATTCGCTGGGAAATATCTGGTTGGCAGGCTCCTCTGCTCCAATAGTTGCCGCTGAAACGGCTACCGCTTTAAGCAATGTAGAAAATCCAGATGGAGTCATTCAAGAGCCAGTAGCCAAAATACGTCCAGATTTAACTCAATTAACGGTATGGAAATTGAGTCCGCTTGGAGAGTTGCTGGCAACTTATATTTCTTCGCAAACTGCACCGGGACTCGTCAATGCAGTCTCAGTAAATGCTTCTGGTGTCTCACTTGTGGGCCAGCTCAATGGACGACCATTTCTATTAAGTGCATCGCTGCTTGGTGAATTTGGAAAAATCATTTATCTGGGCACAGAAAAGACACAAGTAAATGCGCTTCTTCGGATGCCAGACGGATCAATTAATCTCTTTGGTTCAAGCACTGAAAAGTTGGCAGGGAAAAAACTAGTAGGTAGCCAAGATGGATTTTTGATGAAGGTAGGAAAATCAGGAGCAATTACATCTGTTGTAAGAAGCTCTGCACCGAAGGCAACTCGCTCGTGGCTTGCAGCAGATACAAATCTCACTCTTACTGGATTTGTTAAATCAGGGAAAATCATGGAGAGTGCCTTCACAAAATTCAATACAACATTCACTCCAACATGGACTATCAGGGTCCCATCTCTTGGGAAATCAGTGGTTGCAGTTGCCCCAAATACAACATATGGAGCGATCAATTCTCAGAGCGCAATCAAAGGATTGAATGGATGGAAACCAACAACCCCGTCACTTTTAATTCTTGCATTTGATGCAAAGGGAGTAATCAGCGGCGGATATGGAAGTAGCGACCTCGTAGCGCCAATTTCACTCGCTTATTCACGGGAAATAGGGGTAATTGGCCTTGCCATGGCTAGCGATAAATCCGTTTCGATATTTCGGCTAAGCACGCGGTAACCTTGCCCACGTTCATTTCTAGAAAGAGTGGGTTGTATGGGTTCCGTAGTCAAGAAGCGTCGCAAGCGGATGGCAAAGAAGAAGCATAAGAAGCTTCTGAAGAAGACTCGTATTCAACGTCGTAACGCCAAGTAAGCGCCTTCGTTAAGGGCGCAGCATTGATAGTTGCCCTTTAACACCAGCAACTAAATATTTATTTTTATCAACAGTGACCCAGGCGGATGCAATTCCATCTGGGTTTTGTTGTGAAGTCACTAATTTAATAACCGGTATCGCTCGGGCGCTATCAAGCACACATAGACGTTGCTGGCAATTGAAGGCGATATTGGA
>CAZGXO010000023.1:0-14172 GCA_964529875.1 uncultured Candidatus Planktophila sp. | reverse complement strand
CTGTTGTTCGTCGTGCAGAGCGACGCACCTGGGCTGCTATCCATGCCTTTGGAACCGGTGTAAATCCATTGACTGCTAAATATCTCAACCGTTGTTCAGATCTTCTCTTTGTGCTTGCCCGTCATGCCAATAAAGAGATTGGTGATCAACTCTGGGTGCCAGGAGCAAATCGCTAACTAAGCGATCGTAGGTGTGCTTTAGCGGCGCTCTCTTCCTCTGGAAATACATAAATTCGTGGGCCATCCTTAGTTTGTGTGAGCGTTGCTTTAATTCCCACTGCCAATAATTTCTGCCGCAAAAGCTCGCCCTCAATATGATTCTTAGGGCTGGCAACTGCAACTAATACCCCGTAATCATCGACATTTCCCGCGACTGCTTTTCGAGCAATCAGAGAACGTCCCGGCTTTGTGGCCCACTTAAGAATAAAAATGAGAAAGAGTACAACCGGAAATCCAGCAAGGCTCATGAAGAAAAGTTGATTATTGACTCCTCCTAGCATTAGGCATCAACTTTGGTAAAGGTAACTGATGGATACTCTGCAGGCTTCTCTTCTTGATGGCAGACGACTTGAATATTGGAGATATATTCAAGTGATTCAAGCGGTTCTGGCGAAATTATAAGTATCGTCTTTATCTCTTTGGGTTTGCTACTTCCTGAGATTATTTGCAGCGTGCCGATGGGGCTTTTATCGGGTGCATATACCCGTGAATTAACTTCCCACCACAGACAGCCCGCTTCTGAAGCAACTTGCACCGCACCGCATACAAATTTTGTACATGCTTCAACTTGTGAGGAGAGAGTTTTCTTTGCTGACAAGACTCCTACCAATTCCTTACTAGTGGGCACTCGCGCAAATACTCCGCTCTCATTGGCAAAGCCTTTTGGAGGCCAGACTGGCTTAGGAGAAGGCGTTAACTTAATTTTCTTACGCGGTTTGGGCTTTGGCTTGGGTTTGGGCTTTGGTTTTGCAGATGAAGAAGTACTTGGCTTTGCCGAAGCTTGCGAGGTGGCTTTGGTAGTCGCTTTAGCAGTTGCCTTAGTAGTTGCTTTAGTAGTTGCCTTAGCCGTCGCCTTGCTGGTCGCTTTTGGCGATGGTTGCGCCGATTTAGTGGCAGCAACGGCGCCTGAAGATGAAAAGAGGAACATCAGTGATGCCAAGAGAGCAATTCTTTTCATGAACGTTCCCATTTAAAACTTCGAATTGCCCAGATCAAGCCAACTATTAACCAGATAGCGATAATGGCAAAAGTTCGAGAAGTCTCCCAAGTACCTGCTACTTCCCGAGCAGCAAATGAATCAGGGAGAAAGACAGAGCGCATCCCTTGCGTGAGCCATTTCAGTGGAAATAGCGCCGCAACTTGCTGCATCCATTGTGGCAAACTGGTGAAAATAAAGAAGACGCCGCTGAAGAATTGCAAAATAATGACGACCGGAGATACGACAGCGGATGCACCTCTACCGCTTTTAGGAACATTGGAAAAAGCAATTCCAAGAACTGTGGAACAGGCGCTCCCTAAAATAATCAGGGCAAATAAAGTCAACCATTTACTTGCGCTCTGCGGCAGCTCTACACCAAAGAAAATAACCCCAGCAGCTAAGAGCAAGATTACTTGCACCAACATGCTGACAGTAACGAGTATTGCTTTTCCTATGAAATAACTGCTTGCCGGCATGGGAGTGCCACGCAATCTTTTTAAGGTTCCAAAATCTCGCTCTACTGGAATCATGATTGCTAATTGCTGAAAACCAGTATTGACCAGACCTGATGCCACCATGCCAGCAACAAAATATTGGCTAAATGTCACGCCTTCTGCAATTGAATCTGAAAATACTGATCCAAAAATTGCCAAGAGTATTAAGGGGAAGAGCATGGTAAAGACAACTGATTCGCGTTGGCGCATGAACTGTCTAATTTCGAGATTTCCACGTTGTAATCCGATTGTGAGTGCAGTTGGTCTATTCATTTCTGCTCCCGATCATCTCGAGATAAATATCTTCCAGCGAAGGACGCTTCACACTTAATTCTGGAATTTCACCGTGAAAGCGCGCGGCGAGTTCTGCCACTATCTCAGTCGGAGTGGAGGTTTGCTTGCTCTGAGTAATTCCATTCTCTCTCCAGCTGACTGTGGCCATTGCATGAGCGCGCCCTCCTAGATTTTCAGGGGTAGCGACTTCGATAATCTGACCTTGGTGAATCACACCGACTCGATCTGCGAGAGCTTCAGCTTCATCTAAATAATGTGTGGTGAGAAGAATCGTTGCACCTTCGGACTTTAAATTTCTGATTAATTCCCAAAATGCTCGCCTTGCTTCAGGATCAAAACCAGTTGTTGGTTCATCCATAAAGATAAGTTCAGGGTTACCGATAATTCCAAGTGCAACATCCAAGCGGCGACGTTGTCCGCCGGAGAGCGTACGACCAAGCGCATCTGCCTTATCTGAAAGGCCTACCAGTTCAAGAACTGCGCTAGCGTCTTTAGAGTTGCTGTAATACTGTGCAAAATGCGAGAGCGACTCTCTGACAGTGAGATCTCCTGCATCATGAGTGGATTGCAGAACGATTCCGATTCGATCGCGCCATGATTGTCCTGCACTACCTTTTGTCGCAGGATCAAAGTCCAGAACCTTCACTTCACCGCTATCGCGATTTCGAAAACCCTCAAGAATTTCAACTGTGGTCGTCTTGCCAGCGCCATTGGGACCGAGAAGCGCAAAAATTTCGCCGCGTGAAATCTCCAGGTCAAGACCCTTCACGGCGTAGTGAGCGCCATAACTCTTTGTTAAGCCAGAGACGCTGATGACTTTATTCATATAGCCACCATGCTACATTGTTTGGAAATGTTTGTAATTGTGCGCGAAAATAGCGCTATGAGCCCACGCAAGAACTACCCAAAAAATCGTAGGCCAAAAAATAACGATGAAGATCGTCCACTCAATCCTTCCAATCAAAGTTTTGAAGAAGATGAAAATGGTTTGTGGATTGTTAGAAAATTAACAGGCTCTGCTTCTACAAAACCATATCGCTGCCCTGGTTGTGATCAATTAATTCCTATGGCAACTCCACATACTGTTGCCTGGCTTGATGGAGATGAAGATAATCGCCGCCATTGGCATAACGCATGTTGGGAGAAGCGAAATAATCGCAAACCACGAACGGAGCGCACCAGAAACGCTCCGCGATATTAATGACTGCTAACTAAATCGACCTTTCAGCAACTTAGTTACTGCAACAATTAACTTATCGCTACCTGAAGTTCGTTTGAAGCTCGTGAAAGCAATTGGTAATTGAAAACGTGCCCGCACAATCGTACGAGGATAAGTGAATTCCAAGATTCCTTCAGGTCCATGAATTCGGCCATAACCACTATCTTTTACTCCGCCAAATGGAACCGAATCAACGGCTGCAAATGAAATGACCGAATTTATAGCAACCATTCCAGTGTGAAGTTGTGAGGCAATCTGTTTGCCACGACGTTTTGACCACACTGAAGCGCCTAATCCATAACGAGTAGCGTTCGCAAGCTCGATTGCTTCAGCCATAGTTTTCACCTTGTTGATTGCAATAGTTGGCCCGAAAGTTTCTTCGGTCATAGCAATAGAATCTTCTGGAACATTGCAGAAAATCACAGGTTCGACGAAAGGTGCCTTCACTGAGTTAGATCCGCCGAGCAATACCGTTGCACCACGGGCGATAGCATCATCAATGTGGCTTTGAATAATAGGAATTTGCTTGGGCATTGTGGTTGGCCCGTACTTTCCCATTCCGGGTGCACCAGGATTTATGCCCTTGGCAATTTCTAGAACTTTTGCAATAAATTTATCGGCAACCCGTTCATCAACATACACTCTCTCAGCACCGATACATGTCTGCCCAGCGTTTGAAAAAGCTGACCATACTGTTGCATCTGCAGCACGTTCGATATCAGCATCATGCGCCACGATTACGGGATCTTTTCCACCGCATTCAAGGACGACGGGTGTCATATGTGCAGCACATGTTGCGGCGACAACTTTTGCCGTGCGCGTTGAGCCGGTGAACGCTAATTTATCTACACCTGATTCGCAGAGAAATTTTCCGGTTTCGCCAAGTCCTGTAACGCAGATAAAAACATCAGCAATGAGTGTGGCATCTATAAAGGATCGCGCTAGATATTCGCCCACACCTGGTGTGTATTCACTTGGCTTAAAGACAACAGTATTTCCAGCAGCAAGTGCGTAAGCAATTGAACCTAGTGGTGTAAATACTGGGTAATTCCAAGGCCCAATAACTCCAACCACACCAACAGGAGAACGTTCTACCGTGGCTGACA
This sequence comes from uncultured Candidatus Planktophila sp., assembly GCA_964529875.1. GTDB lineage: Bacteria > Actinomycetota > Actinomycetes > Nanopelagicales > Nanopelagicaceae > Planktophila. The sequence continues at coordinate 9,862 of CAZGXO010000023.1, read as the reverse complement.
TATTTGCCATTAATAAACCAGGGGAGCGGTATGAAGTTCGCATGGATGACTCAGCATGACGTGCAGCCCATGCAATATGGCCCGCAGCAAGTGCTGCCTCTAACTTGGCATCACTTGTTGGCTTGCCAGTTTCGAGAGAAACAAGTTCTGCTAATTCATCGACATTATCCATAAGAAAAGTACTCCACTTAAGAAGAACTTTCTTGCGGCCTTTAAATCCTAAATCTCTCCATTGTTGTGATGCCGCTCTGGCAGTTGCCACAGCTTCACGTACTCCTGATTCATCTGTAATCAGATGTGATGCGATGACTTCATTATTGACCGGGTTATGTGAATCAAAAGTTGGGCCTTTGGAGAGATACATAAGCCAAGACTAGACTGCAACCATGTCGGAACCAATCCGCCCAAGTACGGTTTTACCTGCTTTGCGCACACCATTTACGGTTCAGACAGAAGACGGGCAGACTCTGATCGGCGAAGTAAGCGCTCCAATCTCGGCACCAACCTCTGCGATTCTCTGCTGCCACCCCAATCCAACTGGTGGCGGAATGATGGATAGCCATATTTATAAGAAGGCAGCCAATCGTTTACCAGCCATGGCTGGTATTACCGTAATTCGTTTCAATACTCGCGGTACGACGAGCGAAGCGGGCACAAGCACCGGTTCATATGACAGTGGGCGAGCTGAAAAATTCGATGTAGAAGCGATGATTCGTTACTGCTTTGATGTAGTCAAAGTAAAAGAGTTATGGGTTGTTGGTTGGTCATTTGGAACTAGTATCGCTATCAGCCACGCTCGTGATTTACGGGTAAAAGGTTTAATTCTGCTCAGCCCTACATTGCTTGATATCGTCGAAGGAGACCTTGAGTTTTGGGCAGAAGATGGTCGACCAATAACAGCGCTAATTCCAGAGCACGATGACTATTTGAAACCCGATGCTGCGCGTCAGCGCTTTGCTGTCATTCCACATATGAATGTGATAGCAGTAGATGGAGCAAAACATTTGTGGGTGGGAGAGCCTATGGTGCACCGAGTTCTTACTGAAATTACCCGCGTTGTTGCTCCTGAAAGATTGCCACTACCTACTGAAATCTAGGATTTTTCAGCGCGCGGAATAACAACTTCTTCCAGAATCAGAATTACTGAAGCAGCTACCGGTACAGCAAGTAGCCCACCTACTAAGCCGAGAAGTGAAGTACCAATGAGTGCGGAGATAATCGTTACCGCACCTGGTACAGCGAGAGTTCGCTTCATAATTCGTGGAGTCAGAACATAATTTTCTATTTGCACATACACAACATAGCCAATGAGCGCTGCAATACCTGCAGTCACAGATTGCGTCAGCGCAATAATGGTGAAGATCGCGCTACCTAAGAAATGGCCAATAAGTGGTACCAAGCCGCAGACAAAAATTATGATGCCAATTGCGATTGGAGATGGAAGACCCAAAATTAAACCGAAGAAAGTCATAAAGATTGCTGCGATGAAAGAGATAAGAATTTGACTTCCAACGAAGGCGCCGACGCGCGCAATGATTGCTTCTGTCAGAGCTGCGATTCGTGGTCGCCTGCTCGCAGGTACCAACTTCAGACCTAGCGCAGTGGCCTGGGGAAGAGAGGTGATGAAATAAAGTGTGAGAACCAGGATTGTGATGGCTGTAAAAGTGCCAGAAAGAACTGAGCGACCTACCCCAATAACCCCGCCAAATGCTGTGATCAAGAGAGTTCCGTCGGAGGTAATTGAAGCTAATTTCTTATCGAGTGTGTCGATGATTCCATAATGCTTATTGATATCTGCAATAGTCGCATTGTTCTTCAAGCTCTCTAGAAGTTGTGGTGCGCTTTCAATCAGTTGCGTTCCTTGCGAAATAAGAGGTGGCACGACCAAAGTTGCAAAGAGAACAACAAAAATCAAAACTAGCGCCAGAATAATTGCAACTGCTCCACCACGTGATAGACCGCGACGGCGTATAGCTTCAACTGCAGGATTAAGTCCTGTTGCAAGAAAAAGCGCTACTAAAATCAAGACAAATACTTGGCTGGCACTCGCTAAAGCACGCATCAATACAAAGGCGCTCAGGGCGCCAATGGTGGCTACAAATCCAAAATAAAATGGATGTCCACGGTCTATAGGTGCACCTGCAGTACCAAAATCTGAAAGAACGGGTGAATTCTTCGGTTTTCTTTTGATGCGGTCGGAAATGGCCATGATTTATTGTAAAGCGTAAGAGAGAATATGCCCCGTGGCGCTACGAATAACAGGACTTGGCGATGAAATCGCGGCCGTTACTGGGCTACCGTGGAATAAATCACTGGAGGAATGGCCAGAAGATCCGCTCCTTGCAGAAAAACGCGGAATTTCCCGTCACATTGTGCGTTTGGTCCGTTCCAGCGAAGATCCAGATTCAGATGTTTATGCGGTCAAAGAGACAGTAGCTGAATTCGCTAATCGTGAGTACAAAATTTTGCGCGAACTGACACATCTTGGCGCCCCTAATGTGCAATCCATTGCAGTAGTTGAGGGTAGGACCGATAAGGCTGGCGAAGAGTTGCCCTGTGCTTTGGTAACTAGGTTTTTACCTTACTCACTTCCATATCGAGTTGTCCTCAGCGATAAATCTGTGACTGCTGAAGATGTCACTTTGATGGCTAACGCTCTTGCTTTTCTTTTGGTCCGACTTCATCTTTTAGGTTTCTGGTGGGGAGATTGTTCACTTTCGAATACGCTCTTTCGACGCGATGCTGAAGGATTTGCCGCCTATTTGGTAGATGCAGAAACTGGAGAATTTCAAAAGAGTTTGAGTGATGGTCAGCGTGAGCATGATTTAGAGATTGCGCATTTCAATGTGGCAGCAGAGTTGGAAGACCTTCAACTTTCGGGAGTCCTTTACCCGGGAATGGATCCAGTGAGAGCGAGCTCGGCGCTTATCAAGCGTTATCACCGTTTGTGGGGAGCGTTGCGTGATCGACAAGTTCTTGATCCAAAGGATCGCCATGCTGTGGAACGTGCAATGCGTCAATTACATGATCTCGGTTTTGCTGTGGAAGAGGTATCAGTTGTCGTTCAAGAGAGTGATGGCGCTGAAAAATTGATTTTCCAACCAAAGTTAGTGGCTGCTGGCTACCACAAAAATCGATTACGCGAATTAATGGGATTAGATACCGAAGAGTTGCAAGCGAAACGGTTGCTTGCATCTTTTGATCGTTTCCGTGGGCGCGAGCAATCTCCGAAACCACCTGTTGCTGATTCGGCCAAGCGCTGGCTCGACGAAGTATTTCGGCCAACAGTCAATCTGATTCCAAATAATCTCGAGGGAAGAATTGAACATGCTCAATTTTTTCACGAAGTCTTGGAGCATCGTTGGTATTTAAGTGAAAAAGCCGGGCATGATGTGGGGTTAGAATTTGCTGCAAAATCATATGTATCAGATGTTCTTCCTTATCGCCGCGATTCAGGTGTTGCGGTTAATTCGGAGGGCGCAACTAACAAGTGAGGAAGTAGATGTCTTTACCACCTAATTTCTCACGAGCATTTGATCTGAGTTCACTCGGAAAACCAGCGCCAGATACAACCTCGCCACTTCCTGGTATTGAAGTAACTCCACAAAACTTGCAGACAGAATTACTTCCGCTATCTGAGCAGAAACCAGTTGTAGTTATTTGTTGGACTCCTCGCTCTGCTGATTCAGTGAACACTCTTCGAACTCTTGGACAGTTAGAGGCTGCCGATCAGGGAACATGGGCGCTAGCTCGAGTGAATGTCGAAGAGCAAGCGCCAGTGGCACAAGCGTTGCAAGTTCGTAGCGTGCCATATGGAGTAGTTTTTATCGGAGGTAAGGCGATTCCATTTATGGAGCAGCCACTTTCAGAATCGCAATTGAAAGAAGTAATCCAGAAAATTCTTGCTCTCGCTGCTCAGCAAGGTGTTGGCGAAGCGCCTGTTGAAACTGCAGAACCTGAAGAAGAGGAAGCGCTGGCAGCGCTCGATAAAGGTGATTTCCAGACGGCAGAAGCTGCCTACAAGAGATTGTTAGATCGAAAGCCAAATGATTCCTACGCAAAGCTGGGATTAGCTCAAGTGCAACTCTTAGCGCGTACACAAGGGTTAGATGCTGCAAAAGTTATGGATGCAGCGCTCAAGAATCCGGATGATGTCACTTTACAAATGCAGTGCGCTGATGTGGAAGTGATGAGCGGTTACTTAGAACCAGCCTTTGAACGTCTTTTAAAGTTAATAAGTGCGCTTTCAGGAGATGATCAGAAAAAAGTTAAAGATCATTTGCTTGAACTATTTGCGCTTGTAGATCCTGCGGATCCGAGAGTGATAAAAGCACGCACCCAATTAGCGAATGCGCTCTTTTAATAGATGTCTCAGGTAGAGATCGGGTACTCCCGCGAGCAGAAGCTCATTCATTTACTCTTCTTCCTCTTCGGCTTTGGAATCATGGCGTGGGTACCACGCTTTCCTGAAGTCCGCGAAAATCTCAAATTAGAGAATGGCGCCTTTGGTTCATTAATGAGCACTGGCTCTATCGGAGCCTTCTTTGGTCTCCTTACCGTTGGACACATCATCCATCGCGTAGGCGTTAAAAAAGTGACGATAGTTTCAATTCTGATTCTCTACAGCTCTCTTATTAGCTTGGTGCATATATCCTCAACGCTTCCCTTCTTTATCTTTAGCCTTGGATTTGGATTTGGGATTACCGCAATACATGTCTCGCTTAACAGCCAGGCATTCCATTTCAATGATCGCAGCGGCAGGAATATTGTGACCAGTAGCGCCGGCTATTGGAGCGCCGGCGCTCTCTCTACAGCGATTGCATCTGGCTTTCTAGTGGATCGAATTAGCCTAGTTGTCCACATTACTTTTCTCTCTTTATTCCTGGCTATCATGATGATTGGCATTGTCATTTCTCTTCATCCAGTGCTTCTCTCTGCCAATACTGAGAAAGATGAAGATTATTCAATTAAAGAGATATTTACTTCATTCCGTATTGATTGGCCAGTCAGTATTGGAATGGCATGTGCAATCTATTTAGAGTTTGCCATCGGTGATTGGGGGACTATCTTTACCAAGGATCGACTTGAAGTTTCTGCGGGCCTCAGCACAGTTCCTTACATTGTATTTACGGCTATGATGATTTTTGGAAGACTCTTAATTCATAAACTTCTACCTCATGCGCCACTTCATCAGTGGGTTAAGCGTGCTGCACTGCTGGGAGGATTGGGTTTTGGAAGTTGCATCATCATTGCAACGCATCTACCGGCGGATCTGAAGTGGTGGTCTTACTGGCTCTTCGTAGCAGGGTTCTTCTTAGGAGGGCTTGGCTCATCATTCTTAGGGCCTAGTTTCTTTAGAGCTGCAACTCGAAGATCGACCCAACCCAACGCGATTGTGGTTGGTCAATTTGGGGTAGTCAATAACGTACTTACATTTGTCATCAAGTGGATTGTGGCTTGGACAATTCAATTCACTGGTTCGATTGCGCTGGCGATGATGATTCCTACAATAATGTTGCTGGCATCTATCTTTTTTGCTTACGTGCTCAAAGAAGATTCACCAGCTAAAAGTTAAATTCGTTCAAACCAGACTGTAGCAAGTGGCGGAATGCGAACTGTCGCCTGCAAATTTGTATCCACATCGACGGTGAAATCGTTGTTAGTAACACCGCTGCCACCATATTCCAATCTGTCGGTATTCACCGCTTCTCGCCAGACGCCAGAGACGGGCATGCGTAATTGATAACGCTCATGGGGCACCGGTGAGAAGTTAGTGACTGCGACAAGGGGTATTCCTTTATCTGACCAACGAGTAAAGGCGAGAGTGTTTCCTGCGCCATCATCTCCAACAATCCATTGGAAACCATCGGCAGAAATGTCCTTCTCCCACAGTGCCGGAATCCTTTTATATGTTCCATTGATATCGCTGACCAATTTACTCACACCTTGATGTTCGCCAAATTCGGTCAGATACCACTGCAAACCAGCTTCTTGGTTCCATTCATCATTCTGGGCAAACTCTTGTCCCATGAAAAGTAATTTCTTTCCAGGATGCGCCCACATATATCCATACAGCGCGCGCAGCGTTGCTAACTTCTGCCAGCGATCTCCAGGAAATTTATTGACCAGTGAGCCTTTGCCATGCACAACTTCATCGTGCGAAAGAGGGAGCATGAAATTCTCAGACCAGGCATACAGAATTGAGAAGGTGATCTCATTATGGTGATACATACGATGAATAGGTTCGTGGCTGAGATATTCCAAAGTGTCATGCATCCAGCCCATATTCCACTTAAAGCCAAAGCCAAGACCGCCACCTGAAGTATCACGAGTAACTCCCGACCAGGCGGTGGACTCTTCAGCAATCATCATGATGCCTGGAAAGTGCTTATAAGCTGTTGAAGTTGCTTCCTGCAGAAGTTGAACTGCTTCTAGGTTTTCGCGGCCGCCAAATTTATTAGGTAACCATTCACCTTCTTTTCGTGAATAATCTAAATACAACATGGATGCCACTGCATCTACGCGTAGCCCATCAATATGGAATTCCTCTAACCAATAAAGTGCGCTTGCTACGAGAAAGTTTCGAACTTCATTGCGCCCAAAATTAAAGATGAGCGTTCCCCAGTCAGGATGTTCTCCTAGTCGCGGATCGGCATGTTCATATAGTGAAGTTCCATCGAATTGGGCAAGCGCCCATTCATCTTTAGGAAAGTGTGCCGGGACCCAATCAAGGATGACGCCGATTCCTGCTTGATGTAAGGCATCAATCAAAAATCTAAATTCATCTGGCGATCCAAAACGTGAAGTTGGGGCAAAGAATGAAGTCACCTGATAGCCCCACGAAGGTGCGTAAGGGTGTTCGGTCATTGGGAGAAATTCGACGTGGGTGAAATTCTGCGACTTTACATAGCTGACCAATTCATCTGCCATTTGCACATATGTAAGTCCGGGTCGCCATGAACCTGCATGTACTTCATATACGGAAATTGGTGAACGCCATGGTTGAAATTGGCTGCGCTTACTTATCCAATCGTTATCGCTCCATGTGTATTTGCTTTCCGTGACAACGGATGCAGTATGTGGCGGGTGTTCGGTTGCGCGTGCAAGTGGGTCTGCATGATCTACCCAACGTCCTTGTGCTGTGCAAATCGCATATTTGTAACAGGTATTTGGACCAAGATCTGGAATAAAAATTTCCCAGATACCGGTTGAACCAATTCGCACCATCGGATGAGTATTGCGATCCCAATAATTGCTATCGCTTACTAATGAAACCGCTTGAGCATTTGGCGCCCAGACCGAGAATGCAGTTCCAAGCAGCGCCCCAGCTTCGTCTCTCTTCACATGCGCACCAAGGGCTTCCCACAGCCGCTCATGGCGACCTTCAGCTATTAAGTAAAAGTCGAGTTCTCCTAAATTGGAATAGGGATTGAGATAAGACCCGACTTCAAGAAAAGTCTCTTGCTCATTGTTTGGCTTAGCGCCGCCAAAAAAACGGGAGAAAAAAGACATGTGAAATCCTAAAGCTTTACCTGTGCGATGTGAACAACTTTTCCAGCCAATCTTGTTGGATCAAGGCGCACATAAGTATGAGCTGACCATTGATATTTTTCCCCATCCATCAAGTCAAGGACTTCGAAATTCTCGTGTGAGATTCCAAGATCGGATAGATTCCAGTGAACTGTCGTCTCTTGTGCAAAATTAGGATCAAGGTTGACCACAATCAAAATTAAATTATTGCCATCGCGTTTTGAGTAAGCAAGAATGAATTCGTTATCAGTTTGATGGAATCGCAGATTGCGCAGACGTTGCAAGGCAACATTCTTCTTTCGGATCATGTTAAGTTGTGTAATAAAGGGTGCGAGAGTGAGCTTCTTCTTTGTCGCACCGTCCCAATCTCGGACTTTAATCTCATATTTCTCTGAATCTACATATTCTTCGCCACCTTCTTTAAAGCGGCGATGTTCAAAGAGTTCATAACCTGCATACATACCCCAGGAAGGAGTGAGAGTCGCAGCGAGAGCAGCGCGAATGGCAAAAATTGCCGGATTTCCGGATTGCAAATGAAAAGGCAAAATATCAGGCGTATTGACCCAGAAGTTTGGCCTAAAGAAAGCGCTGGTTTGATGTGCGACTTCATTTGCATAGTCGGTAAGTTCTTGCTTGCTGGTGCGCCATGTGAAATATGTATACGACTGATGAAAGCCAGCTTTACCAAGCGCATGCATCATTGATGGCTTGGTAAATGCCTCTGCCAAAAAGATCACATCAGGGCTTTCGGTATGAATAGTTCGCATGACATCTGCCCAGAAGTGAACGGGTTTAGTGTGTGGATTATCTACTCGAAATATGGAGATACCTTTGCTGATCCAGAATCGTAAGATGCGAAGTGATTCGTTGAGAATACCTTGGTAATCGTTATCGAAATTAATAGGGTAAATATCTTGATATTTTTTGGGTGGATTTTCGGCGTAGGCGATTGATCCATCAGGCCTGGTAGTAAAAAATTCCGGATGTTCTTTTACCCAAGGGTGATCAGGAGATGCTTGAAGTGCAAAGTCCATGGCCACCTCAAGACCAACTTTGTTAGCTGCTTTGATAAAACTTTCAAAGTCAGCCATAGTGCCGAGTTCTGGATTAATCGCATCATGTCCACCATCTGTATTTCCAATAGCCCACGGCACTCCTGGGTCTGTAGCAGTTGGGGTCAAAGAATTATTCTTTCCTTTGCGGAAAGTTCTTCCGATGGGATGCACAGGTGGCAAATACAGGATGTCAAAACCCATCGCGGCAACAGCTGGCAATCTCTTTTCTGCAGTCTTAAAAGTTCCAGAAACTACAGTTTTATCTGCAGCGATTTTTGCACCTTCACTACGCGGGAAGAATTCATACCAAGAACCGACAAGGGCGCGTTCATGATCTGCGCGGATTGGGAAATGTTCTGATGATGTTCGAAGGCGCCGAAGTGGATGTGATACGAAATAGGCGCGAATTGCATCCGTGCTTGTCTGCGAATATCGATTGAGTGGTGAAAGGGATTTATCACCGAGAGCTTTAATCGCAGGAGCTAGCAGGGTCTTTGCGCTGGGATCTTCCAGAAGTTTCTCTTCAAGTATCGCTTTGCCAATTGTGCACATGAGTTCGGCATCAATTTCTGCAGGAATTTTAATTTCAGCATCGTGCAACCAAGTTGCGAAGGGATTGTCATAAGAATCTATTGTGAAAGTGAAATCTCCACGTTGTGGAATTTTGATGCTACCTTCATATTCATCGCTACCGTGCCATTTTTCGCGAAGGACTGAACGTGAAATTTCACGTTTGGCAGAATCGTAGAGAACCACGTCGGCGCCCAGGCCATCATGGCCCTCTCTAAAAACCTTTGCACTTACTGCAAGTTCTTCTCCAGCAATCGCCTTAACAGGTAGAAAATCTCCCCCGAAGAAAACTACAGGGGAGATATCTGTAATCGGGATACGGTTGATCAACCCGAACCTTCGGTGTTACCGGCATCGGCTGCATGAATATCAAAGATGCGATATTTGTTGATTGCCTCAGTGACCGCCTTCTCCTTGATCTCACCAGCCTTTGCAAGTTCTGAGAGAGTTGCGACCACGATGGATTCAGCATCCACTTTGAAGTGGCGACGAAGTGCACCACGAGTATCGGAGAGTCCAAAGCCATCTGTGCCAAGAGAATGGAATGCATTTGGCACCCAATTTGAAATCTGATCTTGAACTGCTCGCATATAGTCGGAGACCGCAATAACGGGACCATCTGTTCCTCTAAGTTTGCTCGTCACATACGCGGTTTTCTTATCGTTTGGATTAAGCATGTTATGGCGATCGACAGCTAATCCATCACG
>CAZGXO010000022.1:12447-14235 GCA_964529875.1 uncultured Candidatus Planktophila sp. | reverse complement strand
AGCCGGGCACACATATCTTCGGACCTTATTTCATTCTTGAGTAACTGCGAAAAATTTAGAATGGCTACTTCGTAGATTGATCCCACGTCTGAAACCTGAGGAACAATGTTAAATTGCAGTAAAGTTAATTCCGTACGGTTTCTATGCGCTGCTGCTAATTCACGTCGAAGATACTCATAAAAGAGTGGTGGAGCTGCCAAGTAGGTGAGTGAATCTCTTAATCCATCATGAGAAAAGTTCACATATCCCCGCATCTACTCCGCTGCTAAAGTCCGCACCGTGAGTAAGAATTCCGAACTAAGTCCTCGCCGCACCACTATCGCAACCCTCCTCTTTATCGAGGCTGCCATCGTGCTGGCCCTAGCAGGGTGGCTGATCTTCTTTAGCTTTACTCATGAGAATGAAGAAGTGCCGGCATTGTTAGGTGAAATTGGTTTTGCTCTACTGGGGGCGTTGGGTTTATTCGCAGCGGGGCGGGGATATAAGAGAGGTAAGAATTACGGAAGATCACCGGCGCTGCTGGCAAATCTCATTGCACTGGGCGTTGCGTATTATCAAATTCAGGGCGGTTTTTATATTGGCGCTGTGATTATCGTTGGGCTTGCGCTACCCATTATTTATCTAGTCTTAGCAATTGCTAAGAGTGAAAATCAGTAACTGCGGATTTTGAAACTTCTCTATTCGAGCTTTGCCTTACCAAGGAACTATCTCTTCATCCTCCCACAGCACGCCAGTTACTTTCTCTTGATCAGTTGATCCTGCAGGGTTAAAGATTCGCGTTGCTAACCACACTGCAGTAGCGGCGCCTTCTTCGGCAGAGCGCGGCGCATCGGGGCCGCCCATATCGGTGCGCGAATGGTTAGGGCAGATTGCATCAACAAGTAATCCGCGAGCGCCGAGTCCTGTTTCATGTGCCAAATTGCGAACAAGTGCATTTACTCCAGCTTTGCTAATTCGATACGGTGCAAGTCCACCGGCATTTCCCGGACCTGACATGCGACCTAAACATGCAGAGAAGATAATGATGCGTCCATTGCGCGCATCTGCCATGGCAGGTGCTAATCCATTTACCAATTGGAAGACCGAATCAAGATTGATTGCCATCACGCGGCGCCATTCCTGATCTGTGGTCTTCAGTGTCTTCGACATCTTCTCACTCATCACGCCATGTGCCAGCGCTAAAACTTGTGGGGTGGGAAGTGATTGAGTGATTGCGCTGATGGTGTCGCGTACTTGGTTGGGTTGCTCGAGATCGCAGGTGAAGGTGGAAATATGTAGATCGGAGATTGCGCTCTGAGCTGCATGGTCGCGAATTGTTTGCGCAGATGTTGCAAGGCGCGCACCATCTTTTGCAATCAGCGCTAGATCAAATCCGCGAAGTGCCAGCGCCTTTGCTACTTCATAACCAAGGCCGCGGCTGCCACCAGTGATGATGGCAAGTGGACGAGTCGCGCTCTGCATTGCGGAACTGTCTCAAGAATTGGATGGCTCGGCATCTTGAGATGTGGCTCGAGTTGTGGCACCTCTGGGATTGCGAGTGTGCGCAATCTCGCCAATATGCAGCGCATCGACCATTTTTTCTGTGCGGAGCGAGCCGATAGTCTTAGCCCAGGCTCGAAAATGAGCGAAGGTTTCGGTGGGATCGCAAGGGAGCGTTCTGTGTCGCAAACAGGTCAGGACTTCGGAGCAAATGACTGGCTCGTCGAAGAAATGTTTGAGCGATACCAACAAGATCCAACTTCCATTCCAACAGAATGGGTGACTTACTTTCAAAATAATCCGCAAGGT
>CAZGXO010000022.1:8903-12347 GCA_964529875.1 uncultured Candidatus Planktophila sp. | reverse complement strand
GTTCATCAGAAGAGTCCAACGCAAACAATGCCAGCACAAGCTGTGGCTAAACCAATTCCCACTCTCTCAACTCCAGATGCTGCAACGTTAGAACCAATTCGCGGCGTTGGGGCACGTGTTGTCAGCAGCATGGAGGCATCGCTTTCGGTTCCGACTGCAACATCAGTGCGCGCGATTCCTGCCAAATTGATGATTGATAACCGCATCGTGATTAACAATCACATGAAGCGTCATCGCGGTGGCAAGGTTTCATTCACCCACATCATCGCTTACGCCATGATTAAAGCGCTGCGCAAGATGCCAGAGATGAATAACTTCTATGGCGAAATCGATGGCAAGCCAGCGCTTGGAAAACCACAACATATCAATCTCGGCATCGCAATCGATTTAGCAAAAGCTGATGGAACTCGCCAGCTCTTGGTGCCATCCATTAAGGGCTGCGAAGATCTGGAATTTGGTCAGTTCTGGGTTGCTTATGAAGAGATTGTGAAGAAGGCACGCGCTGGAACTTTAACCGTTGAAGATTTTGCTGGCACCACAGTTTCACTGACCAATCCCGGAACAATCGGCACCGTTCACTCTGTTCCCCGATTAGTGCAAGGACAAGCGCTGATCTTGGGCGTTGGCGCAATGGATTACCCAGCAGAATTCCAAGGCGCATCAGAAGCAACGCTGGCGCGTATGGCAATAAGCAAAGTTATAACTCTGACAAGTACCTACGATCACCGCGTTATTCAAGGTGCGCAATCTGGTGATTTCTTACGTCATATCCATGAATATCTGCTCGGCGCAGAGAATTTCTATGATGAAATCTTTACAGCGCTACGCATTCCATACGAGCCAATTCGTTGGGCTGCAGATATTGCATTTACTAAAGATGATGAGATTGATAAGACCGCTCGCGTTCAGCAATTAATTCAGGCATATCGCACTTGGGGCCACTTGATGGCAGATATTGATCCGCTGGTGTATGTGCAGCGTAAACACCCAGATCTTGATGTTGTCACACACGGCCTCACTCTCTGGGATTTGGATCGGGAATTTGCAACGGGCGGCTTTGGTGGAAAGAACTTCTTGCCACTTCGCAAGATCCTTGGAATTTTGCGTGATTCATACTGCCGCTCTATCGGCGTTGAATATATGCATATCTCCAACCCAGAAGAACGAAAGTGGATGGCAGAGCATGTAGAAGTTGGTTCACCAAAGCCTCCACGTGAAGAGCAATTGCGTATCTTGCGTACTCTCAATAGCGCAGAAGCATTTGAAACATTTTTACAGACTAAATTTGTTGGACAAAAGCGCTTCTCACTCGAAGGTGGCGAAGCGGTTATTCCACTTACTGATGCGATTGTCTCTTCCGCTGCAGAGAATGGGCTAGATGAAGTCTGTATCGGTATGCCACATCGCGGTCGCCTCAATATGCTCGCCAATATCGCCGGAAAATCTGTGGGACAGATATTCCAAGAGTTCCAAGGACATTATGCAGAAAATGAAGTCCATGGTTCTGGCGATGTGAAGTATCACCTTGGAACTGAAGGTGTCTTTACTGCGCAATCTGGCGCCACTACCAAGATTTATCTCGCTGCTAATCCTTCTCACTTAGAAGCGGTGAATCCAGTCCTTGAAGGAATTGTGCGTGCGAAGCAAGATCGCCTCAATAAGAAAGGCACGTACACAGTTCTACCTATTTTGCTCCACGGTGATGCGGCATTTGCCGGACAAGGCGTCAATATGGAGACTCTGCAACTGTCGCAGCTTCCGGGCTATCGCACTGGCGGAACAATCCATGTTGTTATCAATAACCAAGTTGGTTTTACGACATCACCACATGCATCACGTTCTTCACGATATGCCACAGATGTTGCAAAATTAATTGAAGCGCCAGTCTTTCATGTCAATGGTGATGACCCAGAAGCATGTGTGCGCGTTGCCCATCTAGCTTTTGAATATCGCCAAGCATTTAATAAAGATGTGGTCATCGACATGGTCTGTTATCGCCGTCGCGGCCACAACGAAGGTGATGAGCCAAGCTTTACCCAACCGCTGATGTATAAATTAATTGATGCCAAGCGCTCAACTCGAACCTTATATACCGAAGCGCTGGTTGGCCGCGGTGACATCACTCCAGAAGAGGCCGATGAAATCGCCCGCGATTACCAGAACCAACTCGAAGAAGTCTTTGCATCAGTTGCTAATTACGAAGAGGAGCACGATCCAAACTTCGTTCCACCAATAGTTCCCAACGCTGAAGATGTACCGACATTTATCTCAGAAGGACTCATCCGGGAAATTGCAGCTACCCAACTTGCTATTCCTGAAGGATTTAATGTGCATCCGAAGTTGCTCCCACAATTGCAACGTCGCGCCGAATCCATTAACGATGGCACTATCGATTGGTCAACGGGTGAAATGCTCGCCTTTGGATCGCTTCTGAAAGAGGGTCGCCCAGTTCGCTTAGCTGGACAAGATTCGCGTCGTGGCACATTCTCCAATCGCCATGCAGTCATTATTGATAAAGAGAATGGCAGCGAATGGACGCCGCTACGAGGATTGATTTCTGATGCCAATCAATTCTTCGTTGTTGATTCACTCTTGAGTGAATATGCAGCGATGGGCTTTGAATATGGCTACTCCGTTGTGCGCCCTGAAGCGCTGGTTCTCTGGGAAGGACAGTTCGGCGACTTTGCAAATGGCGCGCAAACTGTGATCGATGAATTTATTTCATCTGCGCTACAAAAGTGGGGTGAGCGCTCATCTGTTGTGCTCTTACTTCCACACGGTTATGAAGGACAAGGTCCCGATCACTCATCTGCACGCATTGAAAGATTCTTATCGCTCTGCGCAGAAAAGAATATGACGGTGGCACAACCATCAACTCCAGCTTCGTACTTCCACTTACTGCGCTTTCACGCCGCTAACCCCAAGCGCCGTCCGATGGTTGTCTTCACCCCTAAGTCGATGTTGCGCTTGAAAGCTGCGGCATCATCGATCAGCGACTTCACATCAGGAACATTCTTGCCGGTAATCGGAGATCATGAAGTACAGAACGCTTCGCGATTGATTTTCTGCTCTGGAAAGATTTATCACGATCTCGTTGCAGAGCGCACTCGTTTACATGACAGCAGCACTGCCATTGTGCGCGTTGAACGTCTCTATCCACTTCCTGTTGCACAGATGGAAGTTGAGGCAAAGAAGCATCCGAACGCTAACTTGCTCTGGGTACAAGATGAACCAGCAAATCAAGGTCCATGGCCACATGTTGCGCTGAGCACCACACAAGCAATTGGTGGAACCGCAGTCGATGGCCGCGTTCTCCGCAGAATTTCTCGCCGCGCTTCTGCTTCTCCTGCAACTGGAAATCATCACTTGCATGAAGATGAAGCAAAGGCCTTACTTGTTGAAGCCTTTACTCGTTAACACTTGCACTCAGTAATTCTGCTTGCA
>CAZGXO010000022.1:0-8803 GCA_964529875.1 uncultured Candidatus Planktophila sp. | reverse complement strand
ACTGAGGTAATGGGAAGCCATCCCCATGTTCGTGAATCTGTTCCGCTTGGGTTATCGCTTAAGAGAAAAAGCGTTGGCATATGGCCACCTGATGCGCGCGTTTCAGAGATGCGCTTAACGTAGAAAATACCTGGTTGCTCTTCGCGTTCTACCACCACTACATCGCCAACTTTGATGCGGTTCCAGCCTTTGAGCGAGTATGAAGCCCACCGACCCATCAACCAATCGCCAGAGCGATATGTGGGCTCCATGGAATCACCATCGAGCACCATGGATGCGTACTTTGCCACGAGATGAATTCTAGTGAGACCTGCAGTAGTCTCGCTCTTATGAGAAATATATTCACACCAAAAATTACAGTTCTTGCACATTGCGATCTTCCTTGCGGTGTTTATGATCCAGCGCAAGCCCGAATCGAAGCGCTCTCCGTAAAAGCATGCATGGAAAAATATGCAGCTAACCCAGATGCAGATTTTCGTTCACGTTCTGTCGCTATTAAGGAAGAGCGTTCACATCAGGTAAAAGAGCACCTGTGGGTTCTCTGGACCGATTACTTTAAAGCTCCACACTTTGAAAAGTATCCACAGTTACACGGCCTCTTTAATGAAGCAACCAAACTTGCAGGAGCAGCTGGTACTAAAGGAACTCAAGATGTGAAGGTGGCAGACCAACTCATCGCCAAGATTGATGAGATTGCAGAAATCTTCTGGGAGACCAAGAAGGCTTAAAAGTATTACTGAATAAGTGACTGGGCGGCAGTGCGAGCGAGAAAAGATAATCGCTCAACTGTCGCCCTTGTTATCTCTGCTTGTGCCAAATGGCGTTCGCCATCATAAACATCGCACTCCAAAGTGATTTCACGCCCTTCCACATTGATGACACGGGCATTGGCGCGTATTTCAACTCCCGCAGTTGCAGAGCCAACGATTTCCAAGGCGCTATGGCTTAAGAAAGTTGTCTCACCTGGTTCTAAATATTCAATGAGCGCTGCAACCGATGCGCTCTCCATCAAAGTGAGATAGACAGAAGGAGCAACAACCGGCAGATCGGAAACGCCCATCGTGACACATGTGTCACCAGGTCTTACCGTCATCACAGAGAAGCCAACAGCGCCAAGCACTTCATCTGCAGGTCTCATGCCAAAAAAGACTAGTCCTCGTCGTCGATAAAGTGCTGGATATGAGTCTGTTCGATTTGAATTTCGCGATGTTCAACGTTGCCAAACTCATCAATCTCAATGGAAATTTCCGTCATGCTGAATTGAGTCACAACTCCAGTTGTGGCAGCGCCAGCCATCTGTGCGCGCAGCTGGCGATGAATGCTCTCGTGTAAATCTTCGGGCGCTTGCTCATTACATGAACGCTGCAAGACCCCCTGCAACATCTGCTGCATGGCGCGCTCATGTGCAATCTCAGCCGCGCAAGGAGCGCAAGTCGTGATGTGATTGGTAATCGCATCCGCTTGTGGAATCTCATTGAGCTCGCCTTCAACGATAAATACCACAGATGCCAAAACATCTCCGCACTTAATTTCGATGTAGCTCATGCGCTGCCTCCCTTCTTCGAAGAAGAGTCTGTGGAATCGGCAACGGAATAACCAAGTTCTTTGGCATAAGTTGCTAACTTCTCGCGTAGTTGTTTACGTCCACGATGCAGACGAGACATCACAGTGCCTGCAGGTGCACCTACTATTTCGGCAATCTCCTTATAAGAAAAACCCTCAACATCGGCTAAGTAGACGACGATGCGAAATTCCTCTGGAATCTCTTGCAGCGCTCGTTTGATATCGCTATCTGGCAAGTTTTCTAATGCTTCAACTTCTGCTGATTTTCCCTGGTCACTTGTATGTGTCTGTGCCTCTGCAACTTGCCATTCTTCTAGCTCATTATTGGAAATTTGTGGGCGGCGCTGATCTTTGCGATAGGTATTGATAAATGTTGTTGTTAATACTCTATAAAGCCAAGCACGTAGATTGGTGCCTTCTTCAAATTGATGGAATGAAGCAAAAGCTTTGAGATATGTATCTTGAACTAAGTCGCGCGCATCTTCTGGATTTTTGGTGTAACGAAGTGCCGCTGCATACAACTGATTTGTAAACACCAAAGCATCGCGCTCAAACCGAGTGTTGCGATCGGCAGCGCTCTCGAGAACTAAATCTTTCGATGCCATTGCAGATAGGTTATATCAAAAGAGAGTTTCCGGCGCTCCGAGTTCAATGGGAATAATTAACTCTGGTCCGTTGTTCGCCACCACGTTCACGCGCGCAGAAACTGGCACTGCAAAGGTTCCCGCATCTGGTTCTGGGTTTTCCATCAGCGCACGTAATTCGTGTACATCACGTGTAGTGGGATCAAGCCACTCATTCCAGCGATCCTCTGGCATAAAAACTGGCATCCGACTATGAATTGTTGCCAAATCATTAACCGCTTCGCGAGTAATAATCGATGCACTTTGAATCTGTTCACCTTTTTCACTCTGCCACGTGCTCCAAATACCAGCAATAGAGAGCGGTTTCTTATCTCTTCGTGAAATGAAGAAAGGTTGCTTCGGTGGATATTTCCCCAGTGATGTCGCCCATTCATAATAACCAGTTGCGGGAATCAGACATCGTGTTGTGCGAAAGGCGCTTCGAAAAGTTGGTTTCTCATGAATTGATTCACTGCGCGCATTGATTGCATGCGATTGGGATGCGCGGGCATCCGTGAAATTCTTCTGCCAAGGCGCAATCATTCCCCATGATGCGGAATCGAGAATCTTCTTCTGCGCTTCACTCTTGATTATGTAGATCTCATTTGTTGGCGCAATATTCCAATTAAGAGGAAGTGAGTGATCAACTGTTGAACCATCTAAAGAGAATGCGGTCACAATTTCTTCTGCTCCCATTGTTTGCGCATAGCGACCACACATATTCCAATCTTATGGGGCGGTGTGCGAGATAGACTTCGCGCATGTCTTTCACACATTGGCCTGCACCATTTCGCGGTCGCATACCCGTGCAGGCGCGTGTTGAAATTCCTGGATCGAAATCAGTCACTAATCGCGCGCTCATCTTGGCAGCGCAAGCGACATCTCCTTCTCTCCTTCGCAAGCCGCTGCAATCACGAGATTCAGAGTTAATGTCAGCAGGTCTTTCCGCACTTGGTGTAAAGATTGAAAGTAAAGAGATTGATTCAAGGAATAGCGCTTGGGCTATTACGCCAGCTCCACTACAAGGTCCGGCAACTATTGATGTGGGTAACGCCGGCACCGTCATGCGTTTTCTACCACCACTTGCAGCCCTTGCACGTGGGGAGATCTCTTTTATTGGTGATCCGCGAGCATATGAACGCCCAGTAGGTCCAGTGATTAAAGCGCTTGCAGAGTTAGGCGTTCAGATTGATCATGGTGGTCGCTTTAGCTTGCCACTTACTATTTCAGCGCATGGTTCTATCAAAGGTGGCGCGCTCACTATCGATGCCAGCGCATCGAGCCAATTTCTTTCAGCGCTTCTACTAGTTGGACCCAGTATGGAAAATGGAATCACTGTGACCCATAGTGGTGGCGCACTTCCTTCTATGCCACACATTGATATGACAGTTGCCATGCTCCGCGATTTTGGCGCAGATGTTGAAATAAACAGCGCTGAAAAAACCTGGCGCGTTGCACCAACGACATTGCAGGGAAGAGATTTCACTATCGAACCAGATCTCTCTAACGCAGCACCATTTTTATCAATAGCGATGGCATGTGGTGGTGAAATCACGATTGCTGATTGGCCGGCAGATACAACACAACCTGGTGATCACCTTCGCCACATCCTGAGCGCGATGGGTGCAGAGATCACGCTCTCTTCTGCTGGGCTTACCTTAAAAAGTGATGGAGTCATTCACGGAATCGATATTGACCTGCATGATGTTGGCGAATTAACTCCAGCTATTGCAGCTCTTGCCACTCTCGCAGATTCACCATCGCACTTGCGTGGAATTGGCCATCTTCGTTTACATGAAACAGATCGTTTAGCAGCGCTCACTCGCGAGATCAATGCACTCGGTGGAGATGTTGTCGAAGAAGAGACAGCGCTCCACATTACGCCGCGCCCACTTCACGGCGGAACTTTTCACACCTATGAGGATCATCGCCTAGCAACTGCAGGTGCAGTGATTGGACTTGTTACTGCTGACGTTGACATTGAAAATGTGGAGACAACGAGAAAGACGCTGCCTGATTTTCCTGGCCTTTGGAATAGTTTGTTGGTATGAGTCCACGTGAATATGACGAATCTGATGCCAAGATTCGTCCAAGTCGCAGAACTCGACCCCGCAGTAAAGATCGCCCCGCTTACACAGATTCTGTCTCTGCCTTTGTCACAACCGTTGATCGCGGACGAACTACCTGCATTACTTCCTTAGGTGTTGAAGTGCTTGCCATGAAAGCGCGTGAGTTAGGCCGGCAATCTGTAGTCGTTGGCGATTCTGTGCAATTGGTCGGTGATCTCAGCGGCGCAACTGGCACGTTAGCGCGCATCGTGCAGGTAAATCAGCGCAGCAATTCACTCAGCCGCACCGTCGATGATGATGCACATTTTGAGCGCACCATTGTCTCCAATATTGATCAGATGTTGATTGTGGTTGCAGCTGCCAATCCTGAACCAAGACAAGGGCTGATTGATCGCTTTTTGATTAGCGCCTACTACGAATCGATTACACCCATTATTGTGGTCACTAAAATTGATTTAGCGCCGCTTGCACAATTCTTTGAGCATTACCGTGAATTAGGAATCACAATTCTCACTACCTCTTCAAAGATGCAATCACGTGATGCTGAGATTGCACACATTCGTCATTCTCTCCATGGAAAAATTTCAGTACTCGTTGGCCATTCTGGTGTCGGTAAATCAACACTGATCAATGATTTGGTGGGCACAAGCGCGCGAGCAACTGGTGATGTCAATGATGTAACAGGTCGTGGACGTCACACATCATCAAGCGCGCTTGCTCTTCCGCTGACAGATGGTGGCTGGATTATCGATACACCGGGAATTCGCGCCTTTGGTCTGGCACATTTAGATAAAGAGCGAGTAGCAACTTTGCAAGAAAAATTAGGAATCATGCCCTTTGAGGAGGAGCGTTAGACTCATCGCATGAGCACAAGCCGTGGTGAAGATTTAGCCCTTGCACTGCGCATGGCAGATGCGGCAGATGCCATCACCTTAGCTCGCTATCAAGCACAAGATTTAACAATTACTACCAAACCAGATAACACACCTGTCACTGATGCAGATAAATCAGCAGAAGATGCAATCCGAGCGCTCCTTCGTGCCCACCGCCCCGATGATGGAATTGTCGGCGAAGAATTTGGCGATGAAGGGCTCGAGAAGAAGCGCTATTGGGTGATTGATCCCATCGATGGCACCAAGAATTTTCTCCGTGGTGTTCCAACGTGGGCAACGCTCATTGGTCTGATTGAAAAGAATGAATCAGGTAGCGAGAAAGTTATTGTCGGAGTTGTGAGCGCACCTGCGCTCTTTCGCCGCTGGTATGCCTTTGAAGGTGGCGGCGCATTTGTCATTCTCAATAAGAATAACGATCAAGAGGCAATCCCAAAGAGAATTTCTGTCTCTGATGTTGCGCGTATTGAAGATGCCTCAATTTCATATTCAGATTTTGTGGGATGGGGAGAACGTTTAGCGCCTTTCCAATCTCTCTTAGCAAGCGCTTGGCGCACAAGAGCACATGGCGATTTCTGGTCCCATATGTTGGTAGCAGAAGGCGCAGTTGATGGAGCACTTGAACCATCGCTTGCGCTCTGGGATATGGCAGCGCTTGACATCATTGTGCGCGAAGCAGGTGGACGTTTTAGTAGCGTCACTGGAATTGATGGACCGCATGCTGGAAGTGGCTTTTCCTCTAACGGAAAATTACATCAAGCCATTCTTGATGCGCTCACGGTGCGCTAATGCAAGATATTTCTCTCGATACCAATCGCCATAAAGAGAGCGCTGATTACACCCCAAGTGATAAATCTGCGCTGATTACGCAAACATATTCTGTATCGGGAATGACCTGCTCTTCCTGCGTAAACACCGTTGAACGGGCGCTCAATGAAATACCTGGGGTCTCTGCCTCTGTGAATTTTGCAGCAGAAACTGTGCACATCGTTGCTCCTGCCGATATTTCAGAAGAGATGATTATTAAGCGAGTGAAATCTGCCGGATATAGCGCGACTTTATTAACTGATCAAGCAGATCCAGCGCTGCATCGCAAAGGTGCAGCGCGTGCCTTCTTCTTTGCGCTTCTCTTCGCTGCTCCGACAATTGCAATCTCCATGCGAATGAGCTGGCATGAGCCAATCAATACATTCCTGATTGATCTCTTTACTCGATATTCCGTGCCGCTACCACCGCATGCAGAGCATCTCTTTGCGGCATGGCTTGCCCTGGCATTGACTTTGCCCTTGATTCTGATTGTTGCTTTTCCGATTCATCGCGCCGCCATCAGAAATATTTTTCATCCCACAATGGATACTCTGGTCTCACTTGGTTCCATTTCGGCTTATGCCTGGTCAATCTATGCCACTTATACAAACCAAGGAGATGTCTATACCGAAGTTGCCGCAGGAGTCTTGCTCTTTGTCATTCTCGGTAGATATTTAGAAACTCGCGCCAAACGTTCGGCAAGTAGTGCACTCGCTTCATTGCTAGCGCTCGGTGAAAAAGAGGTAGCAGTTTTACGAAATGGCCTAGAAGTTATTATTCCCATTTCGCATCTACAAGTAGGCGAGGAATTTGTTGTAAAACCTGGAGCGCGTATTGCAACTGATGGAGTAGTAGTCAGCGGAACTAGCTCTATCGATAACTCCATGATGACAGGTGAATCCACCCCGATTGAAGTTTCTCCTGGATCGCAGGTGATTGGCGCAGCAATTAATAACAATGGACGGCTGATTGTGCGAGCAACTCGAATTGGTAGTGACACTGAACTAGCACGAATTACTTCGATGGTAGTTGCAGCGCAAGGAAATAAAGCGCCGATTCAAGCGCTGGCCGATAAAATTTCGGCAATTTTTGTTCCCGTTGTTACTCTGCTGGCAATTGGAACTTTCGCATATTGGTATTACGCCGGCGACAAATCTCTTACCTATGCAATTTCTACAGGAATCACTGTTTTGGTAATCGCTTGTCCATGCGCGCTCGGGCTGGCAACACCGGTTGCACTTCTTGTTGCATCGGGGCGTGGTGCTTTACGTGGCATAGTGATTCGAAAGCCGCGCGTGCTAGAAGCATCGCGCTCCCTAGATGTTGCAATCTTTGATAAAACAGGAACCTTGACTGATGGTGTCATGAAGGTGCAACGCGCAACCATGCCAGCATCTGCACAACAAGTATTGGGTGCAACCTTCACCCCATTGTTAAACGAGACCACCATATTAAGTACCGCGCTCTCACTTGAGAGCCAGAGCAACCATCCCGTTGCCAAAGCTATTTCTTCCTACGCACTCTCTCGCGGTGGGCAACAGCTTCCCATCTCTGATCTCACTGAAACTCCAGGTATGGGAATAGCAGCGCGCGTCACTCTTGGTGCGCAATCGCCAGTGGTCATCATTGGAACGCCAGATTCCATTGCACACAGCACTATCGCCTTTGATCGTGAAATCACTTCTGCCATTAGCCAAGCTCGCGAAAACTCCGAAGCAGTTGCAGTGCTTGCATGGGATGGCGTTGCAATCGCTGTCTTTGCAACAGCAGATAGCGTGAAAGCAGATGCTGCCACAACAATCTCAGCGCTTACTCAACGGGGAATCGAAAGTTGGTTGATGACGGGAGATACTGCAGAGAGTGCGGCAAAGGTTGCAGCTGCTGTTGGAATGAGCGCAGATAAAGTGATTGCCGGTGCGCATCCGCAAGATAAATTGCAGAAAATAAAAGAGTTGCAAGAGAGCGGTAAGAAAGTTGCCATGGTGGGCGATGGCGTCAATGATGCAGCAGCTCTTGCCCAATCAGATCTCAGCATTGCAATGGGAACTGGTACCGATACTGCGATCTCCACAGCTGATATCACCATCATGCGCCCTGCGCTCCTTGGCATCATTGATGCCCTTGAGTTAGCAGAGAAGACGCTCTCTACGATTAAAGCAAATTTAACGTGGGCATTTCTCTATAACGTTATTGGAATCCCCGTTGCTGCACTTGGGTTGATGAATCCGATGTATGCGGCAGCCGCGATGGCAGTCAGTAGCCTCTTTGTCGTCACAAATTCGCTGCGAATTCGTTAAGGTTCGACCTCACTAGTTTGGGCTGTGCGGATGAGAGAAATCACCGCAATATAGATAGGAAAGAGCAACATAATCGCCTCTGAAATTGGTTGGCGATGGATTCCTGTCTCATTGGAATATGTCCATGATAAATAGAAGAGATTGCCTATATAAGCAGTTGCAATTGGCAGGGTGATTGCGCGAAATCTTTCAACGCGCACCAGGTGTGGAAATTTTAAGGTAGTTAATTGCGAAAAACAGAGCACGAGCGTGACTACTGCTACAACATTCTTAGGTAAATCAAGGACGAGAAAAGTTGGAACCGCTAAATTCCACACTGCTGGAAAACCATTAAACCAATGATCTTCTGTCTCGATATCAGTCCTTGCAAACCAGAGCGCTGACATTAAGAGAATTAAGCCGGCAATCAGAGTTTGAAATTCACGTGGTAGTAATTCCAAACGCACCAGCAACGCGACAGGAACAACAACACATGTTAAGTAATCCACGATTAAATCAAGGGTAAATCCATCAACGCGTGGTGCATGTATCACCACATCAATTTTGCGAGCGAT
>CAZGXO010000021.1:0-14406 GCA_964529875.1 uncultured Candidatus Planktophila sp. | reverse complement strand
GAAGGCCGATTCTTCGCCTTTTCATTGAAATACATAAACCAGCCGTAGAGCGCGCTGATAAGAAGAAATGGCGCAACGCTGGCGAGAGCTGATACGAAATCAACGCCAATGCGCGCTGGATGCAGACCATCTGAGATTACAGTCGCCACGAGCGCAGTTGCTGCATAGGCAAGTGGTGGCGTGACAACTGTGACATACCGTGTGCCGGTTCGACCATAAGCGATTCCGCCATAAGTGACGAGACAGAGAATGAGACCAGAGAGAATTCCGGCGCCGTTTCGAATCCACATTTCGAGAGAGACAAAGATGAAGATAAAAAGCGATTGCAGAAAGACGATGCCTTGTTTGCGAAGTCCAGGACCTGGAATATGTGGCTTCTTGAGAGTTGTATTCATGGCTTCTCCTCAACAACTTCGACATCAATATAAGTGTCATCATCATCTGCTTCAACGCTTTGCAGCTCGCGCACATTTGCGGGCGATTCAGGATAGTCAATTGCGAGTTTATCTTTATCGCCGCTGACCCCTAATTTATGGATGCGCCGTGCAGGTGAGAGGACAGTTTTTTCTGCGGTAGGTACAAGATCTTCGTAGGCCTTTGAGGTTGAGTTAATTGCTTTACCAACAGCCACAATCTTGGAGTGGAGCAAGGTGAGATTTTTGAGAAATGTGCCGGCAACTTTGGTGATGTCATCAGCATTTTCAGCAAGTTGATTGCGGGTATAGATATGTCCCACAGTGCGAAGCAGCGCCATCATGGATGTGGGAGTTGCAAGGGTGACACCGACCTTAAATGCCTTCTCGAGTAAGAGTGGATCAAGGCGGAGCGATTCGGCAAGGAGAGTTTCAAAGGGGAGAAAGAGCACAACGAAATCAGGTGAGCCCTGAGATTTGTGATAGCCGCGCTTGGCAAGTGCTTCGACATGTTTGAGCAAATCCTTAGTGTGTGCTGCAAGCAGTTCATCTCGCTCAGCTTGTTCATCTGTCGCAAAGGCTTCAAGGAAGCGATCAAAGGGAAATTTGGAGTCGATAAATAATTTGGAGCCACCTGGCATTGCGATGGTGATATCTGGAATACCTGATGAATCAGAATCGGTTGTCGAGCGCTGCGCTTGATATTCGTGGCCTTCGCGAAGGCCTGCTTGCTCGAGGAGAAGTTGTAATTGCGCTTCACCGAATTTGCCGCGGGTCTGTGAGCTAGAGAGCGCGCCGGCAATCTTCTTGGTTTCATCAAAGAAAGATGTAGATGCTTTGCGCATCTCTTCGATAATCGAGAATAGATGAGTCTCGGATGCAACGCGCTTTTCTGCAGAATCTTGCGCTTGAGTGCGCATTCTTTCGATGGTGGATTTCATCTCTTCCATCTGCAGCGCAATCTTTGCCTCATTTTCATTTTTACTTTCGGCAACTTTTAAACGATCTTCAGATGCTTTGAGCAATACACGAACATCATTGAGTTCTTGTGCAATTTTTTCTGCAGAACCGTTATTGATTGCAGAATTGCGTGAGGAAAGTTTTGCAATCCAGATTCCAAGGCCAAGGCCGATTGCAAGGCCAATAATCAGAGTTATTAAGGTCACGAGTGCGCTAGACATGGGGCAATCGTGGCAGGAGGCGCTGACAATCCCGCGTAGGCTGTCCTACTTATGAGCCTGTCCATCGGAATTGTCGGATTGCCGAACGTTGGAAAGTCGACCCTTTTTAATGCGCTCACCAAGAACAATGTCTTAGCTGCCAACTATCCCTTTGCCACCATCGAACCCAATGTGGGCGTGGTCGGAGTCCCCGATGCGCGCCTTGCCGCACTCGCTGAAATTTTTGGCTCAGAGAAAATCCTTCCGGCAGCGCTCTCTTTCGTTGATATTGCCGGCATTGTAAAAGGCGCATCAGAAGGCGCCGGCCTTGGAAATAAATTTCTCGCCAATATCCGCGAAACCGATGCCATCTGCCAAGTCATTCGCGTCTTTAACGATGGCGATGTTGTGCATGTAGATGGCCGCATCGATCCATCAAGTGATATTGAAACTATTAATACCGAACTCGCGCTCGCAGATTTACAGACTATCGAAAAGGCTCTGCCGCGTTTAGAGAAAGAGGCGCGCACCGCCAAAGAGAAAGCCCCAGTGTTAGAAGCGGTTAAAGCTGCCAATCAATGGTTGCAATCTGGTAAACCGCTTTCGCAATCATCAATTGATCGCTCACTTCTTCACGAGTTACATCTACTTACCGCCAAACCATTTCTCTATGTCTTTAATGTGGATGCTGCCGAACTTGCAGATGCCGACCTGCGCAAGAAATTATCGGCACTGGTGGCGCCGGCAGAAGCAATTTTCTTAGATGCTAAAACTGAAGCAGAGCTCGCCGAACTTCCAGATGAAGATGCGCTTGAACTATTACAAGCAGTGGGGCTGACCGAACCAGGACTTGCAACGCTAGCGCGAGTTGGGTTTGCAACTCTTGGTTTGCAAACATATCTCACTGCTGGACCAAAGGAAGCGCGCGCTTGGACAATTCACAAAGGTGACACCGCGCCGCAAGCTGCAGGTGTAATCCACACCGATTTCCAAAAAGGTTTCATTAAGGCAGAAATCATTTCGTTTAACGATTTGATTGCTGCTGGCTCTATGACCGAAGCGAAAGCTAAGGGCAAAGTGCGCATGGAAGGCAAGGAATACATCATGCAAGACGGAGACGTTGTGGAGTTCAGGTTTAATGTCTAATAATCAAATAAATAAATTTCGCCAAGCGCACCTTAAAGATCTACCGCAGCATCGCCGCGAAAACTTACGAAATGTCGCCATCATTGCGCACGTAGACCACGGTAAGACAACGCTGGTTGATGCCATGCTCTGGCAATCAGGTGCATTTGCGGCGCATAAGAAGCAAGAAGAAGGCCAAGATCGCATGATGGACTCGATGGATCTTGAGCGCGAAAAGGGCATCACCATCTTGGCCAAGAACACTGCGGTAAAACGCGGTGACACCATCATCAACATTATTGATACACCGGGCCACGCCGATTTTGGTGGGGAAGTAGAACGCGGCTTGGAAATGGTCGATGGCGTGATCTTGCTAGTCGATGCATCCGAAGGTCCGCTGCCACAAACGCGTTTCGTCTTGCGTAAAGCGCTACAGAAGAATTTACCGGTTATTTTATTAATCAATA
Source organism: uncultured Candidatus Planktophila sp. (assembly GCA_964529875.1). Classification (GTDB taxonomy): domain Bacteria; phylum Actinomycetota; class Actinomycetes; order Nanopelagicales; family Nanopelagicaceae; genus Planktophila. Next base: position 11,241 of record CAZGXO010000021.1, on the reverse strand, counting down.
AAGTCGATCGCCCGGATTCACGTATTGCAGAAGTTGTTGATGAAGCATATGAACTCTTCTTAGATTTAGATGCCAATGAAGATCAAATTGATTTTCCGGTTGTCTATGCATCCGCTAAAGCAGGTCGCGCTTCACTGACACGTCCGGCAGATGGAGCGCTGCCTCAAGAAGAGAATCTTGACGTTCTCTTTGACACAATTTTTTCTGCAATACCCGCGCCGGTCTATCACGAAGGTGCACCACTACAAGCACATGTCACCAACTTAGATTCATCACCCTTCTTAGGACGTCTTGCGCTCTGTCGCGTGCATGAAGGCACGATTAAAAAAGGGCAGAGCGTGATGTGGATGAAGGCAGATGGCACGCAAGAGCGCGTCAAAATCTCTGAACTCTTAATGACCGAAGCGTTGGAGCGAGTACCCGCGCTTGAAGCAGGACCTGGCGACATCATTGCCGTTGCGGGAATTGAAACCATCACACTTGGTGAGACGTTAGCTGATTTAGAAAATCCTCATGCGCTGCCACCGATCACCGTTGATGAACCATCAATTTCTATGACTATTGGTATTAATACATCACCGCTTGCAGGTAAGAGCGGCAAAATGCTGACGGCAAGGCAGGTAAAAGATCGCCTTGATAAAGAGTTAGTTGGCAACGTATCGCTGCGCGTTCTCAATACTGACCGCCCCGATACCTGGGAAGTACAAGGTCGCGGCGAACTGCAACTAGCAGTGCTGGTTGAAATCATGAAGCGCGAAAGCTTCGAACTTACAGTTGGCAAACCACAAGTTGTTACCAAGATGATTGATGGCAAGTTGCATGAACCGATGGAACGTTTATCGATTGATGCGCCAGAAGATTATTTGGGAGTGCTGACGCAACTGATGGCGCTACGCAAAGGTCGTATGGAGCAGATGGTGAATCACGGCACTGGGTGGATTCGCCTCGATTACAAAGTTCCATCACGTGGGTTGATTGGTTTCCGCACCGAATTTCTTACCGAAACTCGCGGCACCGGAATGCTGCACCATGTTTTTGATTCCTACGAACCATGGTTTGGTGAATTACGTACACGTGCAACGGGTTCTTTAGTTTCAGATCGTATGGGTGCAGTCACTTCATATGCACTTGCTGGTATCCAAGAACGCGGCAGCATCTTTGTGGAACCTGGTGATGAGGTCTACGAAGGAATGGTGATTGGTGAAAATTCCCGTTCTGAAGATATGGATGTCAATTGTGTGCGCGAAAAGAAGTTAACAAATATGCGCGCATCTGGTTCTGATGAAGCTGAAAAACTGATTCCTCCCAAGAAATTAAATATGGAGGGCGCTCTCGAATTTTGTCGCGAAGATGAATGCGTTGAAGTAACGCCAGCAGTGGTGCGCATTCGCAAAGTAACCCTTGACGGTGCAGAGCGCGCCCGCGCAACATCTCGCGCTAAAAAGAGCAATCAGGGCTAACCCACAACCTCTGTCAGCCCCGTAGGGTTGAATACGAACTGTGAGTAAGCAGGCAGCGCCCCCACTACGCCTAGTTCGCGCTGCGCAAGAGCGTGCAGAGCTCACCTTCAGTAGCCAACAACAGGCAGCAATAGCGCACCGTGGTTCACCGCTGATCATTACCGGTGCAACTGGCACTGGAAAAACTACAACTCTGATTGAAGCAGCGGTTGCTCGCATCAATGCCGGACAAGATCCCAACTCGCTATTAATTCTCACCTACGGACGCGAACGCGCCGCCGAAATCCGCGATGCCATTGTGATTCGCAGTCAGATGACTGCTCACGAACCGCTTGCGCGCACCTTTCATTCACTTGCATATTCCATCTTGAAGATGCGCTCTGCCAACGAAAATTTCAATTTAGTCTTGTTATCGGGTGCCGAACAAGAGAATTTCATCGCCCAACTTCTGCAAGGTGATATCGAAAAAGGTTATCGCGAGTGGCCACCTGAATTACATGCAACTGCATCTTCTATGGGAGAGCCACTTGCCACACAAGGTTTTGTGCGCGAACTCCGCGATCTGATCATGCGCGCCAACGAACGTTCAATTTCGCCAGCACATCTTGCCGAACGTGGCAAGCAGTTAGGTGAAAAGTATTGGCCGGCTGCAGCGGAATTCTGGAAACGTTACTTAGGTGCAATGGCGCTGCAAGCAGATGGCGCTGCAGATGCCAAAGTACGCATTGATCCATCAGAAATTATTGTGGAAACTATTCACACCTTAAAAAATAACGCTGAACTACTTGCCCAATTGCGCAGACGCTTTACCACCATCATGGTGGATGAATTTCAAGAGAGTGATCCTGCACAAAGAGAACTTCTTCAATTATTAGCGCCCAGCGATATGGTCATAGTTGCAGATCCACAGAGTGCAGTCGGTCGCTTTCGCGGTGCTGACCCTGAAGGAGTACCAACTGCACTTGATTACTATCGCGCACTTGGCGCAACTGACATTACTCTCACTGAAAATTTTCGTGGCACACCTGAAATAGCTACCTCACTCTCACATTCAGAATCCGAAGAAGCGCACCAGATTGCTTTTCGCTTTAAGCGCGCTCATTTCATGAAAGGCATTCCTTACTCAGATATGGCAGTCATTGTGCGTTCACATGGCAGCACTGTTTCGGCAATCAGACGCGCCTTTGCGCAAGTGGGAATCCCGACTGCCGCCGATATTGAAGTTCTCGCACATAACCCCGCAATTGCACCATTTCTCTTAATGGCACGCGTTGCAACGGGCGCGCAACCGCTGAATTTAGATACTGCTGAAAAGTTATTGCTCTCTGAGTTTGGCGGTGCAACCTCTGTTTCATTACGGCGTACCCGCGCTGCTCTTCTTGCCGCTCGTGATGAAGCAATAGATAAGAGAAGCGGCACACAATTAATTCTCGATGCCATTCTCACCGGAGATGTAGCGATCGAAGATGCAGCAGAGTTACTTCGTATCCACCAACTTCTTACCTGCGCTAAAAAAGCGTTGCGCAAGAAGAATGCAAATATCCATGATCTCTTATGGGCCATTTGGGATAACGCACGCACTTCAGATGGTGGAAAACTCGCAGATGCATGGAAAGCAGCTGCGCTCCGTGGTGGTGCTCGTGGTGCGGCAGCAGATCGCGATCTCGATGCCATGATTCAACTCTTTGATTCTGCAGCGCGCCATATTGAACGCTTTCCTGGTGCGGCACCTGATCTTTTCTTACAAGAAATTGCGCAAGAGACAATCGTTGCCGACCTCATCACAGCGCGTGGTGTGCGCCCTGATGTTGTTGAAATTCTTACGGTGCACTCTGCCAAGGGGCGACAGTGGCGCTTTGTTGCAGTTGCTGGAGTACAAGAAGGTGTGTGGCCAAATCTCAAACAACGGAGTTCACTCTTAGGTGCCGAACGTTTAGTAGAACGCGTTCGTTACGGTGATGAGATTGCAGAGAAAACATTAAATGCCACCGCGGCGCTCTCACTTGCCGAAGATGAGGCGCGACTCTTTCATGTGGCAACTACGCGCGCTCGAGAATTTCTACTCGTTACGGCAATTTCACGTGAAGACGATATGCCCTCACCGTTCTTTGAAAATCTGGCAGAGAGATACCCGGCTGCGGCAATTTCCGAACTTCCACGTCCACTCACGGCAAGTGCACTTGTTGCCACTTTGCGACGCGAAGTCACGCAGCATGCAGATTCCACTGCGGCAGCTCTCTTAAAAACTTTAAGTAATGAAGGAATCCATGTAGCAGATCCCAAGAATTGGCTGGGAACGCAACCTGTATCGACAGCAGAGCCAGTGATTAGCGAAGGTGCACAGATACCCGTATCTCCTTCATCTGCTGAGAGCTTTACAGATTGTGGCTTGAAATGGTTTCTTGAAAAAAACGGTGGCACCAATGGCGATACGACTGCGCAACTTCTTGGCAATGTGATCCACGAATTTGCGCGGATGAAAGTAGAAGAACCAGGTATCTCTGATGCTGATCTGCAATCTAAACTCATTGAAGCGTGGCCGCTGATTGACAATAGCGAAGGCTGGGTAAGTAGCGCCTCTCTTTCGCGCGCGAAGCGCATGCTAGAAAAATTTGCGCAGTATCACCGCGAAACCAAACGCACAATTGTGGGTGTGGAAATGGGATTTGAAATCACACTTGGTCGCGCCACAGTAAAAGGAAACGTTGATCGCATTGAGGTAGATAAAGATGGTAAATATTTCATTATTGATTTTAAGACCGGCAAGACTCCTATTTCACAAGCCGAAGCCGATGAAAATTTACAGTTAGCGTGCTATCAACTGGGCGTCATTCTTGATGGCTTTAAAGAAAAACTATCAGGCACTCAAGTGAGTGGTTCAGAATTAGTGTATGTAGCAAGCGATGCACAGAAAGCAAGTACTCGCGAACGTGCACCTATTGATCCTGGAGCAATTCAAGAGACCATCGAATCCATCGCCATCGCTATGAGTGGTTCTACATTCATTGCTCGTAAAAATGATATGTGTACCCGGTGCGCTGTAAAACCAGTCTGTCCGCTTCATCTTGAAGGTAAGGCGGTGCATGAATGAAAGAGCTCTATAGCCCACAGCGCATCGCTGAATTAATTCAGACGATTGATCCGAAATTTCATCTGCCCAGCGCAGAGCAAGCTGCAATTATCTCCATCACCAGTAATCCTCTCGAACCTGCAGTTGTTATCGCAGGTGCTGGCTCGGGCAAGACCGAAACAATGGCAGCGCGTGTTGTGTATTTGGTGGCAAATAAATTTGTAGAGCCACATCAAATATTGGGACTTACCTTTACTCGCAAAGCTGCTGGCGAACTCAATACCCGTATTCGAAAGCGCCTTCGCCAATTCCAATTGGCGCAAGATAAGGCGCAGATTCCGCGCAATTTCACCACTTTGGATACATCGGTGACTACCTATCACTCTTACGCCGGTCGATTGCTCAGCGAACATGCCATTCGCTTTGGTATTGACGCAGATGTACAGCCGATGGGCGAAGCTGCGCTCTGGATGAGCGCACATAATTTAGTGCGCACCTATGATGATGGAATTTTTTCAACGACTGATTCACCCAAGACAGTTATCGAAGATTTACTGAGCCTCACATCCATGGTGCTGGAACACCAAGTACCACTCGATGCGATTCGTGAAGCGGATTCGCAGATGGCGCAGCAGTTGTCGCTGATGTCTGGTGCAACCAATGAAGATACTCGCAAAGTTGCCAAAGTTTTATCGCAGCGCAGCGCCATGTTGCCGATGGTTGCGCAATTTATTGAGCAGCGTCGCGCGTCAGGCGAACTTTCTTATGATGATCAAATCGCACTTGCTGCAGATATTGCAGTTAATTTTCCCGATGTTGGTGACATCGAACGCGCCAAATACCCCGTTGTACTTCTTGATGAATATCAAGATACATCGCAATCTCAAGTACGCATGTTGGCAGCGCTCTTTGGTGGCGGCCATCCAGTAACGGCAGTGGGTGATCCTTGCCAATCTATCTACACCTGGCGCGGTGCATCTGCCGGAACTATTGGTAACTTCACCAGATATTTTCCAAAACCTGCCGCTGCAACAGGCAAAGCTGTCTATGAATTACTCACCACATATCGCAATGACATCTCCATACTCACCTTGGCAAATGAAATTTCTGCAGATGTCAGACGAGATGAGAAAGTAGATGTGGCCGAACTTAAAGCGCGCGATGGAGCAGGCCCTGGATATTTAACATGTGGCGTTTATGAAAATATCGAAGCTGAAACAGCGGCAATCGCCGATTTTTTTGCTCCACTCTGGAACGACCCAGAAAGGCTCAATCCAGAAAGCAAAGTACCGAAAACTTTTGCAGTCCTTGCGCGAAAGCGCGGTCAGATCCCTGCCATTCAAGCAGCGCTCTCTGCCCACAATATTCCTTGCGAAGTACTGGGACTTGGTGGATTGCTCCACGTCCCAGAAGTGAGCGACATAGTTTCGCTCCTCAAAGTTATAAATAATCCTGATGCCGGCGCTGCCTTGATGCGCCATATTGCAGGAGCCAGACTCAATCTAGGTGCGCGCGATATTGCAGCGCTTGGCAGATATGCCAGAGCACGCGCTGAGAAGTTACATGCAGATAGCCGCAGCCATGTAAAAAATATTGTGGCAGGTAATCCCGAATCCGCAGAAGCAGATGATCAATTTATTGGTAGCGTCATTGATGCACTCGATGAGATTGAAAAATGTGATGCGACTAAGTTTTCTTCCATTGGTTTGCAGCGTTTGACTACCTTTGCCGCAGATTTACGTAGGCTCCGGGCGCGCGCTGCCGCACCTATTACAGATTTGATTGTAGAAATCGAACGCTATCTCAATCTAGAAAGTGAAGTGATTTTGCGCGATGGCGGCATGCAGGGTCGTCGCCACCTTGATCGCTTTATGGATGAGGCAGCAAAGTTTGCGCGAAGCGGTGGCACGCTCTCTGCATTTTTGCAGTGGTTAGATGTTGCAGCAGATGAAGAGAGTGGGTTAAAAGCGGGCACACCTGATGTTGATACATCGGTGGTGCAAATTCTTACTGTGCACGGAGCAAAAGGCGCCGAATGGGATGCCGTTGCAGTACCTGGATTAGCAACCGGTGTATTTCCCCTCACCAGCACCAAACGACCTGATAACTGGCTGACAAATGAAGGCCACCTACCTTTTGCATTGCGTGGAGATTATGACGCGTTGCCACATTTTTCTTGGAACGCAGCAACCACCAATGCCCAGGCAAAAGATGCGCTGAAGAATTTTGCACGTGATTGCATCGCTTTTAAGGAGCGCGAAGAAATCAGGTTGGCATATGTTGCAGTAACTCGGGCTCGCACACATTTATTCTGTTCAACTTCTCATTGGCGAGATGGCGTTAAACCTGTTCCCCCATCACGTATCTTTGAAACAGTTGCGCGAGTTGCAAGTGAGTGTGGAACTCTCATCACTGCTGCAGAGGCGCCGCTTCCTACCGATCGCAACCCAGCCGAGAACGTGGAAATTACAGCGACGTGGCCGCGCGACATAGATGCAGATCGGCGAGTAGCTCTAGATCATGCCCGGATACTTGTGGAAAATGCCTCTGCCATTTCACTTGCAGATGTTTCCGGTTCGTGGGGCGAAGATGCCCGCGCCATCATCGCCGAATTTCACGAGGCGCGACACGGATCGCAGACCGTTGTATTACCACCACGAATTTCAACATCAGCGCTCGTTGCACTTCATGCAGATCCAGTTGCACTTGCTGAAAATATTCGCCGCCCTATGCCACGAGCTATTGATGAATATTCGCATCGTGGTACCGCATTTCACGAGTGGATTGAGCGACACTTCAACGCCAAAGTTCTCTTTGATGATGAAGATTTTGATTCCTTAACTCCCTTTGAAGAAGATCAAACTTTAGAAGATCTGAAAAATAAATGGCTGGCATCTGAATGGGCCAACCTTTCGCCATATGATGTGGAAGTTCCCTTTGAGACTGAGATTGCTGGAACTTTAGTACGTGGGCGCATTGATGCGGTCTATAAAATTGAAAAGCAAGGTAGCGATAAAGATCAAACCACCTTCATGGTTGTGGATTGGAAGACTGGCTCACAGCAATTAGGTAAATCTGCGGCAGTACAACTTGCGGTGTATCGACTCGCTTGGGCCAAACTTGCGGGGGTCGCAGTAGAGAGTGTCAGCGCAGCATTTCATTATGTGCCAACCGGAGTTACCGATCGCCGGGCTGATCTGATGAGTGAAGCTGAATTAATTCAATTACTTTCACTGAGATCCCAGGCTTAAACAAATAAAGCCAGGCATCACTCAAGTGAAGAGAGCGTTACAGCTCAACCCCAATCGGCAGATGATCGCTGATTCCAGTAGGTGCAAAGGTGCGCACCTGACTTTGAATCCGCTCTCTCTTGGGCGCAATCAGGTAATCAAATTGAATCTTGCCACCCCAACTTGGGTATGTATTAGCGGTAACGAGTGATTGCCAGGAAGAGAAAGCCACCGGAATATTTTTCGGAAGATTAAGGTCGCCAGCGATTACTACCGTTGTCTTTGTTTCACGGGATATGCGCAGCGCCCAATTCTTTAACCGCTTTAACTGCACGAGATTAAAGAGTGGCACAAAAGAGAGGTGAGTATTGATGACCGTCCATCCATTTTCTAATATTGCAGCAATCGCAAGGCGCGGTTCATCTTTCACATAAATAAATCGTGGCCTGCCACGACCGGTTTCATCACCTGGCACCACAAGCGGTAATCCAACGGGTGCATTTCCCAAATGTAGAAAGCGCCATTCTTTCACCGGAATTTTCGAGACAATCGCAATTCCGTAGCACTCATGCATGAGCTCTGTGTGCGGCGAGTGGTTGGTAATAATCTTCGGTTCGCTCGCACTTCTCTTGCGCCACTTTTCACCAGGAGTTCCCATCACACTGACTCCCATGGCCCAATCTCGTGCGCCAATACTTTCTGCAATATCGCGACTCTGCGCACGTGAATTGGAACGTGGGAGAAAGTGATCAACTTCTTGAAGTGCAAAAACATCTGAGTCAAGTTTCTGTACTGCGTCAGTAAGCGTTGCTTGCGATTGTCCAGGAGGTATTGCCATCCCATGCAGCAGATTCCACGAGGTGAGGCGCACCCCATAAGACTAGTAACCTTCGCGCATGGGCGCGATAAATCAGCATGCTTCACTTATCGATCGCGCAAGTGATCTGCGCACAGATTCGGCAACACTTGAAAAATTATGGAGTAGCGCAAAAATTATTCAGTGCGTTAATGGGAAGCTAAAGTCATCGGCTGGCGCGCTGTCCTTCTTAAGCGCTGCAGAGGTAAGCGCAGCTACCGAAGAAGATTTTGTGGCAGGTGCCAGGTATTTTCTCGGGCGAGATTTAGATAATGGTGCCCCGTACTTTGCATGGGATACCGATTGGAAAGTGCATCTCGATGGCGATGACGCACAATCGCGGGCAGAAAGTTATGGGTTAGCAACGCTTCGAGAATTAGGAACAGCGCTTTCTGCATTAGATATGGAACTTGCTCTCCACACTACCGCTCTCAGTAATTGGCACCGTGCGCACCCGATGTGTCCACAGTGTGGTGCACCAACCAGAGTTGATTTAGGTGGCGCAGTTCGCGTCTGTGACAGTGATGGTTCGCAGCATCATCCACGTACTGACTCTGCGGTGATTGTGCTGGTGAAGGATCGCACAGATCGAATATTGCTCGGACATCAACCGGTCTGGCCAGAAGGTCGCTTCTCTACTTTTGCCGGTTTTCTCGAACCTGGAGAAACTTTTGAACAATGTGTGATGCGAGAAGTTTTAGAGGAATCACATGTAAAAATTTCTGAGATCAATTATTTAGGATCGCAGCCCTGGCCATTTCCGGCAAGCATCATGGTCTCTTTTGAAGCGGTCACTGATGAACCAGAAAGAGCGCAAGGTGATGGCCAAGAAATTACTGATGTGCGTTGGTTTACACGTGCAGAACTCTTAGCGGCTGCGCGCGATGGATCTTTATTGTTGCCACCATCAATGTCAGTTGCCCGCAAGATGATTGAGCGTTGGTTAGGTGAGAAAGCACCAGGCGGGGAGACATGGCGCTAGCGGAAGAGATACTTGCAGCGTTAGATGCGCAGCAACGCGCAGTTGCACTTGCAACGCGTGGCCCTGTCTGTGTCATTGCAGGTGCCGGAACCGGTAAGACGCGCGCGATCACACATCGCATTGCATATGGCGCAGCGATCGGCACTATGGACCCGACAAAAGTTTTAGCGCTTACCTTTACCGCCAAAGCTGCAGGTGAGATGCGCACCAGACTTCGCGCACTTGGAGTTCCAAGCGTTGCAGCGCGCACGATTCACGCAGCTGCGCTGAAGCAACTGCTCTACTTCTGGCCAACTGTCTTTGGCGGTAGAACTCCTGACTTAATGACAACTAAAACTGGTTTTCTCACCCAAGCTATTCATCGCGCTGAATTAAGTGACACCGTGAAGAGCAGTAATCGTGAAGTCATGCGTGATCTTGCCTCTGAAATTGAATGGGCGAAGGTGTCGCAAGTTGCACCAGCTGATTACGTTGCAGAAGTTGCGACCCGCTCTCAAAAGCCACGTATCAATCCAGAGCAGGTAGTACAGATCTATACAGCTTACGAATCGATTAAAAAAGAAGAGCTGGCGATTGATTTTGAAGATGTATTGCTTCTGTGTGCTGCCATGCTCGAGCAAGAGCCTGATGTGCGCGAGCGAGTGCAGGATCAATATCGATACTTCACCATCGATGAGTATCAAGATATTTCGCCAGTGCAACAACGGTTGATTAATGCATGGTTAGGAAATCGCAAAGATATCTGCGTTGTCGGTGATCCGGCACAGACTATTTATTCATTCGCTGGTGCAACTCCTACTTTTCTCAACTCGTTCACACAGCGTTTTCCTGATGCCGAAGTAATTCGCTTAACAACTGGTTACCGCTCGACTCCAGAAATTATCTTTGCTGCAAATGCACTGCTTCGCCAAAGTCAGATGGGGCAGGAGTTGGTAGCGCATAATGAACATGGCGCAAAACCTGTTGTTACACCGTATGCCGATGAGAGCGCAGAGATCGCTGGTGTTTTAGGTGAGATTTCCTCGCTTTTACAGAGTGGAGTTGCACCTCACGAGATTGCCATATTGGCGCGTACTAATGCGCAGTTAACTGCCCTCGAAAGAGCGCTACGCACAGCTTCGTTGCCCTACCAAGTACGCAATAGCGAGAGATTCTTTGACCGTAAAGAGATTCGAGAATTTCTGGGCGCTGTGCGCAAAGCATCAGTCATCCCATCAGATGGCTGGATTGATGAATTGCGCACTTTGGCACAGCCCTATCTCAATGGCGAAGAAATTGATGGCATCGCCGCATTACTGCATTTAGCGCGTGAGTTAGATAGCGATCCAGCTTTTACCCCGAAGACGTTACGTACATATTTACGTGAAGTAGAAGATCGGGTGCAACAAAATAATCCTCCGACAATGCCGGTGCTCACCCTTGCCACTTTGCATGCAGCAAAAGGCCTGGAATGGGAACGCGTATTTCTGATGGGGGCAAGTGATGGCCTCCTGCCACTTGCTGGTTCTGATGTTGATGAAGAGCGGAGACTTTTCTATGTGGGAATTACCCGCGCACAAGCAGATCTGCATATTTCATATCAGCGAAGTCCCAGCGCATTCTTAAGCGAATCAGGGCTCATTCCCCGTTGATTTACGCTCAAT
>CAZGXO010000020.1:0-14979 GCA_964529875.1 uncultured Candidatus Planktophila sp. | reverse complement strand
ACATGGTCCTTGAAACCGTAGTGATTCTTGCTGCTGGTGAAGGAACTCGAATGAAATCGAGTACACCCAAGGTTCTTCATTCGATTGCAGGTCGCACGCTAGTTGGACATGTTTTACATGCAGTACAACCATTGCAACCAAAGAATCTTCGAGTAGTTGTTGGTGCAGGTCGTGAAGAAGTTGAGGCACATATTGCCGACGTTGCACCTCATGCTGTGACAATTTTTCAAGAGAAGCGGGGTGGCACAGGCCATGCCACGCAATTAGCGCTGGCAGATCTCAAGCCGAGCGGCACAATCTTGGTTTTGGCTGGCGATACCCCCATGTTGACGGGTGATTCACTCTCACAACTTTTACAGCATCACCAGAGCGGCGGATTTACTGCATCAGTCATGACTGCAGAGCATCCTGATCCCACTGGTTACGGGCGAATCGTGCGCGCTGAAGATGGTTCGCTGCTACGCATCGTTGAAGAACGTGATGCAGATGATGTAGTACGTGACATCTTCGAAGTGAATTCTGGCGTGTATGCCTTCGATGCCGCCAAGTTGGCTGGCGCAATCGGAAAGCTACAGAGCAATAATTCGCAAGGCGAGCTCTATCTCACCGATGTGATTGAAATTTTGCGAAGCGAAGGCGGCTCTATCGCAGCAGTTTTAATCGAAGATTTTATGGAAATCCTTGGGGTCAATGACCGAGTTCAACTCGCCGAATCAGCGGCGCTTTTACGCGATCGCATCAATGAGGATTGGATGCGGGCTGGAGTAAGCATTGTCGATCCACTGAACACTTGGATTGATGCAACTGCAGAGATAGCGCAGGATGTTGTGGTGCTTCCTGGATCCGCTATTAGCGGCAGCACTAAAATCGAAAGTGGTGCGGTGATTGGTCCACGCGCAACTCTGCTCGATTGCACAGTGGGCGCTCGCTCACAAGTTTTTGAATCTCGCTGCCAAGAAGCGGTCATTGGCGAAGATGCAGTGGTTGGTCCATTTACTTATTTACGCCCCGGAACAAAATTGCTGGCGCATACCAAAGTTGGTGCATTTGTTGAGATGAAAAATGCCACATTGGGTAATGGTTCAAAGGTGCCACATCTTTCCTATGTGGGAGATGCGGTTATTGGTGAAGGCACCAATATTGGCGCTGCCACAATCTTTGTGAATTACGACGGTGTTGAAAAGCACTACACCGTTGTTGGGGATCATGTGCGCGTCGGTAGCGATTCGATGTTGGTTGCACCTGTGACCATTGGAGATGGCGCATATACAGCGGCCGGTTCAGTGATTACTGAAGATGTACCACCCGGCGCAATTGGTGTCGGTAGGGCAAAACAGAGAAATGTAATAGGTTGGGTTCTGCGTAAGCGAGCTGGCACGAAATCTGCTGAAGCCGCGGCGCGACATAGCAACGACGAGCAGAAGGGCTAACTTCCTTGAGCGAAATCCGGTTATCGTCAGAGAAAAGATTGCGACTCTTTTCTGGCCGTGGATTTCCTGAGTTAGCAGATGAAGTAGCAACCGAACTCGGTATTCCGATTACGCCAACATCGGCATATGACTTTGCCAATGGCGAAATCTTTGTGCGCTTTGAAGAATCAGTCCGTGGATGCGATGCCTTCGTTCTGCAATCGCATGCGGCTCCAGTCAATAAACAAATTATGGAACAACTCATCATGGTCGATGCGCTCAAGCGTGCATCGGCAAAACGCATCACGGTGGTTGCACCGTTTTACGGATATGCCCGTCAAGATAAGAAACATCGCGGACGCGAACCGATATCAGCTCGCTTAATGGCAGATCTGTATAAAACAGCAGGTGCAGATCGTTTAATGGTTGTTGATTTACATACATCGCAAATTCAAGGATTTTTTGATGGACCTGTCGACCACCTTTTTGCACTACCGATGTTGGCCAATTACGTCGGCAGCAAAGTCGATCGCAAGAAACTCACCATAGTTTCTCCAGATTCAGGTCGGGTGCGAGTTGCAGAACGTTGGTCAGAACTTCTTGGTGGCTGCCCCATTGCATTTATCCATAAAACTCGCGATCCACTTGTTCCTAATGAAGCAGTAACTGGTCGTGTCGTGGGTGAAGTCGATGGCCGCACCTGCGTCGTCATTGACGACATGATTGATACCGCCGGAACAATTACCAAAGCTGTTGATGCGCTCTTTGAAGCCGGCGCAAAAGATGTGATTGTTGCTGCAACGCACGCCGTCTTCTCAGGTCCAGCAGTTGATCGCTTGAAAGCATCGCGCGCAGTTGAAATTGTGGTGACTAATTCATTGCCGATTGAAGAAGAGAAGCGTTTTGATAAATTGACAGTGCTCACTATCGCCCCACTTTTAGCGCGGGCGATACGCGAAGTCTTCGAAGATGGCTCTGTCACAAGCCTTTTTGACGGACACAGCTAAGTCAGGCTAATCTTCACCCCTAGTTCCGGCGAGGGTGAAAATATCCGTAATCGACGGCGTAGGAAGTAACTCCTGCTGGAACTTCGCATCACCAAGAAGTTCGATCAATAGCACTGAGGGAGTTTAAGAAAATGGCAGAAGTTTCAATCAAGGGCGCAACCCGCACTGAATTTGGTAAAGGTGCATCTCGTCGCGCACGCGTTGCCGGTCAAGTTCCTGCAGTGATTTATGGCCACGGCGAAAAGCCAGTGCACATCACACTCCCAGCTCGCGAACTCGGTGTTGCTCTTAAAGAATCAAACGTTCTTCTCAATATCGATATCAATGGCAAGGCAGAGCTCACACTTCCTAAGTCTGTTGTGCGCCATCCGATTAAGCAGAACCTAGAACATATTGATCTTGTTCTCGTCCGTCGTGGTGAGAAAGTTGTGGTTGCAGTACCTGTTCACACTGAAGGTAAGCACGATCCAGATGGAATCCTTGAGCACCAGCACAACACCATTGAAATCGAGTGCGAAGCAACATCTATTCCTAAGTTCTTGGTTGTTGATATTGAAGGAATGACTGCCGGCACATCACGCTTTGCATCTGATGTTGTGCTTCCAGCAGGAATTACTTTGATCAGCCCAACAAATACCGTCATTGTTCACTTGTCAGAGCGTTCAGCAATCGTTGAAGAAGCTCCAGTAGCAGCTGCTGCAACCGATGCTCCTGCAGATGGCGCAGCACCTGCTGATGCAGCTGCTGCCGAGAAGAAGGACGAGTAACTTCGCTCCTGCCATGACATGGTTGGTAGTAGGGCTTGGTAATCCAGGCGATCAATACGCTGCTACTAGACATAATGTTGGTCAGATGGTGATTGACCATTTAGTCACTCGCCACAATCTCAAACTCTCATCGCACAAGTCGCGCGCTGACATTGCCGCATACAAACTTGGAGTTGGAGCAGATGCGCACTCTGTGATTCTGGCAAAAGCAAAGAGTTATATGAATGAATCAGGTGGACCTATCAAAGCGCTCGCCGCTTTTTACTCAGTAGAGCCATCACAGATCATCGTGCTTCATGATGAATTAGATATTCCGTATGCAGCAATCCGCGCCAAAGTTGCAGGTGGTGACAACGGGCATAACGGTTTGAAATCACTTACTTCCGCACTTGGTACTGCCGATTATTTCCGTGTGCGCCTTGGCATCGGCCGTCCCATGGGACAGCAAGATCCTGGAGATTTTGTTCTGAAGCAATTTAGTAAAGAAGAGAAGCAGAATTTGCCTGAATTTATTGATCGTGGCGCAGATTGCGTGGAATTTCTGATTGATAAAGGGCTAGATCTGACTCAGTCAAAATTTAATAGTTAGATACTGGCGCTGCAATCAGCCAGTATTACGTAAGCCGGCCGCAACACCGTTAATAGTCAGAAGCAGAGCGCGTACCAGTGTGGCATCAGCCTGATCGCCTTGTTGACGAGCTTGTTCCAATAACTTTACTTGGAGTAATTGCAGCGGCGCTAAATATGTATCGCGCACCTGCAGAGTACGGGCTAAGACTGCTTGATCGCCAAGTAATGAACTCTTTCCAGTCAGGTTGAGAATTTCAGAGACAGTGAGTTCAAATTCTGCTGTGATAGTGTCAAAGAAGTGATGTAACTCTGCGGGAACTAGCGTTTCAACATAACGTTTTGCAGTTTTTAAATCAGTTTTAGCAAGAGTCATCTCAACATTGCTGATAAATGTGGCAAAGAAGTGCCAATCACGGAGCATTTGCTGCAATACATCGCTCTTTCCTGCTTCGCGAGCTGCTTTTAGACCAGAGCCAACACCAAACCATCCCGGAACAATTTGGCGAGATTGTGTCCACCCAAATACCCACGGAATTGCGCGAAGAGATGCCAAGCCACCTTTTGCATCAGGGCGCCTTGATGGCCGAGAACCTAAGAAGAGATTTCCTAGTTGTTCAACGGGAGTTGAAGCATAGAAATATGCAGGAAGATCTGGATGATCAACCAGAGAGCGATAGCGAAGAAATGCTGCATCGCTGACTGAATCCATACAGTCATTCCATTTCTGCAAATCCTCAGCGCTCTGTCTTGGTCCACGATTAAGGACTGTTGCTTCTAGTGATGCAGCAAGTGTGAGCTCCACATTTTCGCGAGCGAGAGTTGGGAGAGCATATTTATCTGAAATTACTTCACCTTGTTCGGTCATCTTGATATGTCCATCAACCGAACCCCACGGAAGTGCAATGAGCGCATCGTATGTAGGTCCACCACCGCGACCGACGGAACCACCACGACCATGGAATAAACGAAGTCGCACCCCATATTTCATGGCGATATCGCGCAATATTCGCTGCGCCCGATGAATCTCCCACTGAGATGTTGCAATACCGGCATCTTTATTGGAATCTGAATAACCCAGCATCACTTCTTGAATATCACCACGTAACTTAACCAATTCGCGGTATGACTTATTACTGAGCAACTTCTCCAATATTTCTCCCGCAGCACGTAGTTCAGCTACAGTTTCAAGAAGTGGAGCAAAGCCAATTTTTGCAATTCCCTTTTTTAAGTCTACTAATCCTGCTTGCTTACCCAGCACTGCTACTGCAATTACATCATCGGCACCTTTAGTCATAGAGACGATATAGGTCTCGATGACTTCTGGTCCAAAGCGCTCAATCAAATTATCAATAGCGATAAAGGTATCGAGTGTTTTCTTAGCTGGTGCATCTAATTTTGAGGCATCATAGGTTGAAGCAGATTCCAATTCCTTGATAAGTAGATCAAACCTCTCATCATGTGAAAGTTGCTGATAGGTACCGCCCACCAGTTGCTGGAGCGCATGGTGGTGCGCATCAGAGTGTTCGCGCACATCAAGGGTGGCATGCGTTAAACCAAATGCGGCAACAGAACGAATCGTGCGCTCGAGCAGACCAGTTGCAAGGAGTTCACCGCGATGAGCGAAGAGTGAATCTCGCATTAAGGTCAGATCAGCGAGTAATTCAGCGGTGTTCTTGTAATCACGACCAGGAACATGGGGACCGCGTACTGCATGTCGATCGCGGGTAAAAGCGAGTCGGTGCACGATGGCAGTTGCTTTTAATCGATATGGCTCTTGCACATTGAGCCGCAAGAAACGAGATTCAAATTCTGGAATATTTTTCAAATCATTTTCGACAGATGCGCTTAATTCTGGAGTTGCACCGGCAATTCGAGTTGAGACTGAAAGCATCTGGCGAAGTCGATTCATGGCGGCGATAGTGACTCGAATTGCATGGCCTGCCTGTAGAACAACAGCTTCTTCAGTAATTTCCGGGGTGACATTGGGATTACCGTCGCGATCGCCACCTATCCAGGTTCCAAAGTTCAGTGGGCGTGCAGTAACTGGTAGCTCAATCTTCAAGCGCTTTAATTCACGGACAAAATCATTGAGTACTTCGGGCACTGTGGTCGTCGCTAAATCATCTAAGTAATACAGCGCATTAATCGCTTCATCGAGTGGTTCGGGACGATCTAAGCGAAGTTCATCTGTCTGCCAGAGGAGATCTACCG
Organism: uncultured Candidatus Planktophila sp.; assembly: GCA_964529875.1. Classification (GTDB taxonomy): domain Bacteria; phylum Actinomycetota; class Actinomycetes; order Nanopelagicales; family Nanopelagicaceae; genus Planktophila. Next base: position 9,015 of record CAZGXO010000020.1, on the reverse strand, counting down.
CTTCTGCCAAACGTTCGTCTTGCGTCAGCGACTTTGGCGTATCGAGTAACGCGGCAATCTCTCCCAGCTTATAGAGCACAGAGCGACGCGCTGCTTCAGTGGGATGTGCGGTAAATACTGGTCTGATATTAAGTTCGCTAATCCACTTACTTAATTGTTCATGGCTAATTTCATGCCCGGGAACAGGATTCTTGATTGCATCTTCAATTTTGTCGATGACCCGCGTTATCCAAGAACCACCTTGGCTACGCACTTCTGCAAGCACTCTCGAGCGGTGAACTTGTTCGGCAACATTTGCTAAATGAAAATAGGTGCTAAACGCCCGCACTAGTTGCACTGCTTGATCGGCATTTAACGAATCTAAAATTTCAATTCCGCGACCTTCGCGCACTCCATGGCGCACGTTTTCTACTAATTGAAGAAGTTCTTCTCCTTCTTGACGCACCAGCGATTGGCCAAGCAGATCTCCGAGGCGGCGTACATCGCTGCGCAAGGTGGCATCGTCAGATTCAACGATGCTCTTGGCTTGGCTGTTCTGTGTATTGGCCGAAGTCACCTGCGAATTATCGCAGGTTGAGCATGGTCGATAGACTGTGATTATTCGCCCCCCTTCTTTTTGAAGCGGGGCTTACAGTCGTTTGGAGGCTAGATATGAGGGGAGTTCTCTCGCTATTGCATAGTGATAGCGAGATTTCTGCAGCGCTTTCTAGCCGCGATGCAAAGATCATTGCACCTTCACCAAGTTATCCATTTCTTATTGCGCTCAAAGCTGCACAGAATCCGCTCCTAGTTATCACTAGTTCTTCACGCGCTGCAGAAGATTTGGTAGAGACGCTGCGCGATCTACATCCAGATGTTCTGGAATTTCCTGCATGGGAAACGCTTCCACACGAGCGTTTAAGCCCACGAAGCGATACTGTGGCAAAGCGGTTAGCGACTTTGTATGCCTTGCAAGAAGGTGGCGCACACAATCCCATCGTTGTGGCTCCGGTGCGCGCAGTTATTCATCGCTTTCTCGCGACTGTAACAACTGAACCGCTTATGAAAATTGAGATTGGTCAAGAAATTAATTTGACTGATCTCGTTGCTCACCTATCGCATTGCGCATATACCCGAACTGATTTAGTTGAAAAACGTGGTGAGTTTGCAGTGCGAGGTGGGATTGTCGATGTATTTCTGCCGCTTTCACACCATCCCATCAGAATAGATTTTTTTGGCGATGAGATTGAGGAGTTGCAGTATTTTGATATTTCAGACCAGCGCACTCGCGAAGCCGTTGTTGGAGCAATTTCAATTTTGCCTTGTCGCGAGCTTCTCTTAAGCCCGTCAATTTCAGCGAAGGCACGGGAGTTAATGGATCAATACCCGCAAGCGCTGGAGCTGCTGTCAAAAATTTCTGAGGGGATAAGTGTTGATGGAATGGAATCACTGATTCCATTACTCACTGAAAATTTCGACTCACTGATCTCACGCTTGCCATCGGGAAGTGAAATTCTCTTTCTTGATGAAGAACGCATCAAATCGCGTACCTCTGATTTACTCGAAACTAATGCGGAATTCCTAGCAGCATCTTGGTCGCATGCAGCAATGGGCGCAGATGCCCCACTTCCCGTTCTTCCCGACACTTACTTATCGTGGGAGCAATTGCAGAATGAGATTCGCCAAAGAGATGCCAGATGCGCTTCGCTTAATCCTTTCGGTAGTGATTTAGATACTGATACTTATTTTCTTGATATATCTGCGATTGATCCGATGCGTGGAAACATAGATGCACTGAATGAATTAATGAGAACTGGTCTTGAAGCCCACAAAAGCGTGATTTTTGCGACGAGTGGCCACGGAATGGCTGAGCGCTATGCCGGAATTTTCCGAGATGCAGATCTGCCAGTTCAGATGGTGAGCACCCTCTCTGCCAAACCAACTAAAGGTGCCATTCACATTGTGCAATCATCTTTGCATTACGGATTTGCCAGCGATAGCGCTGAATTGTTATTGGTTTGCGAACGCGATTTATCGGGTAGTAAAACATCGCCGAAAGATGCGCGCATGCCTTCAAAACGTAAGCAAGCAATCGATCCCCTTGAATTAAAGCCAGGCGATTTTGTTGTACATGAACAACATGGCATCGGTAGATACGTAGAAATGATTGCGCGCACAGTAGGTGGAATTACCCGTGAATATTTAGTCATTGAATATGCGCCCGCTAAACGTGGCCAACCCAGTGATCGTGTATTTGTTCCTACAGATACATTGGAACAAATCAGCAAATATATTGGTGGTGAAACTCCCACCATCCATCGAATCGGAAGTGGTGATTGGCAGAAAGCTAAGGGACGAGCACGCAAAGCTGTGCGACAAATTGCTGGCGAATTAATTCGACTTTACGCCGCACGCACCAGCGCTCCAGGTTTTGCTTTCTCGCCCGATACACCTTGGCAGCGAGAGCTAGAAGATGCCTTTTCCTATATCGAAACCCCCGATCAGCTTTCGACTATTGAAGAAGTAAAACGCGATATGGAACGCCCATACCCGATGGATCGCATCATTTGCGGCGATGTGGGTTATGGAAAGACTGAGATTGCAATACGCGCTGCCTTTAAAGCGGTTCAGGATGGAAAACAAGTAGCAGTGCTCGTTCCCACAACGCTTTTGGTGCAACAACATAGCAAGACTTTTGCCGAACGTTATGCCGGTTTTCCAATACATGTCGCAGGACTTTCACGATTTAACACCGCAAAGGAAAGTAAAGAGATTGTGCAAGGGTTGGCAGCAGGTGCTATTGATGTTGTCGTTGGTACCCATCGTTTGTTATCAAATGATGTTGCCTTTAAAGATTTAGGCCTAGTGATTGTCGATGAAGAGCAACGTTTTGGAGTAGAGCAGAAAGAATCCTTAAAGAAATTGCGCACCACAGTAGATGTACTTGCGATGTCGGCAACGCCAATTCCGCGCACCTTAGAGATGGCAGTGACTGGAATTCGGGAAATGTCCACGATTACTACGCCGCCTGAAGAGCGTCATCCCATCCTGACATATGTAGGCCCATCAGATGATGCACAAATCAAGGCAGCAATTCATCGTGAGTTATTACGTGATGGACAAATCTTCTATCTGCATAACCGCGTCGAAACCATAGATCGCGCCGCTGCCAAAATTCAAGAATTAGTTCCTGAAGCGCGAATCCGTATTGCTCACGGTCAAATGGGTGAGAATGCGCTCGAGGATGTGATTTTGGCATTTTGGAATCGTGAATTTGATGTCTTGGTCTGCACCACAATTGTGGAGAGTGGATTAGATATCGCAAATGCCAACACATTAATTGTGGAACGCGCCGATAATTTTGGTTTATCGCAACTTCATCAATTGCGCGGTCGTGTTGGTCGTGGTCGCGAACGCGCCTATGCCTATTTTCTCTATCCACCAGAGCAACCTTTAACGGAAGTTGCACTTGATCGCTTAAAAACCATTGCAACCAATACAGATTTAGGTTCTGGAATGCGAGTTGCGCTCAAAGATTTGGAGATTCGCGGCGCTGGCAATTTATTGGGTGGAGAACAATCTGGTCACATTGCAGATGTGGGCTTTGATCTATATATGCGCATGGTGGGCGAGGCGGTGCATGATTACAAGTCAGGAATTATTGAAACTGAAGAGAAGAATCGGGATTGCAAAGTGGAATTGCCCGTCAACGCCCATCTTTCAGAAGAGTATGTCCCTGGAGAAAGATTGCGCCTTGATCTGTATCGCCGCTTAGCAGATGTTGCATCAAGCTCTGATGTTCATGCGATTCAAGAAGAGTTACACGATCGCTTTGGCGAATTACCAGCAGAGGCCGAATCCTTACTAAAAGTTGCAGAGCTTCGCGCCTTTGCGAAGTCACTTGGAATAGCTGAAGTTGTAGCTGCCGGCAAATTCTTGCGGGTCTCACCATTACATCTTCCGGAATCAAAACAATTGCGTTTGCAGAGACTCTTCCCTGGCTCTCTCTATAAATCAGCCACAAATACTGTGATGATTGCAATTCCCCGTGCGGCTGCATGGACTCCCACTGCCGAAGGATCGAAACTTTTGGGGGATACTTCTCTCCTAGAATGGGCGAGTACCTCATTACACGAGTTAATAGCCTGAGGTTGCACTACCGATGAAAGCGAGTTTGATGTGAAGAAGTTTGTAGCACTCCTTGGTGCAATCTCTCTATTGGGGCTCACTGCATGTGGTCGCATGGATAGCGCAGCCACGATTGGTGATGTCACAGTCACCCAAGCGCAAGCGCAGGCTGTGGTTAATCAGATTTTGGATGAGCGCACCAAGGTTGATACCACCGGAATGCAACTTTCAACCGGTGAAGATCTCAACCGCGGCGAGCTCCGCTTTACTATCATCACTATTCTCTTCGAAAAAATTGCTAAAGAGTTGAAGTTAGAGATAACCCCAACTGAGATTGAACAACGCAAAGCTGAATTAATCTCACAGGTTGGTGGCGAGACTGAGTTATTGCGAAATCTTGTCGGTGCAAATATCGCATCATCCAACTTTGAAAAATATGTCAGAGCGATTCTCACCTCAGAGAAAATTTCACAAGCGCTCCAAGATTCTGGGGTGAAGAAAGATGAAGTGTCATCGCGGATTGGCCAATTGGTGACTGCGAAGGCGAAACAACTCAAGGTCACCGTTAATCCACGTTATGGCATGTGGGATCTTGAGCAAGGTGACATCGTGGCAAAGGATTCTGCAGGCTCTGCAGTTGTGCCATCCGGTAAGTAAATTTCTCAATGGCAGGTAAGGAACTTCTTCGCCTTGTTGAGGTGATGGATCGCTTGCGATCACCCGGTGGTTGTCCATGGGATGCAGAGCAAACCCATCAATCACTTGTGAAGTATCTGCTTGAAGAATCATACGAATTTATCGATGCTATCGATACAGATGATCGCGCTGGCATGCGTGAGGAATTAGGCGATGTCTTATTGCAGGTTTATTTCCACTCACGTATTGCGCAAGAGCATCCAAGTGATCCATTTACCATCGACGATGTTGCAGGTGCAATCGCCGATAAGTTAATCAGCCGCCATCCACATGTATTTGCTGACTTAGAGGTAAGTGGAACCGATGAAATCATTGAAAATTGGGAGGCAATCAAAGCGCGCGAAAAGGGTCGCACATCTGCTGTCGATGGAATAGCAATGTCACAACCTGCACTTCCACTTGTTGCCAAAATTATTTATCGCGCCGAAAAGTACAACGTGCCCCTAGATCTTCAGATGTATAAGAGCGAAGAAGCAGCTTCTGAAGAATCTGTCGGTACCGCACTTGCATCAGTCATTGCGTGGGCACATCACAATGGCATTGACCCAGAGAGCGCCTTGCGTGCAAAGGCGCGAGAGATGATGCGCCAGATTGCTGCAACTGAAAAGCACTCCTAAATCCACGATAAGATAAGCATCTGCCGTTCAGCGTTGAGCGCACTGATCACAGATTTTTTATCCAAGGAGACTTTTCATGGCCATTATTGATGCACTCTACGCTCGCGAAATTCTTGATTCTCGCGGAAATCCAACTGTTGAAGTTGAAGTGCATTTGGAAGATGGCACCCAAGCCCGCGCTGCAGTACCAAGTGGTGCATCAACTGGCGCATTTGAAGCATCCGAACTTCGCGACGGTGACAAGGCTCGTTATCTCGGAAAAGGCGTGCAGAAGGCAGTTGCTTTCGTTAACAACGATATTGCTCCAGTTATTGAAGGATTTGATTCTCAAGATCAGCGCTTGATCGATGAAGAGATGATCAAACTTGATGGCACGCCCAACAAATCTCGTCTCGGTGCAAATGCAATTCTTGGAGTTTCACTTGCTGTTGCCAAAGCATCTGCCGAATCTGCAGATCTCTCCCTCTTTCGCTATGTAGGTGGACCAAACGCACATGTGCTGCCCGTTCCGATGATGAATATTCTCAACGGTGGTGCCCATGCTGATACCAACGTAGATATTCAAGAATTCATGATTGCTCCCATTGGTGCAGATACTTTCCGCGAATCACTTCGGTGGGGCGCTGAGATTTATCACGCGCTCAAAGCAGTTCTTAAGAAGCGTGGTCTTGCTACCTCTGTGGGAGATGAAGGTGGATTTGCTCCCAACCTTGATAGCAATCGTGCAGCTCTAGATTTGATTATTGAAGCAATTACCAACGCTGGATTTAAACCTGGAAGCCAAGTAGCACTTGCTATGGATGTTGCGGCAACTGAATTCCACGAAAACGGTAAGTACAACTTTGAAGGTTCTGTTCGTACTTCAGATGAAATGATTGCGTATTACGCAGAACTCGTGAACGCATACCCCATCGTCTCGATAGAAGACCCACTCAATGAAGAAGATTGGGCTGGCTGGAAATCAATGACTTCATCACTTGGTTCGAAAATTCAGATTGTGGGAGATGACCTATTTGTCACCAATCCAGTTCGCCTTGCTAAAGGTATTGAAACCAATACGGCAAATGCACTTCTGGTTAAGGTCAATCAAATTGGAACTCTCACCGAAACTCTCGATGCAGTTGATCTGGCACATCGCGCGAACTACCGCAGCATGATGTCGCACCGTTCAGGTGAAACAGAAGACACCACGATTGCTGACCTAGCAGTTGCAACTAATTGCGGTCAGATTAAGACTGGTGCACCATCTCGCACAGAGCGCGTTGCTAAATACAACCAATTGCTGCGCATCGAAGAAGAACTTGCTGATGGCGCAGAGTATGCAGGTCGCGCCGCCTTCCCACGCTTCAACGGATAATTTTCCATGGTGCGCAGATCCCCGAGCCGCAGACGAAGTACGAGATACCGTTCACGTAATCTCAACTTCAATCGCAATCAAGGATCTGGGCGAGTATTCGCAGTAGCGGCGACCTTCTTTCTATTAGCGCTCTTTCTCGCGCCGCCAATCAAGAATTACTTTGTACAGCGCGCTCAAATTAGCGCTCTGCAATCGCAGCTGAATACTGATCGTTCTGCACTTGCTGCTGCTCGCCGTGAATTATTGCTCTGGCAAGACCCTGAATACATCAAATCGCAAGCTCGCGAACGCTTGCACTTTGTTATGCCGGGAGAGCGCCAATACATCGTCACTGGTGATGATGGATCAGCAACAGATGGCGAAAAAGCTAATCAAGTAGTGACCGATCTACCTGAAGGTCAACCTTGGTATATGCGCATGATTGCTTCCATCACTGAAGCAGGTAAGAAGTGAGCCAAGAAAGTCGCATTGCAACTGAAGCAGATTTGCAGACGGTAGAGAGCCAATTAGGTCGCTCTCCACGCGATGTGCATGCCATCTCTTATCGCTGCCCATGCGGAAAGCCCGCTGTCGTTGAAACACCACCGCGTCTTTCTGATGGCGAACCTTTTCCCACCTTTTACTATGCAACCTGTCCACGATTAACAGCTGCTATTTCCACGCTGGAAACAACTGGAATGATGGAAGCGATGTCCAAGCGCTTAGAGAGTGATCCAGAACTAGCAGGTGCATATGCCGCAGCACACGATGATTACATCGCCGCGCGTTCAGCGCTCAAAATTGATGTGCCAGAGATTGAAAATATTTCTGCAGGTGGAATGCCAAACCGTGTGAAATGTCTCCATGCCCTCATCGCGCATTCACTCTCTGCTGGCCCTGGAGTTAACCCACTGGGCGATGAAGCGCTCGCCGAACTTCCCGATTGGTGGAAACATTTACCATGCGAGTAGCAGCGATTGATTGCGGCACTAATTCAATTCGCTTGCTGATTGCCGATGTTGATGGCGCCAACTTTCGCGAGATTGTGCGCGAGATGGAGATTGTGCGCCTTGGACAAGGCGTTGATAAGACTGGGCAATTTCATCCCGATGCCATTGCCCGCACACTCGCTGCTGTCGATACCTACGCTGCACTGATCGCCGCTAAAGGTGTTCAGAAAATTAGATTCTGCGCCACCAGCGCAACGCGTGATGCCACCAACCGAGATCTATTCATCAATGGCGTCAAAGAACGTCTTGGCATTGAACCAGAAGTAATTCCCGGAGAAGTGGAAGCGACGCTCTCTTTTCAAGGTGCGACGAAAGATTTTAATAAAGCTGAAGCTCCATTTCTTGTGATTGATATTGGTGGAGGTTCTACTGAATTTGTCTTTGGCACAGAGAAGGTAGAAAGCGCCAAGAGCATGAATATTGGATGCGTGCGTATGTCAGAGCGCCACTTCACAGGTGGCGAAGCTGATCCTGGACAAATTGCTGCAGCAACCGAAGATATCGATAGCGCAATTGCGCAGGCTGCAAAAATCGTACCAATGACAGAAGCGAAAACGCTGATTGCTGTTGCCGGTACTGCCACCACAGTTGCCGCCGCCGCACTCGAACTTCCGGCTTATGACCGTTATGCAATTCATCTTTCGCGAATCCCTGCTGCGAAAGTTCATCAAGTTTCACAACTCTTTCTCACGATGAACCGTGATGATCGAGCAGCTCTTGGCTACATGCACCCTGGCCGTGTAGATGTGATTGGCGCAGGATCGCTCGTTCTCTCGCGCATTATGCGGGCAACCGGCGCCACAGAATTTGTCGCCTCAGAATCTGACATTCTCGATGGAATGGCTTGGTCGCTTGTATAAATCGATTGAATTGCTCGATAAAGCAATTATCAAATGTCACCAATGTCCACGTCTTGTGCAGTGGCGCGAAGAAGTTGCTGTGACAAAGAGAAAAGCGTATGAGAATGAAAAGTATTGGGGTAAGCCAGTTACCGGATTTGGTTCTACCAAACCCAAGATGTTGATTGTTGGCCTTGCACCCGGAGCACACGGTGCAAATCGCACTGGCAGAATTTTCACTGGAGATTCATCGGGGGATTGGCTCTACGGCTCACTCCACAGAATCGGAATCGCCAAAATTCCCACATCAACTTCCCGTGATGATGGACAAGAGTTACGCGAGACCCGTATTTCCATGGCAGTTCGCTGCGCTCCACCTGAAAATAAACCCACCACCGAAGAGCGCGATA
>CAZGXO010000019.1:0-15959 GCA_964529875.1 uncultured Candidatus Planktophila sp. | reverse complement strand
ACTCGTGGCCAATTACGAAGCGTATTTACATAATGAAGTCCACCTGCTTTTGCATTAGGGCCAACAGATGATTTCTTCCAGCCACCAAATGGTTGGCGATTGACAATCGCACCAGTAATTCCACGATTCACATAGAGATTTCCCGCTTCAACGCTATCTATCCACACCTCACACTCTTTTTCATCAAGTGATTGGATTCCAGCCGTTAGTCCAAAATCAGTTTGGTTCTGCCATGCGATAGCGGTTTCAAAATTTGGTGCTTCTAATATTGCAAGGACAGGTCCAAACCATTCGTTGCGATGTGACCACGAACCAGGTTTTACCCCCACCTTAACTCCAGGTCGCCATAACAAGCCGGCGCTATCGAGTTGCTTGGGTTCAACCAGCCAACTTTCACCAGCATCTAAGTGCGTCAATGCTTGTTGCAACGCTGATTCGGCGCCACGAATGATGGGACCCACTGTTGTTGCAAAATTCCAACCCGCTCCGACGCTGAGTGATTCAACCGCGTCCTTTAATTGCCGGGTAAATGCTGGATCGTTATAGATATGCGTATCCACAATGGCAAGAGATGCAGCAGAACACTTCTGTCCAGCATGGCCGAAAGCTGATTGCACCAAATCTTTCACTGCGATATCAATGTCAGCACATGCGCTAATGAGCATTGCATTTTTTCCGCTGGTCTCTGCCATCAAATGAATATCGGGGCGCCAAGAAGTAAAGAGAGCGGCGGTATCAAATGATCCCGTCAAAATTAAGCCATCAATATCTGGATGAGTGATCAGATATTTTCCATTTTCATCATCACGCATTGGTAAGAATTGCAATACATCTTGTGGAACACCACCCGCCCACAGATGAGTAACAATTTCCCATGCAGTAGCCACAGTTTCTGGCGCAGGTTTTAAGATCACTGTATTTCCAGCTGCGAGCGCTGCACACAAGCCACCAATAGGTATTGCATAAGGAAAATTCCACGGTGGAACTACCAAGATCGTGCCAAGTGGAGTGGAATCTCCAAAGTTCTGTGCCGTGGTTGCATAAAAGCGGGCGAAATCAATCGCTTCAGAAACTTCAGGGTCTGCCTCAGCGACTGTTTTACCTGCATCGCGCGCCATAACTGCAATGGTTTCAGCAGTCGCCTTATGCATCTGATCTGCTGCAGCAAAGAGAATTCGGCTCCGTTCCTCTATGGAAAGCGCTGCCCATTTCTCTTGAGCGCGCTGTGCAGTCGAAAGGGCAAGATCAACTTCTTTCTTAGAGCCTACTGAGTAGTGGTACCAAATCTTTCCGTTGTCAGATGGATCAGCGCCAGCTTCTTGTTCTGGAGTGAATATCTCTTTTCCTGCAACCACGAGAGGAATTTCTTGATCTTTAATTGCTCGAACTTTCTTGAGCGCTGCTGATACTTTCTTAATGAATTCCGGTTCTGTGGGATCTGCATTTCTTTCATTGGTAAAAGTTGTTCCCACGCGCTCAGCTTCTTTCACATGGCGAAGCGATTCTGTACTGATGCTGTGGCGCTCTTTAATAGACGCTTGAAATCGCGACTCTTGATCTGCAAACTTCTTTGGATTTTTTGCGATATCAAAAGCTGCCTTCAAATAATTTTCATCAGCGGTGTTTTCATCTAAACGGCGTACGAGATAGGCGACTGCTGCTGCAAAATCATCTTTGCGCGTCACTGGCGCATAGAGCAGAACTGGTTGACCAGCTCGCGTCACCGCGAGCGCTTCAGCATTGGCCATTCCCTCTAACATTTCAATATCGACTTGGTGTAAAACTCCGCGCACTTTTGCAACTTCCAGCGCCCAGGTCATATGAAAGAGATTGTGTGATGCGATTCCAATGCGAACAGCCTGGGCATGTTCAGGGCGAAGCGCTGCATCCACTAAACGCACATACGAAGCATCGACATCTGCTTTGCTGCGATACGGTGCTGGGCTCCAACCATGTAATTCAGCTTCGGCGCGTTCCATTGCCAAGTTAGCGCCCTTTACCAATCGCACTTTGATTGTGCCACCACTTCTTTGGTGGCGTGCTTTCGCCCACGTGACAAGTTCGCCAAAGAAGTAATGCGCTTCAGGTAGATATGCCTGTAAAACAATGCCTGCCTTTATTCCTGCAAATTCATCTTCACCAAGCACGCGCATAAATGCAGCAACCGTCATGGGAAGATCGCGATATTCCTCCATATCAAGATTGACGAATACTCCGTGCCGTTCGGCCTCACGGTAGAGGGTTCGCATCTTTTCAGAGACACGATCAATAGATCCCTCCACATCAATAATGATGAGTTGCGCGACGATAGAAGAGAGTTTGACCGAGATGTAATTAACTTCCGGGCGACGCATCATCTCGAGAATTGATTGAAAACGCTGTTCTGCCTCGTGATCACCGAGTACTGCTTCGCCCAAAACATTGATATTAAGTGCCAAACCTTTTGCACTTCGTTTACCTAAGTGCTTCGATAATTTTTCATTCTCTGCCGCCAAAATAAGATCTTTGGAAAGAGCCCGGACACGTTGATGCACAACCGAAACTATTGGCCCTGGAAGTACCCGTGAAACTACTCCAATAAAGTGAAGTCCAAATGAATTAATAAAACCAAAACCTGTGAGGCTGGCTTTCTTAGCAGCGCGTCTAAAAATACGAGATGATGAATCAACCGAGCTAATACGCATGACCTCATCAGTCAGAGTAATAGTTGCTTCGATTGCCTTGGGATCTTTAAAGAGCCGAGCGACTCGCTTGCGATTAGCTTTTTCACGGCGGTCACGTAACTTTTCCGCCTCTTTAATTAATTCTTTTGTTCGTGAAATTGCGGGAGTAACCAGCGCATCGAGCGCTGCATCAGTCTCAAAGATTGATGACATGTGGCCTCTTTTTCCGCATCACGTTGTACCTCGCTAGATTATCAAGGGAATTGCCCGCCTGCTCACCCTGTCAATGTGAGATTAAAAAGCGTAAGATGTAAATGTGAATAATGAGAATGGTGACGTCACTACCGATAAACCCAAGCGCATTCACGATCAAGCGCCTTCGGAATTATTTTCTAATTTTATGAAGTCCGGTTGGGCGCCATCTCATCTCGAAAATCTTCAGCCGCTAGAAGTAGTGACATATGCCTATTCACGTCGCCAGACACTCTCGGCTGCATTTAAAGGAATTCGGTTAGTGCTTCCTGCTGGTGGCTACAAGGTGAGAGCGAATGACACCGATTACAACTATCGTCCACATAGCGCATTTGTGTACTACAGCGGAGTTCAAGGTAGCGATGCAACCGCAGATGCGGTATTAGTTTTAGAGCCTTCAGGCGATTCGCATATTACCTATCTCTATATGAATCCACGTTCGACTCGTGATACTGATGCTTTTTATCGCGATGCCAAATATGGCGAGCTATGGGTCGGCCGTCGCTTCACACTTGATGAAGCAAAATCCTGCTACCAAATTGATACCAAACATCTCTCTGAACTCTCTCAATTATTGGAAGATGGCAAGGAAACGCTCACACTGCGTGGGGTAGATGCGACAGTTGATAAATGCGTCAAGCAACATGAACGTGAAGAAGAATTTACAATTTTTGTTTCTGAGCAACGTTTATGTAAAGACGATTATGAAATTCGCGAACTTCAAGCAGCTGTAGATGCAACTGCTCTTGGTTTTAACGATGTCATTAGCGCAATTCCTGCAGCGGTTGAAACTCCAAGAGGTGAGCGAGTATTAGACGCGGCTTTTTATGGTCGCGCCCGAATTTTGGGAAATGATCTGGGATATAACACCATCGTCGGTGCTGGATCTCACGCCTGTGTTCTGCATTGGATACGCAATGATGGAAATGTTCGCCGTGGTGAATTAGTACTCGTTGATGCCGGTGTAGAACGCGAATCTTTCTACACCGCCGATATCACCAGAACACTTCCAGTAGATGGAAAATTTACTCCGGCACAACGTGCGCTCTATATGTTGGTCTATGAATCACAACTCGCTGGTTTTGCAGCTGTAAAACCTGGCGTTCTCTTCTCAGATATTAATAAAGCATGCCAAGCAGTATTGGCTCGCGGCCTTGCTGATATGGGTGTCCTCACCGTTTCAGTTGAAGAATCACTCAAGCCTGAAGTTGGTTTACATCGCCGCTGGACTCTGCATGGAGTAAGCCACCACTTAGGACTTGATGTCCACGATTGCGCGCAAGCCCGTAAAGAGATGTATCTCGATGCCCCACTTCGCGAAGGAATGGTGCTCACCGTTGAACCCGGTCTTTATATTCAGCCTGATGATGAATTATTTGCACCTGAATATCGCGGTATTGGAATCAGAATTGAAGATGATGTGATGGTAACTGCAGATGGATGTCGCAATCTCAGCGAAGATATTCCGCGCCATCCCGATGATATTGAAAAGTGGATGAAGCGAATTCTAGGACGCTAAAGATTTTCCTAAAGTAACCGCTACAAGACAGAAGAAAAAAGTCAGCACAATATTTATGAGGGCGCTCTGTCTCTTTTGATTGACCACATCTAGAGCAAAGGCAGACCAGGTAGTAAATGCACCACAAAAACCCATCACCAGATAATTTGTCTGCGTCATTCCAAGGATGAATGAGCCAATCACATTTACCAGCAAGATTCCCATTGCAGATTGTGTTTTCGCGCGAATAGTTTTATCAATGACATATCGAAGTGGTGCGCCAATGCCAGCGCCCACAACAAAGAGTGCCAGTCTCATGTGCGCACCCGCCCTTTAAGCAGCTGCAAAATCACTATTGAGGTAATGAGCGTTGCAAGTGCGTACTTCAAGCCTGCAAATGGCGATGATTCAGAGAGAAGATAAGCAAGCGATGACATGGTCGTAAAGCCACCTGCAAAGCCAGAGATCCAGAAAATCCGAGCGGATTCGTCGCGATTTATTCGATAGGCAAATATTCCCGCGACTAGAACACCTAATTGGTTAACGATAAACACGGCAATCGGAAGAGAATCTGAAACTTCAGTAATTTGCCAACGTACAAAAGAACCCAGGATTCCACCTAGGCTCACCAGAAAAAGCGGATTCAGCGCTTAACCAACTTCATTAGTCGCGCTTTTCGCGCTTTAAAAGTCCAGCAAACATTCGTGAAGGATCGTACTTAATATCAACAACTCGCTCCTTCATAGGAATAATCGCGTTGTCAGTAATTCGAATATGTTCTGGACAGACTTCGGTGCAGCACTTGGTGATGTTGCACATTCCAAGTCCGTGTTCTTCTTGTGCAGTGCGCTTGCGATTCTTCAAAATATCAAGTGGATGCATATCTAACTCTGCAATCCGGATAAAGAATCGTGGACCAGCGAATGATTTCTTATTTTCCTCGTGATCACGAATGACGTGACATGTGTTCTGACATAAGAAGCACTCAATGCATTTACGGAATTCTTGGCTACGCTCAACATCTACCTGCTCCATACGGGCTTCACCTGGAGCCAAATCCTTTGGTGGTTCATACGCCGGAATCTCCATCGCCTTCTTATAGTTGAAAGAGACATCGGTAACTAAATCTTTAATAACAGGAAAAGCGCGAAGTGGAGTAACGGTAATGGTTTCATCTTCATCAAATGAAGCAACTTGCGTCATGCATGCCAGGCGAGGCTTGCCGTTAATTTCCATAGAGCAAGAACCGCACTTACCTGCTTTGCAATTCCAACGAACAGCTAGATCACCCATTTGCGTAGCCTGCACGCGATGGATAACGTCGAGAACTACTTCACCTTCGTTGACATCAACTTGTACATCTTTGAGTTCTCCGTTTTTCGAGTCGCCTCTCCAAATGCGAAGTTTAAGTTTGCGCGCCATTAGTTGGATCCGCCTTTCGCAATTTCCTCCGGAGTCATGTACTTCTCAAGTTCGTGTACATCAAAGAGGTCAAAGAGTTCCTTAGGCAGCATAGGAAGTTGCTGCGCCCGAACAGTCACTTCGCTGCCATTAAAGCTTGCAATGTGATTGACCTGGCGCCACTTATTGCTCATAGCAGGAAAATCATCACGTGTGTGGCCGCCGCGAGATTCTTCACGCAATAGCGCAGACTTCGCAGTTGATTCCGCCACCAACAACATATTGTCCAAATCAAATGCGAGGTGGAAACCTGGATTAAATGTGCGCCCACCGGTCACAGTAACGTTCTTGCTACGGTTTCGAATGTCAGCAATTTTGGCAATTGCATCTTCTATTTCAGAACGGGTACGAATAATTCCCACTAAGTTATGAGTGACTTCTTGCAATTGAGCATGCAGCGCATATGAATTCTCGCCACCAGAACGGCTAAATGGTGCAGCAATGCGCTCTGCGGCCGCTGTGATTGTTGCATCCGATACTGGGTTTGCTGAATTTTGCTTTACATAATTAGCTGCACCCATACCTGCACGACGTCCAAAGACTAAAAGATCAGTTAAAGAATTTCCGCCCAAACGATTTGATCCGTGCATTCCACCAGCAACTTCGCCTGCGGCAAATAGACCTGGAACACCCACTGCTGCTGCAGTATCTGGTTCTACTTCAACGCCACCCATGACATAGTGACAGGTAGGTCCAACTTCCATAGGTTCTTTGGTGATGTCAACGCCAGCAAGTTCATAGAACTGATGCCACATAGATGGCAGGCGCTTCTTAATAACTTCTGGCGATAAACGCTTTGAAACATCGAGGAATACACCGCCATGTTCGGTACCACGTCCTGCCTTTACTTCGGCATTGATAGCGCGGGCAACTTCATCACGAGGTAATAACTCAGGTGGACGGCGATTGTTATCTTGATCGGTATACCAACGATCGGCTTCGGCCTCATTATCTGCATACTTATCTTTAAATACATCTGGAATGTACTTAAACATAAAGCGTTCGCCATTTGTATTGGTAAGAATTCCACCTTCACCACGTACTGATTCGGTGACCAAAATTCCACGAACAGATGGGGGCCAGACCATTCCTGTTGGGTGGAATTGCAAGAACTCCATATCCACAAGATTCGCGCCAGCCTTGAGCGCTAGCGCATGGCCGTCGCCAGTTCCTTCCCAAGAGTTAGAGGTAATTTTAAATGTCTTACCAACACCACCGGTTGCTAGAACAACTGCAGGTGCTTCAAAGAGAATCTCTTCTCCGCTCTCGCGCCAATAACCATAAGCGCCAGCTACCTTGCCATTCTCTTTAACGATTTCGGTAATGGTGCATTCAGCAAAGACTTTTATCTTTGCTTCCATATCGCCAAACTCGCGTCCATCTTTCTGTTGTAACTGCACAATCTTCTGTTGCATAGTACGAATGAGTTCAAGACCGGTGCGATCACCAACGTGGGCTAGACGTGGATATTCGTGTCCCCCGAAGTTTCGTTGTGAAATTTTTCCTTCTTTGGTGCGATCAAAGAGCGCACCCCACATCTCTAACTCCCAAATTCGATCTGGCGCTTCTTTAGCGTGGAGTTCTGCCATGCGATAGTGGTTGAGAAATTTTCCACCGCGCATCGTGTCGCGAAAGTGCACCATCCAGTTATCGTTGTCATTGACATTTCCCATTGAGGCAGCTGCGCCACCTTCGGCCATAACTGTGTGAGCTTTACCAAAGAGTGATTTACAGATAATCGCAACGCTCAGACCAGCTTCGCGAGCTTCAACCGCAGCGCGAAGACCCGCGCCGCCAGCGCCAATTACTAAGACATCATATTTATGTCGTTGTAATACGGGCTGAGTCATTGGTCTTTATCCTTTAGAAGAAGTAGAAGTTAGTCCAAGCGCCGGTAGCAACCTGGCGCACATAGATATCGGCAAAAGCAACTGCAAAGAGTGAATACCAGGCAAATTTCTGATGAGAGTGATTGAGTACTGAGACCCAACTCCAAATTTTGTAACGGATTGGGTGCTTAGAGAAATGCTTGAGCCGGCCACCAACAGTGTGGCGACAAGAATGACATGACAATGAATAAAACCAGAGCAGCGTCGAACTAGCGAGCAGAACGAGTGAACCAAGGCTCATATGTCCCCACTCACCCTCAACATTTTTAAAGGAGATGATTGCGTCGTAAGTAAGGAAGACGTTGAAGACAAGTCCCATATAGAAGAAGTAACGATGTGAATTCTGCAGAATAAGTGGTGCGCGAGTTTCACCTGTGTATTTTTTATGTGGTTCTGCAACAGCACATGCTGGTGGCGACATCCAGAAAGAGCGGTAGTACGCCTTGCGGTAGTAGTAACAAGTCATACGGAAACCAAGTGGAAAGATCAAAATAATGAGCGCAGGCGACAGCGCAAAGTTAAATATTTCAGAATTAACTGGTGTCCAACCAAAGAGCGTTGCTTCAGGAACGCAGGCTTTTGATAAGCATGGTGAATAAAAAGGAGAAATCAAATGATCTTTGTAGTAATTAGCGCCTTCAAAAGCGCGAAATGTTGCATAAATAACGAAGGAGATCAGCACTCCAAAAGTGATTGCTGGCTCTAGCCACCACTTATCTGTGCGAAGCGTGCGCTCATTTATCTTCGCGCGCGTTGGGGAAAAAACTCCCGACATCTCTACTCCTCTAGCAATCCCTGATTGCGATTTCGTTAATGGGAGAAGTGTGCGCTTGCTCGCCGTAAGTCGCTAGGCGATAGCGCGCGTAAACCTTATGAAGTCAGCCACAGAGCCAATAGAAAACCCACCCCGATATGGAGTGGGTTTTCTGTGTAGAGCGGAGGACGTGGGATTTGAACCCACGAGGCTTTCACCTGCCGGTTTTCAAGACCGGTGCACTCGGCCGCTATGCGAGTCCTCCGTGGGAGAGGCTACCCGAAAAGCGGTGGTGAGAAAAATTAGATAAAAATTAAGCAGGAAGTTCTAGTAATTGTTCGATGATGATTGCAACGCCATCTTCTTCACATGCACCAGCTATTGATTTTGCATGTTGCGGTCCTTCGGGATGTCCATCTGACATTGCATATGAACGACTACACCATTCGAGCATAGAAAAATCATTTGGATTATCTCCGAATGCAACACAATCATCTGCATCAAATCCATGTCGTGCTGCCATTTTGGCAAGCGTTGCGCCTTTGGAAACTCCCAGCGCGGAGATTTCTAGTAGTGAATCGGTGGGATTTGAATGTGTCACAGTTACAACACCTTCAAGTTCGCGTTTGGCAATTGCCAGCATTTCATCAGATGAAAATTCTTGATCTGAGCACCGCGCTAATATTTTAAGAGCAGGGGAAGTAATAACGCTCTCTATCTCGTCGACACCGACATTATCAAGACCTACATCCCACCGTGGTACATATTTCTTCTCTCGATGAAAATAGTTATGGGATTCAATGGCAAAGGAAATGGGTGGAATCGCTTTGCGTAATCTTTGTACAGTCTCTAACTGTGCATCCGTTGGAATTAACCACTCTTCTATAACTTTGTCGCCGAGTAAGTCATACAACATCGCCCCGTTGCCACAAATTGCATTGCCAAAACCAAAGGCATCCTTTATCTCTGGCATCCAACGTGGAGGCCGGCCGGTCACAAAGTAAATTTCAATTCCCATGGAATGAGCCTTGCTAAATGCTTTGATTGTGCGCGGGGTGATTGATCCGTAATGAGCAACGATGGTGCCATCAAGATCAGAGGCAATCAGTTTGGGGCGGCGCTCTAATTTATTTATTTGACTCACACCAACTCAAATTTCTGCATTCCTAAGAATGGTTGAAGTGCCTTCGGAATATTGACCGAGCCATCTGCATTTTGATGATTTTCAAAGATAGCAACAATCATTCGTGGAATAGCGACCAGAGTTCCATTGAGCGTTGCAACAGTCTTGGTGCCATCTCCATCTTTATAGCGAATATTGAGGCGTCGTGCCTGAAAATCTGTGCAGTTAGAGGTGCTGGTGACTTCACGATAAGCGCCTTGAGTAGGAATCCACGCTTCGATATCAAATTTGCGATTGGCAGAAGAGCCTAAATCACCTGATGCAACATCGATAACGCGGAAGGGAAGTTCCATGGCGGTAAGAAAATCTTTTTCCCATTGCAAAAGTCGTTTATGTTCTGCTTTGGCATCTTCTGGTTTACAGAATGAGAACATTTCAACTTTATCGAATTGATGCACGCGAATGATTCCGCGCGTATCTTTTCCGTAGGTACCAGCTTCACGGCGGAAACATGATGAATAACCTGCATAACGCAGTGGCAATGTATCGGCAGGCAATATTTCATCCATATGCATTGCAGCAAGTGGCACTTCAGAAGTTCCAACGAGATAGACATCATCTTTTTCTATCCGATAAACATTTTCAGCTGCTTGGCCAAGGAATCCTGTGCCCTCCATGGCAGCAGGATTTACCAATACGGGAGGGATAACCGGTGAAAATCCATTTTTGAGAGCGCTTTGAATTGCGTAGTTAACGAGTGCAAACTCTAAAAGTGCACCTACGCCTGTCAGGTAATACGAGCGAGAACCGGCAACTTTGGCGCCGCGTTCAGTGTCAATCGCGCCAAGTAATTTACCGATTTCAACATGATCGCGTGGCTCAAATCCCTCTTTGCCAAAATCGCGTGGTGTGCCAATTTCTTCGAGGGTCAGAAAATCTGCCTCGCCGCCAATCGGCGCATCGCTATCTAATAAATTTGAGAGCTGCAGAAGTAATTGGCGCGCTTCTTCTTCTGCTGCGGCGCGCGCTGCATCAGCGCTTTTTACCTTATCTGCTAAATCTTTAGCGCTGGCAAGGAGTTTTGCCTTTTCATCACCTTGTGCGCTACCCACTGATTTGGAGAGCGCATTCTGCTCTTGTCGCAGAGTTTCAAAGTGTGAAAGCGCTGCTCTTTTCTTCTCATCTGCGGTAATAATCAAATCAACTAAATCAACGTTTTCACCACGTCCTTTTTGAGATGCGCGAACTGCATCAGGATTCTCACGGAGAAACTTGATATCAATCATGCGCGCACCTCTCGTGGATATGAGCCCAGAAATCTGATGTCATCACAGATTTCACGAAGTTCTGCGACAGATTTTTCGACTGCCGCGTCCTTGATATGGCCTTCCACATCAATGATGAAATGGTAGTGACCAAGTTCGCGGCCAGTCGGACGCGACTGAATAAAAGTTAAGTTGACGTCATATTTAGCAAAAACCTGCAAAATTTCTAGAAGGGCTCCAGCATGATCGATATCAATAAAGACCGCCATCGATGTTCGGTCGTGGCCAGTTGGTTCTGGCATCCAACCGGGCTTCTGGGCGCAGATAAAGCGCGTCACCGCACCAGAGTTATCTCCAATATCGGCTTCTCGGATTTCTAATCCAAAATGTTCTGCTGCACTACTTGAGGCAATCGCTGCATCAATTGCGCCCTTGCTGACTGCTTCAGCAGCTGCAGATGTTGATGGGAAAGGAACTATCTCTGCATGCGGATATTTATGCGCAATGTATTCACGACATTGGGATTCTGCATGTGGATGTGTGCCAATTCGCTTCACATCCTGAGTGCCCACTTTGACCATAAATGCAAAGGTCACAGGCAAGGTAACTTCTCCTGAAATAGTGAGTGGATCCCCAATTGCTAATTCATCTAACGTGCGCGCAACTACACCTTCTACAGAATTCTCAATGGGAACGAGTGCAAAATCTGCGTCACCTGTTCGTACCGCATCAAGTGCTGCGGTGACATTGGCGTAAGGAATTTTGATATCCGAGTCGCAGGTAATCTTTTTGAGCGCTGCTTCAGTGAATGTGCCAACTGGCCCCAAATAGGCAAATTTTTGGCTTTGTGCGGTGCTCACTGGTTAAGGATACCTGAGCACCTCACGTGCATGCGCCGGTTTATCTGTGATGAGAATATCCACATCAATCTGCTGACATAGTTTGATATCACTTATTTCATTGACGGTCCACGCATAGAGCGAGCGCCCCAAATCCTTAATTCTTTTTCCACTTATTGGTGTTGCCCGCAGCGCATCAATTTCCGGACCGATTGCCTTAGCTGATGAATGTTTTACTTGTGACCATGTAGTGAATTTCTGCATCAAAAATGCAGTTGTAATGTGTGGTGCTAAACGCTTCATCTTCTCTATTGCAAACCAGCTAAATGACATTACTCCAACTTCAATCGCTGATATTCCTTTAGTTGCCTGAATCTGCTCAACAACAACTTCTTCAACGCGATTGCCAGAAATTACTGGATGTTTGGTCTCTATCAATACGTTTTTCTTATGTTGGACTGCAAAATCAAGAAATTCTCGTAGCGTCAGAACTTGGGGATACGCCTTGGCAACTTGCGCAAAAGTCATCTCCGCGATTAAACCTGGATTGCCGGCACGTTCCAGCATGGAAGCGTTATGCCAGAGAACTGCTACTTCATCTTTAGTAAGGCGCACATCACATTCAAATCCATCGGCGCCCTGTTCGACAGCGCCTTGGTATGCAGCCAAAGTGAGTTCTGGAAAATCATCGCTGGCACCGCGGTGGGCGTAGATCTGCATGCGCTAGAGAGTAGCAAAGAGATTAGGCTTACCTTTATGGCCCCATTCTTCTTCGCTACATCTGCACGCTCTGCAGTTGGTTTAGTGCGAAATGGCAATGAAGATAGTGGTCTGGCCTCATCCCGAGTTATTGCTGTTGCTGATGGAATGGGTGGACATGCAGCTGGCGAAGTAGCATCATCATTAGCAATTTCCACTCTTGCCGAATGTGCAACTATCTTTACTAAAAGCGATATTGATCAAGAATCTGTCGATGATTTATTCCTTAATTCCATTCATAATGTAGATAAAGTGCTCAGTGATGCAGTTGCTGATAATCCTGCACTCACCGGAATGGGCACCACTCTGACCGCTCTGCTCCTTCGCGATAGCGCCGTTGCCCTGCTCCATATTGGTGATTCACGCGCTTATCGACTACGTGGCAATGAACTCACACAACTCAGCGTCGATCACACAGTTATTCAAGAGCTTTTAGATCAAGGAACAATCACCGAATCTGATATCGCCACGCATCCGCAACGATCAGTTCTCACACAAGTATTAATGGGTGAAGGGGGAATAGAACTTCCACTTCCAGTCTTTGATGCCACATTAGGCGATCGCTTTTTAGTGTGTAGCGATGGTTTATCTTCGGTACTTGTCGATAAAGAAATCAAAGCGTTGCTCCAAGGAAAAGAGAGAGAAGATGCCGTTGCAGCGTTGGTAGATGCAACGTACATCAATGGCGCACCTGACAATGTCACCATCGTCATTGGCGATGTTGTGGAAACTCCAGGTGCCGATGGCTTCACCACATTGGGAGCTGCGCAATGATGAATTCATTATTAGGTGGGCGCTACTTACTCGGTGAAATGATTGGCACTGGTGGAATGGCCGATGTCTATATCGCGCAAGATCAGCGTTTATCGCGGCAGGTTGCCATCAAAATTTTGCGCAGTGATTTAGCAAAAGATCCAGCATTCGTCTCGCGTTTTCGCAAAGAAGCAAAAGCTGCTGCAGGGCTTAATCATCCAGCCATTGTTGCGGTGTATGACTCTGGTGAAGATCCAGCCCCATACATTGTGATGGAGTTAGTTTCTGGCCGAACTCTGCGTGAATTGATGCACCAAGGTGAGCGATTACCACTTTCGCGAGCGCTAGAAATTACAGAAGGAATTCTCGAAGGTTTGGAATATTCGCATCAGCGACAGATTGTGCATCGCGATATTAAGCCAGCCAACGTCATGCTCACCAATGCTGGTGATGTGAAGGTGATGGATTTTGGAATTGCACGTGCCATGGATGATTTAGGGGCAACTCTTACCAGTACCTGGAATGTCATCGGAACTGCTCAATATTTATCGCCAGAACAAGCGGTAGGTGAATCTGCCGATCTGCGGAGCGATATTTACTCAACTGGCTGCCTACTTTTTGAACTTCTCACTGGAACGCCACCTTTTACTGGAGAAACTCCCGTATCAATCGCCTACCAACACGCATCAAATACCGCTCCCCTTGTAAGAACTTTAAATAAAGATTTACCTGCCGGCATTGAAATTGTTTTGGCGGTAGCTCTCGCTAAAAAACCAGAAGATCGTTATCAAAGCGCGCAAGCCATGCTTGATGACATTGCCAAAGTTCGCGCAGGCGAAGAAGTAACAACTGCACTGCCCAAGAAACCGCTGATGTCGCGGCGGGCTGCATTTATCTGGGCAGGCTCATTTATTACCGCTATTGCTATTGCGCTTACGGGATTAGCGATTAGTGGCAACCCAAATAATTCTGCGCCGCGAGTTCCCAACGTTGTTGGTTTAAGTCAAGAGATGGCGCGTGCGCTCTTATCGGATTATGCAGTGACAATAAAACGCGCCCACGATGGTGTCATTCCTAAAGATCGAATCGCCAGCCAACTTCCACTAGCAACCACCCGTTTGAAGGCCGGTTCTACCGTTGTTTTAACCATCTCTGACGGCCCCGGAGAAGCGATTGTTCCCGATAATTTAGTTGGTTTATCTCTCATAGATGCACGAGCTGCGCTTACTTCTGTTGGTCTCTTAGTTTCACAAACAGTTGCGCAATCTTCAGATCAACCACAAGGAACAGTCTTGGAAGTAAATCCGCCTGCTGGGTCTATCACAAGTGCAGGAAGTTCAGTCGTGCTCACAATTGCCAGCGGTGAGATTACCGTTCCTAATCTGATAGGAATTGAAGCAATTCAAGCAAAGACGCTATTAATTCAAGCTGGATTTTTAATTAAGGAATTTTATGATTACGACTCAACTCAACCACTGGGTGTAGTAATCAGACAGGCACCAGAGGCTGGGACATCACAAATTATTGGTAAATCAGTCACGATTACAATCAATCGTCAGTCGTAAATTATTGAGATTTTCCTACTACAGGCGATAAGCCAACTGCTCGTTGTGGCGCATCTTTATCTCCACACACCACCAACCAATTAGCCAGCATCTGATGGCCATGTTCGGTGAGAACAGATTCCGGATGAAATTGCACTCCCTCAATAGGTAAGGTCTTATGGCGAAGTGACATAACGACGCCAGATTCGGTAGCGCCCGTTATCTCTAACACTTCTGGCACGGTGTCACGTTCTACGGCAAGTGAGTGATACCGAGTTGCAGTAAAAGGTGAAGGCAGATTTGCATACACACCTTTGCATTGATGAATGACTTGAGAAGTCTTTCCGTGAAGCAATTCAGGTGCGCGCGAAACAGTTGCACCAAAAGCTTCGCCGATCGCTTGATGTCCAAGGCACACGCCAAATAGTGGAATTTTATTTTCTGCACAATATTTAATCATCGCAATACTTACTCCCGCTTTATCGGGAGTGCCAGGACCTGGAGAAATTAATACTCCGTCATATTGAGCGGCGGCGCTGGCTTCAACTTCATCATTACGTACTACGGTGCACTCTGCCCCCAATTGCGCAAGATATTGCACCAAATTAAAGACGAATGAGTCATAGTTATCGATAACCAGGATTCGAGCCACATGGTTATTGTGCTGTAACCTATGCCCCATGCCAAAGTCGAAGTTACGCAAGAAGGTAAAAGAGCGCCACGCTCACGAAGAGCAGATTCATGTTGAAGAAGAATCTCCGCTCCTTGAAAGTCCTTCATGGCTTGCACCTGTAATGGTCGGAAATTTTCTTATCGGCTTATTCTGGATCGTAATTTTCTACATCACCCAGACTTCCTATCCAATTCCCGGAATTGGTGCATGGAACATGATTATTGGCTTTAGTTTCATTGCAGTTGGGTTTTCGCTAGCAACAAAGTGGCGTTAGTTCTACCCTAGCGCTTATGAAACTTGCGCTAGCAAGCATCGCTTATCTCACTACCTTCGTCGCGCTCGTCCTATTAGCAATTCGCGGCCGTTACTTCCTTTCACTTTTCAAGAAACAACAACCTGATCCAACGCGCAGCAACAATAAAGGCGCGCGCTTTGCCAATCTCTTTAAAGAAGTTTTTCACCACACAAAGATGATTAAGTTCACGG
>CAZGXO010000018.1:11968-16223 GCA_964529875.1 uncultured Candidatus Planktophila sp. | reverse complement strand
CGCTGATTCGTTATCCCGTTGATACCCCAATGGTGATGGATCTTGATCTGCTCAAGAAGAACACCAACGATAATCCTGTGTACTACGTGCAATATGCGCATGCACGTATCGCGGCAGTACTGCGTAATGCCAATGAACTTGGTATCTCAGCAAGCCTTGATAATTTTGATGGAACGCAACTTCATCACGATCGCGAGAATGAATTGCTGGGTGCACTGGGTGAGTACCCGCGCATCGTGGCGCAAGCTGCAGAATTACGTCAGCCGCACCGTGTTGCTCGTTATCTGGAAGAGCTTGCTGGTGTCTATCACGGTTTCTATGCAGATTGCCGCGTGCTGCCATTAGGTGATGAAGCAATTGGCGCCATTCATCATGCTCGTGCATCTCTCTGTGCTGCAACAAAACAAGTGATTGCAAATGGATTAGACCTCCTTGGCGTATCCGCGCCTGAGAGGATGTAGCCATGTGGTCAAAGAGCGTAACTTTCAATAACGGGGTCCTGCATTTATCAGGAATTCCAGTTACTACTTTGGCAGCTGAATTTGGCACGCCAGCCTTCTTCATTGACGAAAGTGATTTTCGCCAGCGCGCTCTCTCTTGGAAAGAGGGTTTAGAGAAAGAATGTGGCGAAAATGCCGGAACTATTTATTACGCAGCAAAGGCATTTATCTCTACTTCAGTAGCAGCGTGGATAGCTGATATCGGAATTGGTATCGATGTGTGCACTGGTGGCGAACTTGCTGTTGCGCTCGCCGGTGGTATCAAGCCAGAGAATATAGAGATGCACGGAAACAATAAGTCAGTTGCTGAGTTAGATCGAGCTATCTCGGTGGGCGTTAAAACCATCGTGATGGATTCTCTCTTTGAAATTGAACGCGTCGCACAATTAGCCAAGAAGTATGGTGTTCGACAGAAAGTGATGCTCCGTCTTACTCCGGGGATTGAAGCGCATACTCACGAAAAGATTTCGACCGCGCATGAAGATGTGAAGTTCGGATTTTCTATTGCTTCTGGGGCCGCCTGGGCTGCTGTTCAAGCAGTATCTGCTCATTCAGAACTTGAGCTCATTGGTGTGCATTGCCATATTGGTTCACAAATCTTTGGATCAGAGGCACATGAGATTGCCACAGATCGGTTGATTGCCTTTATGGCGCGCTACCGCGATGAGTGTGGTTCTGAACTCACTGATCTTGATTTGGGCGGGGGATTTGGAATCGCTTATCTGCAGAGTGAGAAGACCGTCGAACCAGAAGATGTACTTTCAGAAATCTATGCAGCTGTGAAGCAAGCTGCGGAAAGACACAATCTTAAAATTCCCAGAATCTCACTTGAACCAGGGCGCAATATTGTGGGACCGACCATGTTGACGCTCTATGAAGTTGGCACAGTTAAAAATGTGCAACTCGAAAATGGAAAGCAGCGCACCTATATCTCAGTAGATGGGGGAATGAGCGACAACATTCGTCCAGCGCTTTACGATGCACAATATTCTGCAGTACTAGCACAACGTGCAAGTTCTGCGCCATTGCAAGATTGTCGTCTCGTTGGAAAACATTGCGAAACTGGCGACATCATCATCAATGAAATTTCCTTACCAGCAGATATAGCTCCTGGCGATTTAATTGCAATACCTGCAACCGGTGCATATGGAAGAAGCATGGCAAGCAATTACAACCATGTCCCACGTCCACCAGTGATTGCAGTAAATAATGGAAAAGCTCGCATTATTGTGCGTAGAGAAAATGAGGCAGATCTGCTCGCCCTTGATGTGAAAGAATAGGAAGATGAGCCCGGCAGATAAACCCGTTCGCGTTGGCATGCTCGGCTGCGGCGTTGTTGGAAGTGAAGTTGCCAGACTGCTGCTTGCAGATATTGATGAACTCTCAACGCGTGCTGGCGTGCGCATCGAACTCACGCGAATTGCCGTACGCAGCATCAAGCCGTATGAAGGACTTAATCCAGCGCTCTTTACAACAGACCCTTACTCGATTGTGAATGATCCTGATATCGATTTAGTCGTTGAAGTTATGGGTGGTATCGAACCGGCGCGTGAGCTCACTCTTACTGCCATCAACAATCGCAAATCTATTGTGACGGCAAATAAGGCGCTGCTCGCTAGCCATGGCGCAGATTTATTTAGCGCGGCTTACGCCAAAGGTGAAGATATTTATTACGAAGCATCCGTTGCAGGAGCGATCCCAATTATTAGGCCGCTGCGTGACTCACTTGCCGGTGATTTCGTCATTCGCCTGATGGGAATCGTCAACGGTACGACTAACTACATTCTTACCAAGATGCATGAAGATAACCGTGAGTTTGGTGATGTCCTGAAAGAGGCACAAGCGCTCGGTTATGCCGAAGCTGACCCCACTGCAGATATTGAGGGGTTTGATGCAGCAGCAAAAGCAGCCATCTTGTCGGGACTTGCCTTCCATACTCGCGTCACTGTCGATGATGTCTATCGTGAAGGCATCTCAAAAATTACTTTAGAAGATGTGGCAATCGCTAAATCCATGGACCATGTCATTAAATTATTGGCAATTGCAGAGTTAACTCCGGCAGATGAAATTTCAGTACGCGTTCATCCAGTCATGATTGATAAGAGCCATCCGCTGGCATCAGTTCGAGATTCATTTAACGCAGTATTTGTAGAAGCAGAATCTGCAGGTCCACTGATGTTTTACGGCCGCGGTGCGGGTGGACAACCCACTGCTTCGGCAGTTCTTGGCGATATCGTTGCTGTGTCACGTCACATCGCACTTAACTCCATCGGGCAACGCGAATCTGATTATGCAGACCGTGATATTGCACCCATCGAAACCACTAAAACCAAGTTCCTCATACGCCTAGAAGTAGCTGAAAAATCAGGTGTACTTGCTGCAATCGCCCAAGTCTTTGCAGACCAGGGAGTCTCTATCCAAACAGTCGATCAAAATGGTCGTAATGAAGATGCCGAACTCATCATTGTTACCCATAGAGCAACTGAAGGTGAGTTAAAAGCAACTGTTGATGCGCTGAAGAAGATGGATATCGTCAATAACATTTCCAGCGTTATTCGCGTTGAAGGAGCGATTGCTTAATGGGAATCTTCGCCAAGAAATCTGGAGCACATCAATGGCGTGGAGTTATTGAGGAATACCGCAATCGCTTACCCGTTACCTCAAAAACTCCCGTTGTCACATTGCGTGAAGGCGGAACACCGCTGATTTATGCCTGTGTTCTCTCTGAGATGCTCGGCAATAACGTCTGGGTGAAGTTTGAAGGAATAAATCCAACCGGATCTTTTAAAGATCGCGGTATGACGATGGCAATTTCTAAAGCAGCAGAAGATGGCGCTAAGGCTGTTATTTGCGCATCAACCGGAAATACCTCAGCATCTGCGGCAGCTTATGCAGTGAAAGCTGGCATGGTCCCGGCAGTGTTAATTCCGGAAGGAAAAATTGCCATGGGTAAGTTGGCGCAGGCAGTTGTCCATGGCGCCAAACTTTTACAAGTAGATGGAAATTTTGATGATTGTTTGGTGTTAGCGCGCGATTTAGCAGAACACTATCCAGTCTCTCTCGTGAACTCAGTCAATCCATATCGCATTGAAGGTCAAAAGACTGCTGCATTCGAAGTTATTGATCTGTTAGGTGATGCTCCCGATATTCATGCCATGCCGGTAGGTAACGCTGGAAATATCACTGCATACTGGAAGGGTTACAAGGAATATCGCAGCGATCGAATCTCATCCAAGTTACCTGCAATGTGGGGATTTCAAGCAGCAGGTGCTGCACCTCTTGTCACAGGTCAGGTCGTTGCAAAACCTGAAACTATTGCAACGGCAATTCGTATTGGAAATCCTGCATCATGGAGCGGGGCAATTGCAGCGCGCGATGAATCAGGTGGTCTCATAGATGCAGTCACTGATGAAGAAATTTTAAGCGCCTACCGTTTGCTTGCCGCCCAAGAAGGAATTTTCTGCGAACCATCATCAGCTGCCGGGCTTGCCGGACTTATTAAATATAAGAGCGCTGGAAAGTTGCCGCGCGATAAGACGATCGTCATTACCTGCACTGGAAATGGTTTAAAAGATATTCCGTGGGCGCTTGATGGCGCGAAAGATCCCATTGTTGTTCCAGTCAATGCCGATGCCGCAGCGCAAGCACTAGGCTTAACTGGGAATAACTAGGCTTAACTGGGAATAACTAGGTTTAACTAGGAATAAATAGGAAAGAGCGAAAGAATTACGCCATGGCCAAGCCAACTTTTAAAG
>CAZGXO010000018.1:0-11868 GCA_964529875.1 uncultured Candidatus Planktophila sp. | reverse complement strand
GGAATAAATAGGAAAGAGCGAAAGAATTACGCCATGGCCAAGCCAACTTTTAAAGCAAATCCCATCCAAGTTCAGGTGCCGGCAACATCTGCAAATCTGGGACCAGGTTTTGATGCTTTCGGCTTAGCTTTTTCTCTCCATGATCGTTATGTGGCGCAGATTCTTGATGAAGGTGGACTCGATATCGATGTCACTGGTGAAGGCGCTGATGAATTACCGCGCAATGAGAAGAATTTGTTGGTTAAGGCGATGTATAAAGGTTTTGATTTCTTAGGTGGCAAACCAAAAGGTTTGGCCGTGCGTGCACTGAATGTCATTCCCCATGGCCGCGGTCTTGGCTCATCAGCTGCGGCAATTATCGGCGGCCTCGTTTTAGCTCGCTCGCTTGTCCTTACCGGTACAGACAAGATGAGCGATACGCAATTGCTCAACTTAGCAACTGAGATGGAAGGCCATCCAGATAATGTGGCGGCTGCGCTCTTTGGTGGAGCAACTGTTGCGTGGACAACTGATGTCAAAGCAGGGCAGAGAGCAGATGCAATTCATTTACCTGTTGATCCACGTATTCAAGTAATGGCTTTTATTCCCGCTACGCCACTTGCTACAAAAAAGGCGCGCACTATGTTGCCCGATGCAATTCCATTTGCGCATGCGCAGCGCAACACAACAAATGCTGCAATCATGATGCAGGCGCTGACTATCAGACCAGATTTACTCTATGTTGCAACGGAAGATTTTCTCCATCAGCAGTACCGACAAGATGCGATGCCGGCATCATTTGCACTTATGACAAAGTTGCGAGCTGCTGGAGTTGCTGCATTTATCTCTGGCGCGGGCCCAACAGTGTTGGCGCTCCATACTTCAGATCAGCTAGAGACCGAACAACTTTCTCGCGCAGGCGGGGCTAAATTTGAAGGTAGAGCGCTGGAAATTGCAAGCCGTGGAGCGACCCTGCTATAGTTTTGGCTATCAATAGCAGGCCAGCAATTTAGGGCCAGATTCACATTGATAAATCCTCAGCAGTAAAAATAAACCCCTGGGTTTCCTTGATGAAGTGAAACCCCAAACTGAAAAGAAATACATGACAACAACAGAACCAATTCGTTCTAGCAGTCCTGAACTCTCCGCCATGACCCTTCCAAAGTTAAAGGAAGTTGCGTCCCAACTTGGCATTGATGGTGCGGCGAAGTTAAAGAAAGATGAACTCGTTACTGCAATCGCAGATCTGCAGGCAGCCAACCGTGAAGCGGCTAAGGCCGAACGCGAAGCTCGTCGTGCGGCGCGAGATGCACGTCGCAATAACCGAGATCGCAACTCAGATAACAACAGTGGCGAAGGTGAAGAAGAAGATTCCAGCGATAACGATTCCTCAGAAAATTCATCGCATGATCGTTTCGGTGGCCGCGGTCGCCGTGATCGCAACCGTGGTCGGGGCCGCGACCGTGGACATCGCGAAGATCGCGAACCAGTTATCTCAGAAGATGATGTGCTCGTTCCAGTCGGCGGACTCGTTGATATTTTAGAAAATTACTCATTTATTCGCACCGCTGGATACTTACCAAGTCCTAACGATGTGTATGTCTCTCAGGGCCAGGTTCGTAAATATGGATTACGCAAAGGCGATGTTGTCACCGGACAAGTTCGCCAAGCGCGCGAAGGCGAAACTCGCCAGAAGTACAACCCACTCATCACGCTAGAGACTATTAATGGCGTCTCTGTTGATGAAGCGCGCGGCCGTGTGGAATTTGGAAAGTTAGTTCCGCTCTATCCGCAAGAACGTCTTCGTCTTGAGACCGAGCCAAATGTTCTTACTACTCGCGTCATTGATTTGATTGCACCGATTGGTAAAGGTCAGCGCGGACTTATCGTTTCACCGCCAAAGGCTGGAAAGACGATGGTTTTGCAATCCATTGCAAATGCCATTACCCGTAATAATCCAGAGTGTCATCTGATGGTTGTGCTTGTCGATGAACGTCCTGAAGAAGTGACAGATATGCAGCGCAGCGTTAAGGGTGAAGTGATTGCTTCAACTTTTGATCGCCCAGCAGATGATCACACCTCTATTGCAGAACTTGCTATCGAACGCGCTAAGCGTTTGGTGGAGCTCGGACATGATGTTGTGGTTCTGCTTGACTCAATCACTCGTCTTGGCCGCGCTTACAACATTGCAGCTCCGGCATCTGGTCGCATTCTCTCTGGTGGCGTTGATTCAGCAGCGCTCTATCCACCTAAGAAATTCTTTGGCGCAGCTCGTAATATCGAAGATGGTGGATCGCTCACCATTTTGGCAACAGCGCTTGTTGATACCGGCTCGCGTATGGATGAAGTGATCTTTGAAGAGTTCAAGGGAACTGGAAATATGGAGCTCATCTTGGATCGCAAGATGGCAGATAAGCGCATCTTCCCAGCAGTGAACGTTGTCGCATCTGGTACACGTAAAGAAGAAATTCTTATGGGTACCGAAGAACTCAACATTGTCTGGAAGTTACGTCGCGTGCTCCACGCCCTCGAACCACAAGCAGCTCTTGAATTATTGCTCGAGAAGATGAAGGGCACCAAGTCCAACGTGGAATTTTTGATGCAGATTCAAAAGACCACTGCAGGGCCAGACGACAGCAAGTAATAACTCCAAGTAACCGCCAAGCCTTTCCACCGACATTTCACAGAGTGTCCTCGCATAGTTATCCCATCAACGAGCGAAGCACCTGTGAAAACAGGTGAGAAAAGGTAAGTGAGATGAAAGTTATTCAGGCTAAGAAAGTAGCCCTCCTTGTGGCAGCAGGTTTAGCGCTAGGAACTTCTAGCGCCATTGCTGCAGAAACCACATCACCGACTCCAAAGCCAACTCTCTCTGCAGAGCAGAAGGCAGCTCGTGAGCAATTTAAAGTTGCCCGCGAACAATTTAAAGTGGCGATGAATCAATACAAGGCAGCACGAGAAGCTGCACACAATTCTTTTAAATCTGCAATCACTGCAGCGAAAACTGCAAAAGATTCCAGTCTTGCAGCGGCAACAACTCCTGAAGCAAAAGCTGCTGCTAAGAAAAACTTCCAAGATGCTCTTGCTGCAGCAAAGAGTGCACGTGATGCAGCGCTTGCAAAAATTGGTGCAAAGCCAACTGCACCAGCAAAACCTGCATAAGAACGCTCCCCTTACTGCTTTCCCCGTGCAAGGGCCGCCCTGATCTCAGATCAGAGCGGCCCTTGCCTTTGATTTTGGAATTCTCCGCTCCTTTGAGAGGATTAGCGCCTCACGCTGGTTCACCGCTTACTGCGGACCCAGATAAAGATAAGGAAAAAACATGAAGCCAGAGATTCATCCAGAATATAAAGAGACCCAGGTGACCTGTGGTTGCGGTGAAAAATTTCTTACCCGCTCAACAGTTGCTAGTGGTTCAATCTATGTAGAAGTATGTTCAGTCTGCCATCCGTTCTACACCGGCAAGCAGCGCATCCTTGATACAGGTGGCCGCGTTGCCAAGTTTGAAGAGCGTTTTGCAAAGAAGGCAGATAAGAAAGCCAAGTAGCTTTTTAAAAGACCGCATCGCAACCTATGAGGTTGTGGCGCGGTCTTTTTTATTACCCACTATTTGAATTTTCGTTGAGCAAGAGAGAGGAGAAGCCAGATGAGCGCAGATCGCTTTGCCGCAGCACATGAAATGGTGCGCGAGTATCAAGAACTTGAAAAGCAGATGGCTGATCCCTCTATTCATGCCGATCAAGGTAAGGCGCGACAATTAGGAAGACGGTATGCCCAACTTGGTCCAGTCGTTGCCGGATATAACGCGTGGAAGAGCGCAGCTGATGATTTAGCTACTGCCCGCGAAATGGCCGCAGAAGATGCCGCCTTTGCCAGCGAAATTCCAGCGATGGAGCAGACTGAAGCGCGCGCTGCCGAAAAGTTAGAAGAGTTATTACTTCCGCGTGATCCTAATGATGACCGCGATGTGATTATTGAAGTGAAGGCTGGTGCAGGAGGCGATGAATCAGCGCTCTTTGCTGGCGATTTAGTCCGTATGTATCAGCGCTATGCAGAAAAACGCGGATGGAAGATAGAGATTATTGATTCCACTGAATCAGATTTAGGCGGATATAAAGATATTTCTATGGCGGTAAAGTCAAAGGGAGTTGCTGAACCTGGCACCACTCCATACGCGCGTTTGAAATTTGAAGGCGGCGTGCATCGGGTGCAGCGAGTTCCGGAAACCGAGAGCCAAGGAAGAATTCATACCTCAGCAGCTGGTGTCTTGGTACTTCCGGAAGCAGAAGAAATCGATGTCGAATTAAATATGAATGACATCCGCGTTGATGTGTATCGCTCTTCTGGCCCTGGTGGGCAATCGGTAAACACCACTGACTCGGCAGTGCGCTTAACCCATCTTCCAACTGGCATCGTGGTTTCCTGCCAGAATGAAAAATCGCAATTGCAGAATAAGGATTCAGCGCTACGAATTCTGCGCGCTCGCTTGCTCGCCGATGCACAAGAGAAGGCCGAAGCTGCCGCTGCTGCAGAGCGCAAGAGCCAGGTGCGCACAGTCGATCGCTCAGAGCGCATTCGCACATATAACTTTCCAGAAAATCGCTTGAGCGATCACCGCGTCAATTACAAGTCAAATAATTTAGATGCAGTGCTCAATGGTGAACTTGATGATGTCATTCAAGCGCTCTTGGATGCTGATAAAGCCGCCAAGCTTGCCGCTCAATAAAGATTTGAAATTACTTATGGAACTTACCTTTAAAGAATTTTTACAGAGCGGTAAGGAACAATTACAGCGAGCAGGATTTGCAGAAGTTGAAGCAGAACATTTACTCGCTCATACTCTCGGAATTTCTCGTATGGATCTGCACAATTCAGTCTCCGTTGCTCGAGCGCTGGAGAATATTGGAGATACCGCAGTTGTTGAGGAAACTTTCTGGAAATTGCTCGATCGCAGATGCGCCCATGAACCGCTGCAATATCTGACGGGTAAAGCTTATTTTCGCCATCTTGAATTACAGGTCGGGCCGGGAGTTTTAGTCCCAAGACCCGAGAGTGAATTACTCGTTGAAAGTGTGCTCACTTATATTGAAAGTCGTAGCGGTGAAGTGAGCGTGGTTGATCTAGGTGCAGGTTCTGGTGCGTTAGCACTTGCCATTGCCACAGAAGCGCCACATACCCATGTGATTGCAGTTGAGAAAAGTGCAGATGCACTTACTTGGTTAAAGACCAATGTCTCTTTTATTGATGAAAAGGTGCGCATCGTTGCAGCCGATGTTGCTGATGCGCTCGTTGATGTGAAATGTGATGTTGTGATTGCCAATCCTCCATATATTCCTGATTCACAACCACTTCCACGCGATGTTGCAGAACATGAACCAGCGCTTGCGCTCTTTGGGGGAGCGGATGGGCTGCAAGCCCCAACGCAATTTATCGCCGCCGCCGCTCGCTTGCTCAAAGCCGGAGGATTTCTTGCCATCGAGCATCATGAAACTCACGGCGAGAAAATTGCTCAGATTTTGCAGGAAGAATTCATCGATATTCTTCTCCACAACGATCTGAATAATCGTCCCCGCTTCACGACTGCCACGAGGAGATAGCGATGCCACGTATCGACCTCACAGCTGGTGATAGCAAGAAACATGTGGCGCGAGCCCTGAAAGAGATCCGTGCGGGATACGTTGTTGTTGCACCACTTGAACACGGCTATGTATATCTTGCGGATGCATTTTCACATTTTGCTGTGCGCGCCCTTCATGTCTTACGCGGAGATGAAGATGGAGTCGCAGCGCAAGTCTTGGTACATAGCGCAGATACCGTCTCTGGAATCGCCCGAGATATTTCGATAGATACTCAGAATCTCATGAAGAAATTTTGGCCGGGTTTGCTGTCACTTAATCTCAAACCAAACACGGGTCTTAATTGGGATTTAGGTGATGATAGAGAGCTCGATCTCTTTAGCGTGCGTGTGCCCAAGGCACCTTTTGTGCGTGCACTCTTAAAACAATCGGGACCTTTGGCAGTTGCCAGCGTTGCACCAAGCGGTGCGCAACCAATCGTAAAAATTAATCGCACAGAAGCAAAAGATTGGAATGTGGCTGCAATATTCGATAAAGGTGCGCTGAAATCAGGACCACAGAGCACAGTGGTGGAGGTCTCAGATGCTGGGCTGCGTTTGGTGCGCACAGGTGCAATTACAGAAGCGCAACTGCTCACGATTGTGCCGACGTTAGTGGGCATTTCGCACTCGTAACGATTAGGCTGCCTCCCATGTCCGAGACGTTTTATGGCCCAGATTTCACACTTTTACAGAAACAAGATCCAGATATTGCCGCAGTTTTACTCTCTGAATTAAAACGCCAGCAGACTAATTTGCAGTTGATTGCATCTGAAAATTTCACATCTCGTGCCGTACTGGCAACCCTTGGTTCAACTCTCTCGAATAAGTATGCCGAGGGTTATCCGGGAAAGCGTTATTACGGTGGCTGCGAAGAAGTTGATAAAGCAGAAGAAATCGCTATTCATCGCGCTAAATCTCTCTTTGGCGCAGAACATGCCAATGTGCAGCCACATTCTGGTGCAAGTGCAAACGTTGCTGTCTATCAAGCATTTACCAAACCAGGCGATACCGTCCTTGCCATGTCGCTGCCACATGGTGGTCACCTCACCCATGGATCAAAAGTTAATTTTTCAGGTAAATGGTTTAACGTGGTTTCTTACGGAGTACGTCAAGATAATGAACTCATTGATTATGACGAGCTCCGTGAATTAGCAATCACACATAAGCCGAAGATGATTTGCTCAGGTGCAACGGCATACCCATCACTCATTGATTTTGAAAAAGTGCGCGCTATCTGCGATGAAGTTGGCGCCATTATGTGGGTTGATGCGGCCCACTTCATCGGCTTGGTTGCCGGCAAAGCAATCCCATCACCAGTTCCATGTGCAGATGTGGTCTCCTTTACTACCCATAAAGTTTTACGCGGTCCACGCGGCGGAATGATTCTCTCCAAGGCAGAACATGCTGCGGCAATTGATAAAGCGGTATTTCCCGGAATGCAGGGTGGACCCATCATGTCGGCAGTTGCAGGTAAAGCAGTAGCACTTGCCGAATGTGCAACTCCTGCTTATCAAAGCTATGCCCGTGACGTTATTGTGAATGCCAAGGCGCTCGCTGCCGCTCTAGAAGCAGAAGGAATGCGCGCAGTTTCAGGTGGCACAGAAACACATCTTGCACTCATTGATATTCGCGCAACAGGCGTCAATGGAAAAATTGCCGATGAACGTTGTGGCGCCGCCGGAATCGTTCTTAATAAGAATTCGATTCCATATGATCCAGAAGCACCATCTGTGACTTCGGGAATTCGCGTCGGAACACCTGCAACCACTACGCAAGGTATGGGAGTTGCAGAAATGAAAACTATTGCAGCGCTTATTGCGCGCGCTATCAAGACTGATGATGCGGCAACACATGCAGCTATCAAAGGCGAAGTACATGAACTTACTTCGCGCTTTCCTATCTATCAGGCTTGATGTGTTGCAAGTGATCAGAGTGCAGCACTGATATGCGCGAGTACCTTGTCACCTTATTGCTTGCGGCAACGCTCTGTTATGTAGTCACTCCACTTGTTCGAACCTGGGCGCTGAAAGTTGGGGCAGTGGCACAGATTCGCACTCGCGATATCCATACAACGCCAACGCCACGATGGGGTGGCTTAGCAATGTGGATTGCAGTTGCGCTGACTTTTCTGATGGTGAATCACTTATCGCTCGTTGGAAAATCATTTGGTCGAGATTCGCTTGGGATTTTTTTAGCAGCGACTCTGCTCGTCGCCATTGGCTTACTCGATGATCGTTTTGAATTAGATGCTTTGACTAAGTTAGCGGGGCAAGCCCTGGCAGCTGGCATCCTGCTGCTCTTTGGTATTCAAGTTCTCTGGCTGCCCATCAATGGCGTCATCACTTTGCCACCGAGTATCGGCCAACTCATCACCGTGTTAATAGTGGTTGTCACCATTAATGCCGTGAACTTTATCGATGGCCTGGATGGTTTGGCTGCGGGAATCGTGGCAATTTCTGGAGCAGCCTTCTTCGCCTTTGCCTATTTACTTGCGGTGATTTATGGATTTAGCCGCGCTGGTGCACCATCTCTGATAACCGCAGTCATCATTGGAGTGTGCATTGGTTTCTTGCCGCACAATGCTCATCCGGCGCGAATCTTTATGGGTGATTCGGGATCTATGTTTTTAGGGCTCTTACTTGCAGCTTCTGCAATTACTCTCACCGGACAAATTGATCCGAATGCAATTGCTGCAGAAAACTTAGGTCCAACTCTGCTGCCGTTGATGTTGCCCTTTGCTGTTCTTGCAATTCCACTCATCGATCTATCTTCTGCCATCATCCGCAGAATTCGCGCCGGCCAATCGCCCTTTACATCAGATAAAGAACATCTGCACCACCGCATCATGCGCGCCGGCAATTCACATTTGCGCACAACTCTTATCCTCTATCTCTGGACAGCAACGATTGCTTTCCCGGTTGTGGTCTCTGCTTTTGCACCACTGTGGGTTGCAGCAATCGTTGCCGGAGTCGCGCTCTTTGGGACACTGAGTTTCTCCAAAAGCAACAAGCAACGGTCTGCGACACATAGATCACATAGATAATGAATAACGAAGTTCAACTTTTAAAGGGCGCCCTCAAACCAACTTTTCTCGTTGGACTAATTGCCCTGATTGCAGCAACTGCTCTTCAAGGAAGATCGGGGCTAGCAGGCGCTCTCTTAGCTCAATCTGTTGTACTTATTTATTTCATCGTTCATATCGCAGTTTCACGGATCTCTCGAAATCTCGATCCCATCAGCACTATGGCGCTGGCGCTCTTTTCCTACTTCGCTAAATTTCTCCTTCTCGGCGCCTTTCTCTGGGCCCTTACCCGTTACACCTCACGCGAGACCATCGACCGGACCAGCTTTGGAGCGAGCGCTATCGCCCTCACCTTCGCTTGGCTAGGTGGTGAGATCTCTAGTTATCTCAAACTCAAAGTTCATCTACCATTGCCGCATGAGCCAAAGCCCCCGCAATAATCGCCGCGACGAGAACGCCCTCTGGACGATCTTCGGATATCTCCTCTCCGGCTTGCTCTTCTGGGGCGGGGTGGGCTGGGCCCTCGATCACTTCCTCAAGACCGGTTACTTCCTATTAATAGGTCTTCTCGTTGGAATGGGCGGTGCGCTCTACCTCGTCTGGTTGCGCTTCGGGCGAGAGTAACGAGCCCGAACTGGCTCTGGGGCCGTTTTGACCTGACCCGCAGCCTGCAGATACCTTTCTCCTCTGCACTTTTTAAGTGCTCTTCATCCGTGCTCCTCTTAAGTAATTAATTGGATACACCTGCGGTTCGGTTGCAACACACCCGACCGCGTGGGTCGGAAGTGAAGCGCGAAAAAGTTCAGTTCATTAATCTGAAATGGAGAAATGTAGTGCCAACAATTCAACAGCTAGTTCGTCGAGGTCGTGCAGAAAAGACTTCGAAGACATCAACACCTGCGCTTAAGGGTTCACCTCAGCGTCGCGGTGTGTGCACTCGTGTTTATACAACAACACCTAAGAAGCCTAACTCTGCGCTTCGTAAAGTTGCACGCGTTCGTCTTACTAGCGGTATGGAAGTAACTGCATACATTCCAGGTGAAGGACATAATCTTCAAGAGCACTCCATCGTTCTTGTTCGCGGAGGTCGCGTAAAAGATCTTCCTGGCGTTCGTTACAAAATTATTCGTGGATCACTTGATACCCAAGGTGTGAAAAACCGTAAGCAATCACGTTCTCGTTACGGTGCTAAGAGAGAGAAGAAGGCTAGCTAATGCCACGTAAAGGTCCGGTAGTTAAGACTCCTGTTGTCGCAGATCCTGTTTACAACTCACCAGTTGTCACTGCGCTTATTAATCGCGTTCTTCTTCACGGAAAGCGTTCTACTGCAGAAGCAATTGTGTATGGCGCACTTGAAGGAACTCGCAAGAAGACAGAGACAGATCCACTTATTACCTTAAAGCGTGCGCTCGACAATATTAAGCCAGCTGTTGAAGTTCGTTCACGTCGCGTTGGTGGAGCTACATACCAGGTACCTGTTGAAGTAAAGGCAGCTCGTTCTGCAACTTTGGCGCTTCGTTGGTTAGTTGATTACTCACGCGATCGCCGTGAAAAATCAATGGCAGAGCGTCTACAAAATGAATTAATCGATGCAGCAAATGGTCTCGGAGCAGCAGTCAAGCGCCGCGAAGATACCCACAAGATGGCGGAAGCAAATAAGGCATTTGCTCACTACCGCTGGTAATTAGAGATACGACGAAACGACGAGAAGAGGATAAATAAGTGCCAGTTCTAGAGAAAGTTGATCTAGCTACGGTTCGCAATATCGGAATCATGGCTCACATCGACGCGGGCAAAACCACAACAACTGAGCGCATCCTTTTCTACACCGGTATTAACTACAAGATTGGTGAAGTCCACGAAGGTGCAGCCACCATGGACTGGATGGAGCAGGAACAAGAGCGCGGTATCACTATCACCTCTGCTGCAACCACATGTCAGTGGAAGGGCCACCTCATCAACATTATTGATACACCTGGCCACGTTGACTTTACTGTTGAAGTAGAACGTTCACTTCGCGTACTCGATGGCGCAGTTGCTGTATTCGATGGCGTTGCAGGCGTTGAACCACAATCTGAAACAGTGTGGCGCCAAGCAGACCGTTACTCAGTTCCACGTATCTGTTTTGTTAATAAGTTAGACCGCACTGGCGCATCTTTCGATAAGTGCGTTGGCATGATTAAAGATCGCCTCAATGCAACTGCTCTCGTTCTCCAACTTCCAATTGGTGCAGAGGCAGATTTCCTTGGCGTTGTTGATTTGATCGCCATGAAAGCACTTGTATGGCCAGGCGAAACTAAAAAAGGTGAAGATTACGTTGTTGAAGAGATCCCAGCGAACATGGCTGATAAGGCAAAGCAAGCACGCCATGACCTCATCGAAACTCTTGCAGAAAACGATGATGAAATTATGGAGAAGTACCTCGGTGGAGAAGAACCAAGCGAAGAAGAAATCATCGCTGGTATCCGCCGCGCCACAATTGCTGCCAAGTTAACTCCAGTGCTTACCGGTTCTGCATTTAAGAACAAGGGTGTGCAGCCAATGCTTGATGCAGTTACTCGTTATCTGCCATCACCACTTGATATCGATGCAATCGTTGGAACAGATATGAGCGATTCATCAAAGGAAATTTCACGCAAGCCTGCAAATGAAGAGCCATTCTCGGCCCTTGCATTCAAGATCATGACCGATCCACACCTTGGAAAGCTCACCTTTATTCGTGTGTATTCCGGAGTTCTTGAGACTGGTTCCACCATCCTTAACTCAACCAAGGATCGTAAAGAGCGCATCGGCAAGATTTATCAGATGCACGCTAACAAGCGCGAAGAACGCGAGAACGTTGGCGCCGGAATGATCGTTGCTGTGATGGGTCTGAAGGACACCACAACTGGTGAAACTCTCTGCGATCCAACGAAGCCAGTAATCCTTGAATCCATGGACTTCCCAGATCCTGTTATCTCTGTTGCAATCGAGCCAAAGACAAAGGGTGACCAAGAGAAACTTGGTATGGCAATTCAGCGCCTTTCAGAAGAAGATCCAACATTCCACGTCAAGACTGATGAAGAGACAGGTCAGACCATCATCGCAGGAATGGGCGAGCTTCACCTCGAAATTTTGGTGGATCGTATGCGCCGTGAATTTAAAGTGGAAGCAAATGTTGGTAAGCCACAAGTTGCTTATCGCGAAACACTTCGTAAATCAGTGGCGCGCCACGATTACACACATAAGAAGCAGACTGGTGGTTCTGGTC
>CAZGXO010000017.1:0-16241 GCA_964529875.1 uncultured Candidatus Planktophila sp. | reverse complement strand
TTCACACTGAAAATCCTTGCCAGCGTTTACCTACTGCCTGCCACGTGACATCGCGCTCTTCCTGGCTTCGATCAATCGTAATTTCTAGACGCTCATCACTGAGGCGAGCAGCTTCTGCGCCACCCCATTCAATAACGGTGACCGCATTCTCGCGGGGTGTATCAATATCGAGATCATCGAGTGAAGCGGCAGCGCTGACACTCGCTAAGAGGCGATAAGCATCCATGTGGATGAGAGGAAGCGGAGCTTTGTGAATGCGAGAGATAACAAAGGTGGGCGATGTGACATCGTCGATACCGAGTGCTGCACCAATGCCTTGCACTAAGACAGTCTTACCTGCGCCAAGTGGGCCGTTAATTAATATCAGATCGCCCGCGCGACATTGTGCGCCAATAGCAGTGCCCAGTTGATGCATATCGGCTGCCGTTGCAATCTTCACTTACGAAGGATAGTAAAAAAGAAAATGGGCCCCAAACGGGGCCCATTTCCTTACGTGTTACTTAGGAGAGCGATTTGAAAGTTGGAACGCGGAACTTCTTGTCATATGACAAGCCAACTTTCTTCGCTTGGGTGGTAATTGGACCCTGGTTAGGGAACTTACCTGTTGCAACAGCACCTGCTGCTAGCTTGGCAGCGAGCAACCACTGTGCTGATGAATAGAGGCAGTGACCAGTTCCAGCGCCAACTGTTGCGCTGAGATCAGGTGTACCTGCAGATGTGAACTTGGAGTACTTAGGAGCAGTCTTTGCCCAGAGTGCAATCATCTTGTTCACAGGTGCCTTGTAATCGCGTGAAGACTTAGCTGCAGTCAACGCTGCATCCTTTGCCTTTGCGAATTGATCACCGTAACCATCGATGTACCACTGTGCAATTGATGCTGGTGTGTACTCATCAGATTCTGCAGCCATCATGACTGTTGGCTTATCGATTGTTCCCTTGAGACCAATCAATGAAGGAATCTTGGCAACTGCTGCTGCATCTGCAGTTTCGCGTGGTGTTGCAGCAAGGGACGCGATGATTGCATCAACTGCAGAGTTACCACTGAGCGCGAATGAATAGAGATCGCGATCTGCTGCAACTCGTGCTGCGTAATCGGTCTTGGAGTTGTCATAGACCTTTCCACCTGTGAGCAATTCGCCATCTGCCATCAAGAGAGTGCCGGCAACGCCAACAGTTCCCATATTTTCAAGAATCGCAACTGCCGGAGCTACTGCAAGTGGATAGGTTTCAGCAGCACCTGCTGGACCTGATGTTCCATCCACATGCTTGCTTCGCGTTGGAATACCTGCCATCAAACCAACAGCGAGCAGCGCTGAACGTGATGGAATTCCAGCAGCGGCAAGCGCCTTACCTGCAGGGCTTGCAGTATCTGGCCATGCACCAGATGAGAGTCCGCCAGAAAGTTTGCCAAGTACAACAAGTACCTTGCCAATGTTTTCCAATTGTTCTTGCTGACGCTTTACTGGGTCAGTTGAGTAACCGCCAACTTTGATGCTTGGATCAAAGAGAGCTTTGAAGCCCCAGAGTGCATCACCAAAGTAGGCAACGAGTGCATCATTTGGATTTGCTGCAGGGCAACCAAGAATTACGCCATCAACCAATTCAGGATTGGTTTCAGCAAGTTTCTGGCTGTGAAGAGATCCAAGAGATGCTCCCCAAGCAATTACCTTCTTGGTAGTTGGAAACTTCTTCTTAAATGCGCCAATGAGTTCAACGTTGGCAGCGAGCGCTTCCTTCACGTTCAAGCTCTGGCGAGAGAATCCAGAACCGGCAACGCCATAACCCTGCGCAACAAGGGTGTTAATAACGGAGAGATCACCCGATGCTGCAAGTGGGCCAGGTTCTGCAGCGTTGGTAATTGTGTAAGGACCAACGGGTGCAAGAGTTGCTGGGATA
This sequence comes from uncultured Candidatus Planktophila sp., assembly GCA_964529875.1. GTDB lineage: Bacteria > Actinomycetota > Actinomycetes > Nanopelagicales > Nanopelagicaceae > Planktophila. The sequence continues at coordinate 14,345 of CAZGXO010000017.1, read as the reverse complement.
TTAATTGCTGGGCGAATTCCATGAGACCAGACAAAGACGGTGCCATTGAAATTAGCTGCTGCAATAAAGAGGTATGGAGCGCCATCAGCGCCAACACCTGCGCACTGTGTAACAAACTTTGCAGTTGCACACTGTGGATCAGCTGCTTGCGCAGTTGATGGAATTCCGACTACCGCTGTTGCTACAAGTGCTGCCGCAGCAACAGATGTAAGTAAACGAGATTTCTTTGAGATTTTCATTTTAGTTAGGTAGTCCCTTCGCAGGCATTGCTGGACGCTTGTAGGTCGAGAGAACTACATCGCCACTTCCTGAGTCTGTGGTGTAGACGGTGTACTTACCGCCATCTGGCTTAAGCGCACCAGTTGGATCGTAGGTTCCGATCCAATATCCGGTTGCACCAATATGTGCAGTCTTTGAGTATCCAAGTGGAGTTAAGAATGGGCTAGCAAAAGTTGCGCCCTTATCTTCAATTGTCTTAATCAAATTCGCACGTGTGAGATTAGATCCAGTTGCTGCGAGCGCTTGCACTGCAAGGAATGCATTCGACATACCTGCAACAACGTTGTTGTCAAAGGTTTGTGTTGGCTGAGCTGCGGCATAGATTGTTTGGAACAACTTGATGTACTCATCTGCTGAATCTGTTGGAGCTGGTGCAAAAGAGAATCCCTTTGCGCCGTAGAGAAGTGGTACATAAGCCTTGTTGGTCGCGGCAATTGTGGTTGCATCTCCACCTACAGATCCAAGAACCCACTGGGTCTTAAATTGTGCGGCATATGCATTAGCAAGAGCTGCAGTTGATGCTGATGTGACTCCGAAGAGCACAGTTACTTCTGCACCTGCTGCCTTTAACTTAGAGATCCAACCTGCACCCGTTGCAGGAAGCGCCTGTGAACCAGATGCATAAGGAATGTATGTGCCAAATGTGACACCTGCTTGCTTAAATCCAGCAAGTGCATCACGGCCGAAGTCGTCATCCTGATAGATGAGCGCTAACTTCTTGCCAGCGTAATTCTCTTTGAGGTACTTACCCATGATCTTTGCTTCCATTTGATAGGAAGGAAGGATGGAGAAAGTTGTTGGGTATGCCTTCTTATCGGCGAAACCGCTAAATCCGGTGTTCACAAAGAGCGATGGAATTCCGCGCTTTGAGAGCTGCGTCGATGCGGAGATTGCCTTCGTGCTTGCGGTGCCAAGTGTTCCGACAAGAGCAAAGACCTTATCGCGCAAGATCAGCTCATTCGCCTTCGCGACTGCAGTGGTTGGGATGTACTGGTCATCTTTAATTACCAAGGTAATTTTGCGACCGTTGACGCCACCATTTGCATTGACGTAATCAAAGTAGGCCTTCATCGCACCTGGGATCTTGTTATATCCAGGAGATGCGATTCCTGTCATTGGGACTGTGATTCCAAGTTTGATTGATGTAGCTGTCAATCCTGGATCAGATGCTGCTTGTGCAGGGAGAGTTGAAGCGGTAAGCGCTGCAACTGCAAGCACCGCAGAAGTTAGCGATAACTTCCGACGATTCATTCGGACCATGTCTTTCCTTCCATCGAGGGTTCTTAGATTGTTTGATCTAAGTTTTCTTCTTCATTGCTCGTTTCTCATGTTTAGCGCGCATCTGCTCGACTGGCCCATTGGGAACAAAGAGCACCGTCAGAATCAGCAACGCACTTACCAAGAATCCAGGCAAGTTATTGGCAACAACATCTGAACTTTCGAGCCGGTGCACGACCGTATCGACGATGTCAGGTATCGCGACCAAAGTCACTGCCCCTATCATGACGCCTCCGAGGGTAGTTACGCCAGATAGGACCGCGCCTGTCGCAAGGGCAAATGAGAGCGACAGTGGGAAGGCCCCGGGTGAGACGGTGCTGATAGTCATCGCCAGCAATGCGCCAGCAAGACCTGCAAGACCTGCGCTGATGGTGAATGCAAGTACCTTGTTGTGACCTACATTGATTCCGGCAAGTTCTGCCGCAACATCATTGCTGCGCACAGCTTTCCAACTTCTTCCAAAACGTGAATGCATAACATTTCGTAACCAATAAATTGAGATCAGAGCTGCCAGCGTTGTAATCCAGAAGAACCATTTATATTGCGTGAAATCTGCGCCAAGAGATGCCGGTGGTAATCCAATATCAAAGGGCAGCCCTTGCTCTCCACCTAACTGTGTAAATTGATTAGCAATAGATGGAAGACCTATCGCAAGTGCCAGAGTTGTTCCTGCAAGATATGGACCGCTCAATCGCGCCGCAGCTAAACCTAATAAATAACCACCGAGCGCTGCAGCAAGAACTGCAACTGCAAAGGTAAGAGGTATCGGCAGTCCCCAATGAATACGTGACAGAGTTGCCGCGTATCCACCAATAGCAAGTAGCGCTCCTTGTCCGAGTGATACCTGACCAGAATAACCAGTGAGCAAGATGATGGAGGCAATGGCAATCACATAAATGCCAACAGTTGCTCCTTGGAAAACTCGAAGTTCATCGACGCGATTACCAAGCAGATACAGGATGAATCCGAAGAGAATGAAACCAACAAGTGGATGTTTTTTAAGCACGCCGACCCACCTTTGCACCAATCACACCTTGTGGTCTGACTAAGAGCACAAGCAGCAAGAGCAAGAAGGCAACAATAAAGACGAGAGTTCCGCTGATATAAATCTGGGTAATTGCAAGGACTAAACCTAAAACAAATGCGCCAAGTACTGCACCAGGGAGTGATTCCAATCCGCCAATGACTGCTGCAATAAATCCAAAGGTAAGGAGCAGACTAAATTCCAATGAATCGGGTGAGAGCGCACCAGTTCCGTTGACGGTTTGAAGAAGTCCCGCAGCCGCTCCTGCAGCACCTGCAATTGCCCACCCAATAGTGCGCACCGCAGCTACTCGGATTCCAGCAAGTTGTGCAATCTCTGGCGAATATGCAGATGCGCGAAGGGCTAAACCTAAATTAGTTCTCTGAAAGATAAAGCCAAGAACTAACATCATGGCTAGTACGGTGGCTAAGACCAGCACATTCATCGGTGAAAGTGCAATTGTCTCCGCACCAACGGTGAAACCAACTTTTGATAGCGGGGGTTGAATCTGCACATCTTGATTACCCCAGATAAATCCAATAGTTGCGCGAATTAATCCGAGTAAACCAAGCGTTGCAATAATGGGAACTATTCCGGCAACTGGCCCTGACGTGCTGTGCTTGATCAATGTGCGAATCAAGAGAATTTCAACCAATGCGCTCATCAGCGCACCGAGCACCATCGCAAGTGGCAGCGAGAGCCAGAAGTTGCCAGTTTTTTGGATGAGTTCATATCCAATATAGGTAGAGAGAAGCGCCATACCCGCTTGCGCAAAATTAATGACGCGAGTTGAACGCCAGACCAGCACCATGGCGATTGCCATAAGCGCATAGATAGAACCTGCGCCGATGCTGATAAGCAGCATATTAATAAATTGAACCATTAGTACCCCAAGTAAGCAGCGCGCACTGCTGGGTCGGCGATGAGCTCTGCAGCGCTAGCAGTTGCTACAACTTTTCCGAGATTGAGAACTACTCCAGAATCTGCAATTTTTAGCGCACCCATTGCATTCTGTTCTACTAAAACTACGGTCACACCCATTGAATCCACGATGCCGCGAATTGTTTGAAAAATTTGCTCCACAATCAGCGGCGCTAATCCAAGCGATGGTTCATCAAGCAGAAGTAATTGTGGCTTTGACATCAGCGCCCGGCTGATAGCCAACATCTGCCGCTCACCACCTGACAAAGTATCTGCCTGCTGCGTCAACCTTTCACCCAGTCGTGGAAATAACTCGACAACTCGCGCCTTTGATTCTTGCGCCTCTTTCTTATTCTTTCTCCAGATTGCACCTAAATCTAAATTCTCTTCAACGGTAAGTTCTGCGACAACAGATTTACCTTCAGATACATGCGAGACACCTTGGCGCACATGGTGTTCGGGTTTTCCGTGTAAAAGATTATGTTCTTTCCACGTTGCGCTCCCCGAAGTTGCCTTATTTAATCCAGATAGAGTGCGAAGCAATGTGGATTTACCTGCACCATTGGCCCCAATAACAGCGGTTAATTCACCAGGTTTAACGGTAAAAGAAACTTCGGTAATCGCTCTGATGGCGCCGTGATCAACAACCAGATCTTTAACAGAGAGGCTCACCTTATGCTCCTGTTCCAAGATAAGCAGCAATCACAGCAGGATCTCGCCGGACATCTTCGGCACTGCCACTTGAGATCACTTCGCCAAAATTAAGTACATAGAGACGATCACACACCGACATCACCACATCCATATGATGTTCAACGATCAGTACTGACATGGAAGACGTGAGATTGCGAATGAGGCCATTCATCCATTCAATATCTTGCGCACCAAGTCCACCTGCTGGTTCATCCAGCATCAATACCTTGGGCTCGCTCACAAGTGCGCGCGCAATAGCAACGCGCTTTGTATCTGGATAAGCCAAAGTGTTGGCGCGGCGATCTGCCAAGGCGCCGGCATAGACACGCTCTAACGCGGTCATGGCGCGCTGTGCCAATTCAGATTCATCTGATTTATTGCGACCGAAGCCAGCCGAAATTAATCCGGTCTTAGCAAATTTCTGTGCACCAATCATGACATTCTCAAGCACAGTCAGATCTGGAAAGAGACCAACGCCTTGCAGAGTGCGGGCAATTCCTAAATCCGCTAATTCATTGGTGTGCGGCCAAGAACGTTCTCTTCCTAAAAATGAAAAACTTCCTGAATCTGGTTTTACCAACCCGCAGATAGCGTTAAAGAGGGTGGTCTTGCCCGCACCATTTGGGCCAATAACACCTACTACCTCATTGGCATGTAAATCTAAATACACATCGTGCAGTGCACGCAAACCGCCAAAAGAGACATTGACGCCTTTAGCTGAGAGCAAAGTTTCTTTAGTAGACATGAGCTGAATAGATTCTAGGCACTCGTGGACCGATACGCGTCACAATCTCATAATTAATAGTGGAAGAAGTCGCAGCCCAATCATCGGCGGTAAATTCGCCATGCGATCCATTACCAAAGAGCGTGACCCAATCACCGGATTTTGCTTTGCTATCGCTACCCAAATCAACCACAAATTGATCCATAGATACGCGACCAATAATGGGTGCGCGTTTTCCTGCACACCAGATTCCTGCTGCACGCGCTACTCGCGGAATACCATCGGCATACCCCATTGTGACTACTCCTAATGTGGTATCCGACTTTGTATATTCCGTTGCACCGTATCCAACCGGAACACCTGCAGGAACATCTTTCACTAAATACAGCGCTGCCCGTAATTGCATAGCAGGGCGCAGCCCTAATTCTTGAGAAGTTCCTAAGGTCTGCACATCAGGTGATAACCCATACATGGCAATTCCAATTCGCACCATGTCAAAGGCAGCAGCGTGATTTGTCAGCGTTGCTGCCGAATTAGAGAGATGTTTGATGATGTTGGTAAATCCAAAAGATTCGAGAGTGCTGACCATCTCTTTAAAGCGAAGAAGTTGTTGCTGATTCTGTTCTTCTTGAGGTTCGTCTGCCCGCGCAAAATGCGAATAAATTCCCACAATCTCAATCTCGGCAACATGCTCTGCATCGAGTTGGCTCCACTCAGAGAGAAATCCACCGCGAGTCATTCCGGTATCAACTTCTAGGTGTACGCGGGCGCGCTTTCCAAGGCGCTTTGATGCGGCACCAATTTCTGTCAGCGCACGCAACGATGCTGCAGAAAGATCAATATCGAGTGAGATTGCACTTTCAAAATCAGATCCAGGTTGCACGAGCCAGGCCAAGATGGGCGTTGTGATACCAGCTTCACGGAGCGCAATAGCTTCTTCTAAGAGCGCTACCCCGAGATAATCTGCACCTGCAGAGATTGCAGCTTTGGCAACTGGCACAAGTCCATGACCATATGCATCTGCTTTCACAACTGCCAAAACTTGAACTCCGGCCTGCTTCTTCAAAAGTTGCAGATTAAATTTAATTGCATCTAGATCAACAATCGCTTCTGCTCTCATCGCTCGATGACCACCATTGCCGATGCAATACCAGCATCATGTGAAATAGAGAGATGAACTCTGGCGCCATCTACCAAATCTGCTATCTCACCGCGAAAGAGAAAATCAGGTTTGCCGCTTTCATGATTGATGATTTCAGCATCATGCCAATGCAGACCATGTGCTGGGCTGAGCGCTTTGTAGAGCGCCTCTTTTGCGGCAAAGCGGGCTGCAAGTGATGGGGCTGGCTTCATTCGCTCTGCTGCCGTAAAAATCTTTTCGGCAAGTCCCGGGGTTCGCTCTAGCGATTCTTGAAAACGATGAATATCAACAACATCAATTCCGATGCCATCAATCATGAGGTGCAGTCTATTAGCGCTTAATGGAATTGGCTATCAGATGGAAAGAAGCGATCTATCGCAATAATAAGAACGAGCAGCGCTCCCCCGAGCAATAATCCACCAAATAAATCAGAGAACCAATGAGTATTTCGCACGAGTGAAACCACACATACTGTCAGAGATAACAGTGCAACTCCGGCGCTTGCTAACTTGCCACGGTAGCGATCTACATGTGCATAGCGATAAATCAGATAGGCGATGATTCCCCAAATCAAAATGGCATTTGAAGCATGGCCACTGGGATAGGACATGCCACCTGCATGAAGTAAATCAAAACCTACACGTGGCTTGGTGCGACCCAGTGAATATTTAAAGGCGCCGACAACAACATTGAGTGAGAGAAATGCAATGAGTCCTAAATTGATAGGGCGATAGGTTTTAAAACGTTTGGCGATGTATAGCGCTACACAAAGAAGTGCGATTCCCGAAACGCTACGCAATCCCAGATCATCAAGGCGGCGGATAAGAAATTGTGAAAATCCATGAAAACGTGGGCGATCTAAGCCATCAAAGTAGCGATCAATAGAAATCAATGGTCCACTCGTTAAGACTTGAAAGGTGACAAAGAGATAACCGATAAAGAGCCCAGCAGACCATTTGAAGGCGCGGCGCATCTGACGATGGCGGTGATCGATAATCGTGGACATTTCTTATTTCTTTTTTCGGATTTCTTATCTGAGAATTTATTCGACAGTAACCGATTTAGCCAAATTTCGTGGTTGATCGACATCGGTACCCCGAGCAACTGCAATTTCATAGGCAAAAACTTGAAGTGGCACTGTGGCAAGTACTGGTTGGAATAGTGGTGATGCACTTGGAATACGAATCACGTGCTCGGCACCAATGACTTCCACGCCTTCTGCAGCAATCACAATGACACGCGCACCACGCGCCTTTACCTCTTGAATATTGCTCAGCATCTTCTCATCCAAGGCATGTTCATCATGGGGTGGCAAGATTGCAATGACGGCAGTGCCTTCTTCGATTAGCGCGATGGGGCCATGTTTAAGTTCGCCACCTGCAAAACCTTCAGCATGAATATAGGCGAGTTCTTTTAACTTAAGGGCACCTTCGAGTGCAATCGGATATTGAATGCCGCGCCCTAAGAAGAGAACCGTGTTATTACTTGAAAAGGTGCGGGTCAGTGCGCGCAGTGGTTCGACAGTTTCAAGTATTTGTTCTACCTGACCAGGTAACTTCAGCGCTTGGTGATACAACTCTTTTACTTGGCTATCTGTGAGTTCACCACGCACCTGCGCCAACTTTAAGCCGATGAGATAGACCGCAACTATCTGCGTGACAAAAGCTTTGGTGGAGGCAACTGCAATCTCTGGACCAGCATGGGTGTAAAGAACTGCATCTGATTCGCGGGGAATCGTTGAGGAGTTGGTATTGCAGACAGCAAGTACTCGAGCGCCAGCTGCTTTAGCGTGGCGCACTGCCATGAGCAAATCCATAGTTTCACCAGATTGTGAAATCGCAACGACCAATGAATCAGCATCAACGATGGGATCGCGATAACGATATTCGGAGGCAATTTCGACATCTACCGGAATCTTTGCCCACTTTTCGATTGCATACTTGGCAACCATGCCTGCGTGATAAGCAGTGCCACACGCAATTACTGAAATACGTTTAATGCGCTTGATTTCCTCAGTTGTCATATGCAGTTCATCGAGTTGAATCTGATTGTTATCACTTAAGCGACCAATGAGTGTGTCGGCAATTGCTTTGGGTTGATCAAATATTTCTTTCAACATGAAATGGGCAAAGCCACCTTTTTGAGCAGCTTCCTTATCCCAGGTAATTTCATATTCGCGCACGGGAAGTTTGGTGCCACTGAGATCTGTGATTTCGATGGAATCGGGAGTAATCGTGATGACCTCATCTTGGCCTAGTTCTACGGCGCGTTTGGTGTATTCGATAAAGGCGGCAACGTCAGAGGCCAAGAAATTCTCGCCCGAACCGATACCTGCAACAAGTGGCGAATTGCGGCGCACCCCAACAATTGTTTGTGGTGCATCTGCATGGATTGCAAGCAGGGTGAATGAACCCCGTAACTCTTTGACTGCAGCGCGCATAGCAGCGCTGAGGTCGCCATTATGTACTTTCCGTAAATCAGAGAGCAGGTGTGCAACTGATTCAGTATCAGTCTCTGAGGCAAATGTATGTCCGCGCTTTTGTAGAACTGCTTTTAACTCTGCATAATTTTCAATGATTCCATTATGGATAACAGCGAGTTTTCCTTCATTATCAAGGTGCGGATGAGCATTGCGATCAGTGGGTCCACCATGCGTTGCCCATCTGGTATGACCGATTCCTGAGTGCACTGTCGGTAAATCAGCAGGAAGTGCCGCTTCTAAATTTGCGAGTTTGCCGGCGCGCTTTTCCACGAAGAGGGAATTGCTTGTGCCAAGTGCGATGCCAGCTGAGTCGTATCCACGATATTCAAGTCGACGAAGTCCTTCGACGATGGGGGTAAAGGCAGATTGCGGTCCGGTGTAACCCACGATTCCGCACACGAGTTAGATCTCCAGTTCTGCCTTTACAACTGCGGCAAGTGACGCTGCAATCTCTTGCGCAAGGTTATCACTCGCAGCCTCAACCATGACTCGCACAAGTGGTTCGGTACCAGAAGCGCGCAATAGAACGCGACCACTATCTGCAAGTGTTGCCTCTGCCCCAGCAACGGCTGAAGAAATCTTTTCTGACGATTCTAATTTTTCTTTTGCCACATTAGAAACATTGATTAAAACTTGAGGGAAGCGTTGCATCGCTGCAGCTAAATCTGCGAGCGAACGATTTGTGCGCTTTACTTCCTGTGCAAGTTGTAGCGCCGTCAAAATTCCATCTCCTGTGCCAGCGAATTCGCGCATAATTAAATGGCCAGATTGTTCTCCGCCTAATGAGTAATTACCTTTCAGCATTTCCTCAAGTACATAACGATCTCCGACAGTTGTGGTGATGACCTTGATATCTGCCGCCTGCATCGCCTTCATAAATCCCAAGTTGCTCATCACTGTTGCCACGATGGTGTTATCGCGAAGTGCACCGCGTTCTTTAAAACCACGCGCCAAAATTGTCATGATGACATCACCATCAATGACCGCACCAGTTGCATCAACTGCTAGGCAACGATCGGAATCACCATCATGGGCGATACCAAAGTCTGCTTTTTCAGCGATCACGCGCGCCTGCAAATCTGCTAAATGAGTGGAACCGCAATCTTGATTGATATTCCAACCATCAGGTTGATGATGGATCGCAACAACTGTTGCGCCTGCCTTTTCGTAGGCGCGCGGTGCAATCTGTGATGCTGCGCCATTAGCGCAATCGACAACAATCTTTAACCCTTGCAAGTCAGTAGTGACTGAACCAAGAAGATGCGAGAGATAACGATCAGCGGCTGTTGCATCAAAGGAGATGCGACCTACATTGCGCCCTGTTGGTCGCACCCAAGGTTCGCCCATACGTTTTTCGATTGCCGCTTCGATGGCATCATCGAGTTTGCCGCCGCCGCGCGAAAATAATTTGATGCCATTGTCAGGCATTGGGTTATGTGATGCAGAAATCATCACACCAAGATCTGCGCCAGATTCGCCAACTAAATAAGCAACGGCGGGAGTAGGAAGCACTCCAACTCGCACAACATCAACGCCGGCACTTGCCAGCCCTGCAGCAACAGCTGCTTCAAGAAATTCTCCAGATGCACGGGAATCTTGGCCGACAATGGCAAAGGGGCGCTTACCTTTATTACTTGATGATTCGACCATGATGTGGGCTGCAGCAACTGCAACATCAAGAGCTATTTCAGCAGTGAGAGTGTGCCCGTTGGCTAAGCCACGTATTCCATCTGTTCCAAAGAGAGCCATAGCTGCTCTTCTTTCTGCAGATTAACGCTTTGAGTACTGTGAACGCTTACGTGCCTTCTTGAGGCCGTACTTCTTACGTTCAATCACACGAGCATCGCGTGAGAGGAATCCAGCTTTCTTCAGCGCTGGACGATTTGCTTCGGTATCAATTGCATTCAGTGAACGTGCAACGCCAAGGCGAAGTGCACCTGCTTGACCAGAAACTCCACCGCCATTGATACGAGCAAAGACATCGTATGCACCTTCTGCACCAACGGTGCGGAAAGGTTCGGAGACTAATTGCTGGTGAACTTTATTAGGGAAATATGCTTCAAGAGACTTACCGTTAACGACCCAGCGACCTGTGCCTGGCACCAAACGAACGCGAGCAACTGCCTCTTTGCGACGGCCAGTGCCAGCGCCTGGAGCGGTGATTGCTTTGCGGTTGGTAGCAGGAGCTGGTGTAGATGAAGTGTATGAAGAAGGAACTTCGTCTTCGAGATCTACATCGTTAAAAGTTGTATCTGACATATTCTGCTTATCCCTTACTTCGCTACTTGTGAAACTTGGTTAAATACATATGGAATCGGAGCTTGCGATGCATGTGGATGCTCAGGACCTGCATAGACCTTGAGCTTTGATGCAATCTGCTGACCGAGGCGATTCTTAGGAAGCATGCCCTTGATCGCTTTCTCTACTGCACGTGTTGGGTGCTTTTCAATTAATTCACCGTAGACAGTTGAGGTAAGACCACCTGGAAAACCTGAGTGCTGGTGGGCAAACTTTGAAATTGCCTTGGAACCAGTAAGTGCAACTTTTTCAGCGTTGATGACGATAACGAAGTCACCCATATCCATGTGTGGTGCAAAGGTTGTCTTGTGCTTTCCACGAAGAAGTGCGGCAGCATGAGTTGCCAAGCGACCAAGAACTACATCTTGGGCATCAATGACGTGCCACTTACGGACGACATCCCCTGGCTTCGGGCTATATGTGCGCATGCTGTACTACCTTCTTTTTTACCTATTGTTCAACGCTGTGCTGATTCTTGCGATGGCGCCGCTTTGGCGCAGGGGGTGAACTTTACCTTTTATGCGGGGGGCGGGTCAAAATGGCCCTTAAGCCCCGCATAGATTCCCGGGCAATCAGCCGCGTTTTCCTATCGTCTTCTCTGCGCGTTCTAGCAACTGTCCATCACTTGGATAATCGACTCGATACAGGGTTAATCCACGCGCTGGAAAGACCAGTGAATCAGAGACGCGCTCTTTATTGGATAAGAGCTCGCTCATCCACGATGCATCTTTTCTACCATCTGCAACACAGACAACTGCCCCAACCAAATTGCGCACCATCGAATAACAAAATGCATCTGCAACCACATCTGCAACGAGTAAACCTGCAGATGTTCTTTGCCATTGATATTTTTCTAAAGTGCGAATTGTTGTACCCCCTTCTTTAAATTTACAGAAGGCGGCAAAGTCATGATGGCCGAGCACAAGTGCACTTGCTTGATTCATCAAATCAACATCAAGTGGGCGATACCAAGGTGCTACGTCATAACGCGCAAGTGGTGAGATTGCCTCATTGGCATCTTGAATTTTGTAGGTGTAATAACGACGGAGCGCAGAAAAACGTGCATGAAAACCCGCTGGCGCATCGGAAATTTCCATGACTCGGACATCTTCATCCAGAATGCGATTGAGCTTGTACTTCAAATCTTTATAGGTAAATTCAGGGGTAAATAAGGAATCGGGAAGATCGACGTGAATAACTTGCCCTGTTGCATGTACTCCCGCATCGGTGCGCCCAGCCACAATAGTTTCGATATCACTTCGCGAAATTCTCGCTAGAACTTCCTCTAAAAATTCCTGCACCGTGCGTCGTCCCGGTTGCGCTGCCCAACCAAAGAATTGCGTACCGTCGTATGCAATATCCATCCTTAAACGACGAAACCCACTCTCAGGAAAGAGAGTGGGTTGCGCCATCAAAGTTACGCTCTATAGAAGAGAGCGCGGATTACTTATCTGAAACGAGCTCGATCACTGCCATAGGTGCATTGTCACCTTTGCGCGGACCGATCTTAGTAATGCGTGTGTAACCACCTTCGCGATTTGCAAAGGTTGGAGCGATGACAGTGAAGAGATTATGAACAACAGTCTTATTTGCAATACGTGCCATTACTTCACGACGTGCTGCAAGGTCACCTTTCTTGCCAAAAGTAATGAGCTTTTCTGCAAGTGGACGAAGACGCTTTGCCTTTGCCTCTGTTGTTGTGATCTTTCCATGTTCAAATAATTGTTCGGCAAGGGTACGAAGAATCAAGCGCTCGTGCGCTGGACCTGAACCCAAACGAGGGCCTTTAGTTGGCTTTGGCATGATCTGCTCCTTTATGCCTGATCTGCATCAGCAAAATCTTCATCTGATGCGTTGTAGTTCTGGTGTTGTGAAGGATCAAATCCTGCTGGGCTATCTTTGAGTGACATTCCCATTGAGACCAACTTCGCCTTGATTTCATCAATCGACTTTGATCCAAAGTTACGAATATCAAGGAGGTCAGCCTCTGAACGATTGACGAGCTCGCCAACTGTGTGGATTCCTTCGCGCTTTAAGCAGTTATAAGAGCGCACTGTGAGATCAAGATCTTCAATAGGAAGAGCAAGATCTGCAGCAAGCGCTGCATCCATAACAGATGGCCCCATCTCAATACCTTCAGCATCAAGATTAAGTTCGCGAGCAAGACCGAAGAGTTCAACGAGAGTCTTTCCAGCAGATGCAACAGCATCGCGTGGCTTCATTGATGGCTTGGTCTCAACATCAATCACAAGGCGATCAAAGTCAGTGCGCTGCTCAACGCGAGTTGCTTCAACTTTGTAGGTCACCTTAAGAACTGGTGAATAAATTGAGTCAACTGGGATGCGTCCGATTTCAGCGCCAGCTTGCTTATTTTGAACTGCAGTCACATAGCCACGACCACGCTCGACGGTGAGTTCGATTTCAAGGTTGGCCTTGCCATTCAAAGTTGCGATATGAAGATCAGGGTTATGAACTTCAACGCCACTTGGAACTGCAATATCTGCGCCTGTTACGGTGCCAGCACCGGACTTGCGGATATAGATCACTGATGGCTCATCGTTATCGCTTGAGAGAACTAGATTCTTAATGTTAAGGACGATATCGGTGAGATCTTCCTTAACGCCTTCGAGAGTTGTGAACTCATGAAGGGCGCCGGCAACGCGAATGCTGGTCACTGCTGCACCTGGAATAGATGAGAGCAGAGTACGGCGCATTGAGTTGCCGAGGGTGTAGCCGAAACCTGGCTCAAGCGGTTCGATGATGAAACGTGAGCGGTTTTCGGAAATTACTTCTTCGCTAAGCGTTGGGCGTTGTGCAATTAGCACTTGTGCTCCTCTTTCTTCTCGTGGAAATCCACTATTTGATTTCCTCTTGGTTTGAAAAAATTACTTGCTGTAGAGCTCAACAATGAGCTGTTCTTGAACCTGGGTATCGATCACTGATCGAGCAGGCACGCCATGGATGATGATGCGCATCTGTGATGGCACAACTTCCATCCACGCTGGAACAGACTTCTCACCGAACTCTGCGCTTGCGACGATAAATGGGGTGAGGTCATGTGACTTTGGAAGAACATCAACGATGTCCATCGGAGTAACGCGATAAGAAGGAATATTTACCTTCTTACCATTGACCAAGAAGTGACCGTGGCGAACCAACTGGCGCGCCATGTCACGTGACTTTGCAAAACCTGCGCGGAAGACCACGTTATCGAGGCGAGTTTCCAAGATGACAAGAAGGTTTTCACCAGTCTTACCTTGTTGGCGGTTTGCCTCTTCGTAGTAACCACGGAATTGTCTTTCGAGTACACCGTAGATGCGTGCGCACTTCTGCTTTTCGCGCATCTGCAATAGGTACTCAGACTCTTTTGCACGTCCACGACCATGTTGTCCTGGTGGATATGGACGAGATTCGATTGGACACTTTGGTCCATCGCACTTTGAGCCCTTAAGGAAGAGCTTTACTTTTTCGCGACGGCAACGCTTGCAGTCTGCTCCGGTATAAC
>CAZGXO010000016.1:0-16541 GCA_964529875.1 uncultured Candidatus Planktophila sp. | reverse complement strand
TGTTGCCATCTACCTTCTCCCTTCTTCAATAAAAAAACCCTCAGATATCTGAGGGCGCGCGTGACATGAAGGCACGCGCTATCGAATCACCACCACTGAAACCACTGCCTTACGTGTTGATTGCATGGCGTTATTCTCCAACGCAGCCCCGCTATGCGTCAAGAGATGAGATGAACGTCTCAATAAATGGGACTTTTATCGGTCAATCGCAGACTGCGCCCTTAGAGGCAGAGCCCACTAACTTCGAATACTTATGAAGCACGCCGCGTTGATACTTATGAGCAAGTGGCTTCCAACCAACTTTGCGAGCTTCTAACTCTGCAGGGTCCACTAATAAATCAAGAGTGCGTTTTTTAATATCGATCCGAATGCGATCGCCATCTTTGACAAATGCAATCGGTCCACCATCGACCGCTTCTGGTGCAACATGGCCTACACATAAACCAGTTGATCCACCAGAGAATCTTCCATCTGTCAGCAACAAAGTCTTCTTGCCAAGTCCTGCGCCCTTAATTGCACCAGTAATCATCAGCATCTCGCGCATACCCGGTCCACCTTTAGGACCTTCGTAACGAATGACAAGAACATCGCCTTCTTTAATGGTGCCATTTTCTAAAGCATCCATCGCAGCTTGTTCGCGTTCAAAGACGCGCGCTGGTCCTTCGAAGGTATCAATACCGATACCAGCGGTTTTACATACTGCACCTTCGGTTGCAAGTGATCCACCCAAAATTGTGATGCCAATATCTTGTGACATCGGCTTATCAATGGGAAATAAAACCGCTCCATCTGCAAGTGGCGGATTGATATCAGCCAAATTTTCCGCCATGGTCTTTCCGGTGACGGTCAAGGTATCGCCATGTAAGTAGCCGGCATCAAGCAGGATGCGCAGAACAACCGGAATTCCACCTACACGATCCACATCGGTCATCACATATTTACCGAATGGTTTGAGATCACCAAGCAATGGAACTTTTGAGCCGATGCGATGGAAATCATCGAGTGATAGATCAACCTCTGCTTCGTGAGCAATGGCAAGCAAGTGAAGGACTGCATTGGTGGAGCCACCCAGTGCCATCAAAATGGTGATGGCATTTTCAAAAGCCTGCTTCGTCAAAATATCGCGGGTAGTAATTCCTTGGCGAATTAATTCCACGACTGCAGCGCCAGATTTAATGGCATAACTATCGCGGCGACGATCTACTGCTGGTGGAGCAGCTGATCCAGGTAAAGAGAGTCCAATTGCCTCACCAATACTTGCCATAGTGTTGGCTGTATACATTCCACCGCAGGCACCTTCACCGGGACAGATTGCTCGTTCAATTTGATCGACCCGATCTTGCGTAATCAATCCGCGTGCACATGCGCCCACTGCTTCAAATGCATCAATGATGGTGACATCTTTGCCATCTACTTGTCCGGGCAATGTAGAGCCGGCATAGACAAAGACAGATGCCACATCTAAACGCGCTGCTGCCATCATCATTCCGGGAAGTGATTTATCGCAGCCCGCAAAAGTCACCATGCCATCAAGGCGCTCTGCATTCATCACAGTTTCTACAGAATCGGCAATGACTTCGCGAGATACCAGCGAGAAATGCATTCCTTCGTGACCCATAGAAATACCATCTGAGACAGAGATAGTTCCAAATTGCATCGGGAATCCACCCGCATCGATAACGCCTTGCTTAGATGCTTTGGCTAAACGATCGAGTGAAAGATTGCACGGGGTAATTTCATTCCACGAAGATGCGATACCAATCTGCGGTTTGACCCAGTCTTCATCATTCATACCTACTGCACGCAACATGCCGCGAGCAGGAGCGCGCTCTAACCCATCAGTTACTAAACCTGAGCGCGGTTTCATGGTGGCCATCTTCGAATCCTAACCTTGACCTAAATGTTTCAACAGCAACTCACGCACTCGAGCGGCATCAGCTTGGCCTTTAGTTTCTTTCATCACTGCACCAATCAATGCACCGGCTGCGGGCAGGTGTCCACCACGAACTTTTTCGGCAGTCTCTGCTTGTTCAGCACACACTTTTTCAATGGCAGCCATCAGTGCACCATCATCGTTGACCACTTTAATGCCGCGCTTTGCCACAACTTGTGCGGGAGTGCCTTCGCCTGCAATTACTCCTTCAACGACTTGTCGTGCCAATTTGTCGGTGAGTTCACCCTTTGATACCAATGAAACTAATTCGGCAACATCTGCGGGAGTAATGGAGAGTTCAGCTATCGGTAACTCTTTCTCATTGGCAATGCGAGAGATTTCACCTAACCACCAGCTGCGCGCTTTAGTGGGATCTGCGCCAAGTAACACTGTAGCTTCGACAATATCGAGCACATCAGCATTGATCATCGCTGCCATCTCTTTATCAGGAACGTTCCATTCTTGCTGCAACCGTTTACGTCGAATAGATGGACGTTCTGGCAGACCAGCGCGTAACTTTTCAATCCAAGTAGCGTCGGGAGTTACTGGCACGAGATCTGGATCTGGAAAATATCGATAATCCTCAGCTTGCTCTTTAGAACGACCAGAACGAGTGAGTCCAGTGTCTTCCTGGAAATGGCGGGTCTCTTGTTTTACCTTTTTTCCGGCGCTGAGTAATTCAGCATGGCGAATCATTTCACCGCGGACTGCACGTTCTACTGAACGGAGCGAATTAACATTCTTTGTCTCTGAACGAGTGCCAAGTACTTCAGAGCCAATGGGCTTGAGCGACACGTTGGCATCGCAGCGCAAAGATCCTTGCTCCATCTTGACATCAGAAACCTTGAGACCGCGCAGAATGTCACGCAGTTCTGCCACATATGCTTTGGCAACTTCTGGCGCATATTTACCTGTACCCGGAACTATTTTGGTAACGATTTCAACGAGTGGAATTCCGGCGCGGTTGTAATCAAGGAGCGAGTAGTCAGCGCCATGAATGCGACCAGTGGCACCACCGACGTGGAGTGATTTGCCAGTGTCCTCTTCCATATGTACGCGTTCAATTTCGATGCGAAATTCTTTACGACCTTCATCGGTATCAATTTCTACATCGACATAACCATCAAAGCAGATTGGCTCGTCATACTGAGAAATCTGAAAATTCTTTGGCATATCAGGGTAGAAGTAATTCTTGCGAGCAAATCTGCTGTAAGGAGCGATCTTGCAATTGAGCGCCAAGCCAATCAATATCGTTGATTCGATTGCTTTTTCATTGACAACGGGCAGTGCTCCAGGCAGCGCTAAACAAACAGGACACGTTTGCGTATTAGGTGCTGCCCCAAATTCAGTGGCACATGAACAGAACATTTTGCTCTTGGTATTAAGTTCTACGTGCACCTCAAGACCAAGCACAGGTTCATACTGTGCGACAACATCATCGTAAGAAAGTGCCATTACTTCACTCCCCCAAGCGCTGGAGCTTGTGTCAGCAGAGCGCCACCCCACTTTTTATTCAGCTCTGCCTCGAGCGCAGCGCCTACTTGATACAACCTGTGATCTTGCATCGCTGGCGCCATAATTTGAAAACCAACTGGCAACTGATCTTCTTCTGCAAGCCCTGCAGGTAGTGACATGCCACAGATACCGGCAAGGTTTACCGGAATCGTTGCCACATCGCCTAAATACATAGCCATGGGATCATCAACTTTTTCACCTATCTTGTAGGCAGTCGTTGGCGCAGTAGGTGAAACCAAGACATCCGCTTGGGTAAATGCTTTGGCATAATCTTGAATAATCAAAGTGCGAATCTTTTGTGCACTTCCGTAATAGGCATCGTAATATCCTGACGAAAGCGCATATGTTCCGAGGATGATGCGCCGTTTAACTTCGCGACCAAATCCCGCATCGCGAGTTTTACTCATCACAGCTTCGGCAGATGCGCCATCGGTATCTCCTGTGCGCAAGCCATATCGCATAGCATCAAAGCGCGCTAAATTCGAAGAGCATTCTGAAGGAGCGATTAAGTAATAAGCGGCTAAGGCATATTCAAAACTTGGACAATCAACTTCGACAATCTCTGCGCCAAGGGAAGCCAATACTTTGAGCGATTCATCAAATCGAGTCTGAACGCCCTTTTGATAACCCTCTCCTTGTAATTGTTTGATAACGCCAATCTTTAAACCTTTCACATCACCGTTGCGTGCTGCATGAACAACAGCAGGAACTGGTGCATTAATGCTGGTGGCATCTTTTGGATCGTGTCCTGAAATAATTTCATGAAGCAGTGCGGTATCTAGAACCGTTCGCGCAAAAGGGCCTGCTTGATCAAGGCTCGATGAATATGCAATCAAACCAAAACGTGACACTGCGCCGTATGTCGGACGTACTCCGACAATTCCGGTAAGTGCAGCGGGTTGGCGAATCGAACCTCCTGTATCAGAACCAATTGCAATCGGTGATTGATATGAACTTACCGCTGCTGCAGATCCACCTGATGAGCCACCTGGTGTGCGCGTTAAATCCCACGGATTAAAAGTTGGACCATACCCAGAATTCTCAGTCGATGAACCCATTGCAAACTCATCCATATTTGTCTTTCCCACGATGACAACACCTGCCGCCTTTAATTTGGCGACAACTGTTGAGTCATAAGGCGGGCGCCATCCTTGCAAAATCTTGGAACCAGCTGTGGTCGGCACACCTTCTTGTGTCAGGACATCTTTTAGAGCAAGTGGAATTCCCGCGAGTGGCGAAATTTTTTCTCCCGCTGCAATCTTGGCATCGACGCTTTTTGCTTGCGCTAACGCGCCATCTGCATCGACATGAAGAAAAGCTTTTACTTGGCCATCAACTTCCTTAATGCGATCTAAATGCGCTTTGGTAAGTTCAACTGACGAAATCTCTTTATTTGCAAGCGCTTGCGCCATCTCGGCGGCAGTCTTGTGAATCATTCTGCTTCACCCAAAATTTGTGGCACCTGGAAGCGGGAATCTTCTTGTGCAGGGGCGGCAGCGAGTGCTGCTTCAGGAGCAAGGCTGGCCGCGACAACATCAGGACGCGCCACATTTTCCAGTGGTTGCGGATGAGATGTTGCTTTGACGTTGCTCAAATCAACTTCTTGAACACGCGCAACCGCATCGAGGATGATGCCAAATTGGGAAGAGAGTTCGACCAACTCGGCCTCAGTCATCTCAATTCGAGCAAGTGCGGCGAGTTTTGCTACTTCATCGCGCGAAAGGCTGCTCATGGCGGTGAGTCTATAAAGTTTGGGGCAAAAATCCGAATTAGATGCGAATTTGCCCGTTGCCCGTAACGATCCAGGTAGTTGTCGTCATTGCTTCAAGTCCCATCGGACCGCGCGCATGCAATTTTTGATTTGAAATTCCAATTTCTGCACCGAATCCCATTTGTTCACCATCAGTAAAGCGGGTGGATGCATTCACCATTACTGCAGCACAATCAGAGAGCGCTATAAATCGATCTACATTTCCCTGATTTTCACTCACTATTGCTTCAGTGTGGTTGGTACCGTACTTCGCAATATGGTCTATTGCGCCATCGAGAGAATCAACGACTGCCACATTCATCTCTAAAACACCATATTCCGTTGACCAGTTCTCTTCCAGTGCAAGAGTTGCTGCGATACCAAATGTCTCCGCTACTTTCTGGGCGGTGGCATCACAATGCAGAATCACTCCCGCATCTGAGAGCGCTTTAAGAGCCAGTGGAAGAAAAGTTGGTGCAATCGCTTTATGTACGAGCAAAGTTTCGGCAGCATTACAGACGCTGGGGCGATGCGTTTTGGAATTAATCAAAATCGGGAGCGCTTTATCAATATCGGCGAATTCATCGACATAAACATGGCAGACACCTGCACCGGTTTCGATGGTGGGAACGCTTGCTTCATCAACCACCATGCGGATAAGCGATGCAGATCCACGCGGAATCACTAAATCAACTTTGCCCCGTGCAGTCAGCAGCGCTTTGACGGTTGCTCGATCTTCAGCAGGCACAAGTTGCACGACATCCTGTGAAATAGCGGTTGTTGCTAAGGCGCCACGCATAATCTCGACCAACACTTTATTACTGTGTTGCGCACTTGATGAACCGCGCAAGAGCGCAGCATTTCCTGATGCAAGAAGTATGACCGCTGCATCTACTGTGACATTGGGACGTGCTTCATAGACCATCCCGACGACGCCAAAGGGAACAGAGATTTGTGTGAGCTGTAAACCGTTGGGCAGAGTTGATTCGCGCAAAACTTTTCCCAGCGGATCAGGGAGCGCAGCAACTTGCCGAGCACCTGATGCAATTCCTGAAATTCGTTCAGGAGTAAGCAAGAGGCGATCTTGCATCTGGGGATGCATATTTTCGCTTTGTGCTTGCGCAATATCCGCTGCATTTGCCGCAAGAATTTCAGCAGCGCGTTTCTCAATGGCATCTGCAATTGCTAATAGCGCAGCTTTACGTTCGCTGGCAGTTGCCGTCGAAAGAGTGCGCGCTGCATGGCGAGCTGTGCTTGCCAGCTGCGCTATCAGGGTGTCGGCGCTCATAAGAGAACTAAATCATCTCTATGCACGAGCTCGCGTTCATATTCAGCGCCAAGCGTTGCTGCTAATTCTTTCGTCGAACGGCCGAGCATTTGTGGGATTTCATCAGAGTCAAATGCGACTAAGCCACGCGCAATCACACTTCCTTGTTGCGAAACTAATTCGACGGTATCTCCTGAGATAAATTCACCTGTCACGGCTGTGACACCTGCAGGAAGTAGTGAAACTCCACGTTCACGAATAGCAGTCACCGCGCCATCATCAAGAATCAATTTGCCGCGGGGCGTTGAGGCATGTGCCAACCACAATAATCTGGAATTTGTCTTCGATGCCTGCGCTGCAAAATAAGTTCCGACATCGTCTTTTGTCAGTGCACTCTCTGCTTGAGCGAGTGAAGTTAAGAGCATAGGAATACCAGCACTTGTTGCAATGCGCGCAGCTTCGACCTTAGTGATCATGCCACCGCTTCCGACTCCTGCAGAACCTGCGCCACCAAGTGCGCTGATATCAATATCGGTGACATCTGCAATGTGATGGATAGGACGAGCACCCTTCTGGCTAGGTGGTGCGTCATAGAGCGCATCAATATCGGAGATGAGTATTAATAAATCTGCCTGAATTAACAGGGCAACTAAAGCTGCTAGCCGATCATTATCGCCAAAGCGAATCTCTTGGGTTCCAACTGTGTCATTTTCATTAATAATAGGCACAACTCCAAGTGACAATAATTTAGTGAGAGTTTGTTGGGCATTTGCATAATGTGAACGTCGCACAACATCTTCTGTGGTGAGCAATACTTGCGATGAGATCACATGATGTTCTTTAAATTTCTCTCCATAATGTGCAATCAACAGGCCTTGACCAACCGATGCTGCCGCTTGCTGTGTTGCCAAATCTCGGGGGCGCACTTTCAGCCCCAGTGGCGCAAGCCCTGCAGCAATTGCTCCAGATGAAACCACAACAACTTCTGCGCCTTGTGCTTTCAAGGCCAGCGCGACGTCGACAACTTTTTTCACTGCTGCCGGATCTAGTTCTGCTCCCGCAGCTCCGGTCAGTGAGGAAGAGCCGACTTTGATGACCACGCGGCGCGCGGTTGTGAGTGCGCTGCGATTCATTTCTCATCCTCTTCAATAAGTTCGGGAGTCAATTCCGGAGTATGAGGATTGGCTACGTTGTACTCCCATTGCCGTGCAATCTCTTCATCCGTGAGGCGATCCTCTTCTTTTTCAACAGCTCGCCAAGCAGTCTCGAGGCGCGCATCTTCACCGCGGCGATGGAGAAATCCTGCAAGTTGTTCGGCACCGGCTTCAATTGTTGGCTCCCAATCAAAGACAACTGCATCATCGCCATCACCAATACGAACTTCAGAACCGGCTACCGCACCTTTTTTAAAGAGTTCTTTTTCAACTCCTAATTGTGCAAGGCGATCGGCCAAATAACCCACCGCTTCTGCATTTTTAAAGTTAGTTTGCCGAACCCAACGTACAACTTTTGCGCCATTGACGCTAAATGAATCATCGCTATTTTTCACGACAGTAAAGCCAGAATCATCAACTGCTGGTGGACGTAGCACTATGCGAGTGCGCTCTTCGGCAACTGCACCTGCTCGTTCTTGCTGCACCAACTTAGCCATGGCATAGAGCAACTCTTGAATTCCTTCGCGTGATGCTGCCGAAATTTGAAAGACAGGTAAACCTTTTTCGCGAAGTTGGTTTTCAACCATATCCGCCATGGCTTTTCCGTCTGGAAGATCGATTTTGTTGAGCGCCACAATGCGTGGTCGATTCTCTAATCCCCCATAAAGCGCTAACTCATCTTCAATGGCTTGCAGATCATCGATGGGATTGCGATCTGTTTCTAGAGTTCCGCAGTCAAGAACATGCACGAGTGCAACGCAACGTTCAACATGGCGCAGAAATTGCAGACCTAATCCTTTACCTTGCGAAGCGCCGGGAATAAGGCCAGGAACATCGGCAACTGTAAAACGTGTATCTCCTGCTTGCACTACGCCGAGATTGGGCACCAAAGTAGTAAATGGATAATCTGCAATTTTGGGACGCGCTGCAGAAATTGCTGCAATCAGTGAAGACTTTCCAGCGCTGGGAAATCCAACGAGTGCAATATCGGCAACTGATTTCAATTCCAGAGTTAAGGTGCGCTCTTCACCTGGTTCACCCAGTAGCGCAAAACCAGGTGCGCGACGCTTAGAAGATGAGAGCGCTAAATTTCCTAGTCCACCTTGTCCACCACGAGCTGCTAAGAAAGTGGTGCCGATACCAACCAGATCCGCAATTTGATTTCCAGATTCATCAAATATCACAGTGCCATTGGGAACTGCCAAAATTAAATCTTCACCAGAAACACCATCTTTTCGGTCGCCATAACCTTGATGTCCAGATGTCGCCTTGCGATGTGGTGAATGATGAAAATCAAGAAGAGTAGTAACAGATGAATCAACAACTAATATGACATCGCCGCCACGTCCGCCATTGCCACCATCAGGGCCACCAAGTGGTTTAAATTTTTCTCGTTTCACAGAAACGCAGCCATCGCCACCTTTTCCGGCAGTAGCAAAGAGCGTGACGCGATCAACAAATGTTGTCATTTCATATCACTCCCTTCGACTCGATAAGAAATAAAAAAGCGGACCGCTTGATGTGCGGCCCGCTCCTTTAAGAGAAACCTAAATTAAACTGCAGGGACTACATTCACTACACGGCGACCGCGAGCGCGACCGAATTCAACTGCACCTGCTGCGAGAGCAAAGAGCGTGTCATCCTTACCGCGTCCAACGTTCTTACCTGGGTGAAAGTGAGTTCCACGCTGACGAACGAGAATTTCTCCTGCATTAACTTCTTGGCCACCAAAGCGCTTGATTCCGAGGAATTGTGGATTGGAATCGCGACCGTTTCGTGTTGAGGAAACACCCTTTTTACTTGCCATTTATCTTGCTCCCTTAACCGTTACTTCGCACCGCTAATTGCAGTGATCTTGACGCGAGTGTGCTGTGCACGAAAACCTTGACGACGGCGATGACCTGTCTTGCTCTTGTAACGAAGGATGTCGATCTTTGGACCTTTCACTTCGTCAATAACTTCGCCAGTTACTTTAATTGCAGAGAGCGCCTTTGGATCTGTAGTGACATTTGCACCATCGACAACGAGGAGAGCTGGGAATGAGACTGATGCGCCAGCAGCTGCGTCAATACGATCGACAGTGATGGTCTCGCCAACAGTTACTTTCTCCTGGCGTCCGCCAGCTTTCACGATTGCATACATGCTCATTGCCTCAGTTCTTTACGGATTTCGCCTAGCCACACGGGCTTGGGCAGACGCTAAGGGTACGGATTTCCCTCCCCTAGGGTCAAATTGACGGTTATTTATGCAGTTATTACCCCAGATGTTGCAGCCCTGCGGCGGCGCTTTCCTTTAGGTGCGGGCTCAGACTCTGCTATGACATCGCCTTCCCCCTGAATATCTGAATCACTATCAGAATCACTATCAGAATCACTTTCGATATCAGGTTGGTCATTGCTCTGTGCATTGATTTGCGGCATCGGTGCCTTCATCTTCACAGGTTCGGTATGAATATGAATTCCGCGACCATTACAAGAATCACAGGTTGTTGAGAACGCTTCAATTAATCCTTGACCTACACGTTTGCGAGTCATCTGCACCAAACCAAGTGATGTTACTTCTGCGACTTGATGTTTAGTGCGATCGCGACCAAGGCATTCAATCAAGCGACGTAAGACTGCTTCACGATTTGATTCAAGAACCATATCGATAAAGTCAATCACCACGATTCCACCTAAGTCGCGCAGACGAAGCTGGCGGGCAATTTCTTCGGCGGCTTCAAGATTATTTTTAGTAACGGTCTCTTCTAGGTTTCCACCCTTACCGATGAATTTTCCAGTGTTGACGTCAATGACCACCATCGCTTCAGTGCGGTCGATGACGAGCGATCCACCTGAAGGCAGATAGACCTTGCGATCAAATGCCTTAGCAAGTTGCTCTTCAACACGGTAATCGGCGAAGAGATCACCCTTACCTACATACTTCTCAATTTTGGCGTTGAGTTCTGGAGCAATGGAGCCCAAGTAACTGGTAATCGCCTCAAAGGCTTCATCACCTTGCACAATTAATTTACGGAAATCCTCATTAAAGATATCGCGGATAACTCGAACAGCAAGATCAGGTTCTGCAAGAAGGAGAGCCGGTGCGTGGAAATTTGGATTTACCGACTTTTGATAAATATCTTCCCATTGCGCCTTAAGCCGTTCCACATCTGCAGTGAGTTCATTTTCTGATACTCCTTCTGCCGCGGTTCGAACAATGACACCTGCCTCTTCTGGAATCAGGTTCTTCAGAATTGTCTTTAAGCGCGCACGTTCTGCTTCAGGAAGGCGCTTGGAAATTCCGCTCATGCCACCACCTGGTACGTAAACAACATAACGTCCAGGAAGTGAAATCTGACTTGTGAGGCGTGCACCCTTTTGACCAATGGGATCTTTTGTCACTTGCACAAGAACTGGTTGTCCAGTCTTTAACACCATTTCAATTTTGCGTGGCTCAGATTCAGAGATACCGGCAGCATCCCAATTCACTTCACCGGCGTAGAGAACTGCGTTGCGGCCTTTACCAATATCGACGAAGGCAGCTTCCATGGATGGCAAAACATTTTGCACGCGACCCAAATAAACGTTGCCCACATAAGAGACGTTGGCATTTCGGTTTACATAGTGCTCAACCATCACATTATCTTCAACGACGGCGATCTGGATGCGATCACCAATCTGACGCACCACCATTTCGCGATCCACATTTTCACGACGTGCTAAATATTCACCGTCCGTAATAATGGTGCCGCGGCGGCGATATGGCTCACGATATTCACGTTGCTCATTTCGACCACGTTCGCGATCACGGCGATGACGTGGTCCGCGTTCTGCGCGTTCACGTGCGGGACGTTCTGCGCGTTCACGAACTTCGCGCACTTTAACGATGGTGACAACACCATCTTCATCAATCACTTCTCCAGGTGTTACACCTTCGCCGGATGCGCGGCGACGGCGACGGCGACGATGTGTGCCACCTTCTGCATTCTCATCGCTTGCTTCATCACTTGACTGGGAATCATCGCTGCTTTCCTCAACAGAATTACCTTCTTCATTCTGTCCTTTACGTCGTCCACGTCCACCGCGACGACGGCGACGATTGCGGCCGCGAGGTGAATCATCGGAATCAGAATCTGCACTTGCATCTTCTTTTACAGTCTTACGACTTTTAGGGGCAACAACTTCCGCTGCTTGAAAGACTGGAACAGGAACTGCAGCTGCCTTCTTGCCACGCTTTGGCGTGTCAGTGACTTCGCTCTGCAATTCAGTTGATTGTTCTGCTTGCGTAGCGGTGTTTTCTTCACCTTTTAATTTTCCACGCAACTTCTTAACCGCGCGCTTACGCGGTGATTTTGGCTCTATCGCCATGGCACCAAATCCTTTAACGCATATCCCTTACGAGATATGCAATCTCGTGGCTTACTTCGAAATTCGTTGTAAGCAAATCTTGTGTGAGCCTGCCGCAGGCGCGATAAGGATCGCTGGCCGCGCGAAGCTGTTGGGGTAAGTATGGCAGATAAAGGTGGGCCTTACCTATTTTGAGCGTGAATTAACCGCGATGCGCGGCGTGGACATTCTGTAAAAGTCCAAACCCAATTAAATTGGCAAACATACTTGAGCCGCCATATGACAGGAATGGCAGTGGTACCCCGGTCATAGGCATCAGCCCCAAAGTCATTCCAATATTTTCAAATATTTGAAAAGCAAACCAAGCAATCACACCAGTGCAGACCAAAGTTCCGTAAGGGTCGGTGGATCTTCGAGCTATGGCAAATGCGCGCATCAGAACGATAAATAAGAGGAAGAGAATAAATCCGCTTCCTAGAAAACCTAGCTGTTCTCCCGCTACGGTAAAGATAAAGTCGGTCTGTTGCTCTGGAACAAATCGTCCATTTGTCTGCGGACCATTAAAAAGTCCAGTGCCCACCAACCCACCCGAACCAACTGTGATGCGCGCTTGACGCAGTTGATACCCCGTGCCTTGAGAATCTGCATTGGGATCCACAAAAGATTGCAAGCGCTTTATTTGATAATCGCTAATCACTCCAGATTTTGTCGCAACTAACCCACCAAGTATTGCCACCAAAATAAGCCCCACTACCCACCGAGTAGATGCGCCAGAGACTGCGATGATGGTGACAACAGATGCGCTAATAATAAAAACGGTTCCCATATCTGGCTGGCGCAAAATTAAGAGAATGGGAATTCCAGCGATGGCTAGAGCTTTTAAAACATCTTGATTGGAAGGTTCATCGCTGTTATGCGTACGCTCAGAAAGCAACATCGATATTCCAATGATGATGGAAATCTTGGCAATCTCCGCAGGTTGAATTTGAAAACCACCCGGTAATGGAATCCACGCCTTAGCACCATTGATTTCACTACCAAGGCCAGGGATGAGAACCAGAATGAGCAGGAAGACTCCCAGCCCCCAGATATAAGGAGTGTAGGCGCGCAGCAATCGATAATCGATAATCGTTGTGCCCCACGCCAGGGAAATTCCAATCACAATATTGATGGCATGGCGCTTGAGGTAATACTGCGGATCTAATCCATTTGCCGAGTACCAATCGCGAGTTGCGGCATACACGAGCAAAGTACCAATCACTAATAAGAGACCGACTGCAATTGTCAGAATCGGATCAAAGCCGGCAAATACAGATGAACGGCGCGCTCTGCGATACGGGTTACGATTTAAAAAAGTTGTCATCGTTGTGCCTTTGCTCGCGGCGTTGTTGTTGCGGTAACTACTGGCGCTTTACCAGGATTGAGAATAGAGGGCTTTGGCTTTGTTGCCGGAGATATTCGTGGAAGTTTTATGGGCGGTCTGCCATCTGGAAATACTGCAAGTTCAGGATTGAGCTTATTGCCTTGTACTCCAAAGATAGTTTCAAAGATCTTGCGAACTCCAATTCCCGATGTTCCGGCGCCAAATCCACCTTGGCTCACCATCATGACTGCTACATAACGTGGATTAGTTGATGGTGCATAACCGGCATACCAAGAAGTATCTGATTTAGCGCTGCCATTTGGATTTCTGCCAAAGACTTGTGCAGTTCCGGTTTTGCCGGCGGTCGGTATTGGAAACCCTGCAAATACTCCAGCTGATGTTCCAGCAATTGTTACTTCGTGGAGCGCATCTTGTAAAAATGTGAGGGTGGCTTGATCTTCTCCCAGCTCACCTAACTTCTGTGGTGAAAATGTCTTCAAGACTGTGCCATCTGTTTTCACAATTGCCTTTGCAATAGTTGGTTTCCAGATAGTTCCGCCATTTGCGATGGCAGCATACATTTGAGCTAATTTGATGGGAGTAATGACGGTATCGCCTTGCCCAATAGAGAAGTTCACAGCATCTCCGGCTCGCACTTTATCTCCATCTAAACAATTTTCCCGCGCTAGTTGAATGAGAAAGGCGGTCTGCGCAGATTTTGCAGCGCGCTCCTTGTAATTGCAGTAGTAATCCTTATTTTGGGCATACCAATTTTTACGCCACTCACGATTTGCTAGCCGCCCAGATGACTCAGAAGGAAGATCAACGCCAGTCTTTTCACCAATTTGAAACTTCTTTGCTGCATTAAAAAAGTAATCATTGGGATTGGATTTAGGGCGCAGCCCGCCATCGCGAACCCATTCGTCATATGCAATTTTGTACCAGATGGTGTCGCAGGAAACTGCAATTGCTCGCTTCATGCTGAGGGTTCCTTGCGACTTACTTTCAAAGTTCTGGAAGGCGCGATTTCCTACTTGAAACTCTGATGGACATGAATAATTTGCCTTCAATGAATATCCAGCATCTTTAGCGGCGATCAGCGAGACCGCTTTAAAGGTAGAACCTGGTGCATACAATCCTTGTAATGCGCGATTGAGCGCTGGCACGCCAGCTTTCTCACTAAAGAGATTGCTCGCCTGTTTGACTGTCAGCCCCCGCTCAAATGCATTGGGATCAAAAGTTGGATTAGAAGCAAGTGCAAGCACTTCACCATTTCGTATATCCATCACAACTGCGGCGCCACCAT
This sequence comes from uncultured Candidatus Planktophila sp., assembly GCA_964529875.1. Lineage (GTDB taxonomy): Bacteria > Actinomycetota > Actinomycetes > Nanopelagicales > Nanopelagicaceae > Planktophila. Next base: position 1,925 of record CAZGXO010000016.1, on the reverse strand, counting down.
CTGCGCGATATCCCGATGCACGTGCGCGGCGGACGGCATCTCCTAACGCAACTTCAGCAGCTGATTGAATCCGCACATCAAGGCTTGTCACCAAATGATTTCCAGCAATTGGTTGGGTATTTTTACTCGTTGTAGTGACAGCTTCCTTGCGATCAACAATGAGCGTTTTAATACCTGGAACACCGCGTAAATATTCATCGTACTTAATTTCTAGACCAGATTTACCGATTGATTCGGAGCGGAAATAGCTTCTTCCTGATTTTCCAGATAAATCTTCTTCAGTCAATGGTCCGACATAACCCAATACATGTCCTGCATTGGTCCCCAAAGTTTCTGGATAATTGCGAATAGCAACAGGCGTTGCCGAAATTCCGGGATATCGATCAGAACGCTCTACGATTTTCAGCGCTATTTGTGGATCAGCTTCTTTAGTAATAGGTATTGGTTGAAACCTAGAACCTGTCCAACATCCAGCTTTCTGTCCTTTAGGAAGCTCACCACATAATCTGGTGCGTTGCCACACATCTGCGTAATTCAATCCAAGAAGTTTCACCAGATCTTGAATGACGCTCTGCCCTTGATCAGGCAATTTATCGATTTTGGTGCGGTCCACAGTGACAGCTAGCCCCACTTTATTAAGCGCCAGTGGCACACCTGATGAATCAACGATAAAACCACGGTTTGCGGGAGTCACAACATCGCGACTTTGAATACTGAGCGCGGCATCACGATAAGTAGGACCTGCTGCGATTTGTAGATAAAAGAGTCTGCCAAAGAGCGCCAACATTAAACCGGCAATAAAAATCTGCGTCACAAGCAAACTCAGGCGGGCGCGTTGATTCATAGTTGAGAGCTCACTCCAAATACATGGCTATGAATAAAGGCAATCACTTTTAAAATGAGTGGCGAAACGATAGCTGTCCAAAAAATCGAACCTACAAGTAACCAGAGGATTCCTTGAGTGCTGCCGTATTCCTCACCGAGTAATAATCCGAGTGCGAGAAAAACTATTTGAGTAAGGAGAACGCCCACTGTTGTGAGAAAAACAATGTTGATGGGATTGGCGCGGATATTGTCATCTCCATATCCCAAAAATGCGATGACATAACAGGCGATGATTAAGACCAAAGTCCAATGGCCCATCGGTCCCGGTGAAGTTTGAGATAAATCCATTGCAATACCTGCGCCAAAACCTGTCAGCGCACCGATTTCGGGAGTACTGAGTGCTGCCCAAATCAGAGCAACTATCAATAGTAAATTAAATCCGCCAAGTGGTAAGCGCATCTGTGTCACAAATCCTTCTTGTAACAAGAAGACAATCAGAAATACCGGAGCTGAATAGAGAAAATTACGAAGTGACATCTGCGCTTAACCCTGTGGGCTAGGTGAAGGTGTTGCATACACAGTCACCGTTGGAATCGGTGTAGGAATTGGTTTTGGTGGAACGAGTGAGTCTCGGGGATCAACATTTTGTCCTGAGACAACAACCGAAACAATTCCAAGAGTTGAAAAATTGGTATAGAACTTCACATCTGCAGTTTGTGTTACTGCACCCGGCGAGTTATCTACTTTGGTGACTTCACCGATTGGAACTCCGGGCACAAAGGGGCGACCGCTCTGACTTCCACGAGCCAGAATGACATCGCCCTTCTTCACTTGTGTGGTGTTATCAAGGAGTTGCAAAACGCCTTTGCGAGTGCCCTGTCCACTTAATATGCCGATTTGCTGCGAACCGGCAATACGCGCGCCAACACGAAATGCAGGATCAGATGCCAATTCCACGAGCGCACTGTTGGGGTATGCAAACTTCACAACCCCCACCAACCCATACCCAGAGATAACAGTCATATTCTTCTTGATTCCAGAATTCGTTCCGGCATCAATCGTGATGGTTTGAGCAAAAGAAGTCGTTGCACCTTGCGAGA